>NZ_CATKQM010000046.1:0-275767 GCF_949768225.1 Pseudomonas sp. IT-P44 | reverse complement strand
TCAGATTTGCCAAGGAACAGGCGCACAGGATCAGGTTTGTCGTGAAACAGGCATAAAAAAACGCCCCGCTCTCAATGAGAACGGGGCGTTTTTTATGCGCGACGATCAAGCGAAGCTTGGTGTCTCGCTGCTTTCTTCAACCAGTTCCAGTGCGATGTTGTTCTGCGCGTTGATCTTGCGATACAGCGCAGCATCGGTTTCCAGAACCTTTTCCCGGGCCGGGAAGATTTCCGCCAGTTTGGCTGCCCACTCGCCGGACGCTTGGGCCGGGAAGCATTTTTCGATCAGTTCCAGCATGATCGAAACGGTCACCGACGCGCCTGGCGAAGCGCCCAGCAGGGCAGCAAGGGAACCGTCCTTGGCCGCGACCAGTTCGGTACCGAACTGCAGAACGCCGCCCTTTTTCGGGTCTTTCTTGATGATCTGCACCCGTTGGCCGGCCACTTCCAGGCGCCAGTCTTCGGCTTTCGCTTCAGGGTAGAAGCGACGCAGGGAATCCAGACGCTGCTCCATCGACTGCATCACTTCGCTGACCAGGTACTTGGTCAGGTCCATGTTGTTTTTCGCCACGGCCAGCATCGGGCCGATGTTGCCGGCGCGAACCGACATCGGCAGGTCCATGAAGGAGCCGTGCTTGAGGAACTTGGTGGTGAAACCGGCGTAAGGTCCGAACAGCAGGGACTTCTTGCCATCGACCACGCGAGTGTCCAGGTGCGGCACCGACATCGGTGGCGAACCCACTGCAGCCTGGCTGTACACCTTGGCCTGGTGATGCTTGACCACTTCCGGGTTGTCGCAACGCAGCCACTGGCCGCTGATCGGGAAGCCGCCGAAGCCTTTGCTTTCTTCGATGCCCGAGGCCTGCAACAACGGCAATGCCGCGCCGCCCGCGCCGAGGAACACGAATTTGGCGTCGACTTCGCGGGTATTGCCGCTGTTGACGTCCTTGATGCTGACGGTCCAGCCGCCGTTGTTGCGCTTCAGGCCGGTCACGCGCTTGCAGTACTTGACCTGGGCATCGGGTGCGCTGGTCAGGTGCTTGAGCAACTGGTTGGTCAGCGCGCCGAAGTTGACGTCGGTGCCATTGATCACACGGGTGGCGGCGAGGGTTTCGCCAGCGTCACGCCCCGGCATCATCAATGGCATCCAGTCGGCCATTTTTGCCTTGTCTTCGGTGTATTCCATGTCCGCGAAGGCATGGTGCTTGCTCAGCACCTTGAAGCGTTCCTTGAGGAAGGACACGCCGCTGTCGCCCTGGACGAAGCTCAGGTGCGGCACCGGGCTGATGAAGGTCTTGCACGAGCCGAAGGTGCCTTTTTTGGTCAGGTAGGACCAGAACTGCTTCGACACTTCAAACTGAGTGTTGATGTGCACGGCTTTCTTGATGTCGACGGTGCCGTCGGCGGCCTGCGGCGTGTAATTGAGCTCACACAGCCCGGCGTGACCGGTACCGGCGTTGTTCCACGGGTTGGAACTCTCCGCGGCACCGGAATCCATCAGCTCGACGACTTCCAGCTTGATCGCGGGGTCGAGCTCTTTGAGCAGTACAGCGAGGGTGGCACTCATGATGCCGGCCCCAACCAGTACTACGTCGACTGCTTCGTTATGCGCCATTTAACGCGTCTCCAAAATCTGCAGCACCAAATTGTCGGCATGGCTGCCAGGCGTTCGGGGCGTGTCAGTGATGCCCCAGGTACCCATGGCAGTGTCGCCATGTCCGAATCTTCGCAATTTATCGCAACTTCGACGGACGCTACCGGCCGGGTTTATGAGGTCAATGAACTCATTTCAACGCGCGACTGGCAATTCGACTTATGGTCGAGACATCCGTTTGTGCAACCAAATCCGTAGCGGACAGGCTTCAGGCTCCGGTGTTCGAGGAATACTCGGTCCTGTGTCGTTGGGCTGTTTCAGACGCTAATGGTGCATGTTCAGACGCAAAACTATTCATTTGCTCGCCACACTCTTGTGAAGTTGTGAAAACCCGTTTTTTTCACGCTCTTTTGAAGACGTGAACCTCAAAAAAGGGCTGTCCCAGCCTGGCACCGTGCCCGGATGGATCGCCGCCATGGAATACATGACAGGCAAAACGGGCAAACAGCTCAGTGACCGAGCGTAATGACAGCTCTGCAGATTCGCGAAAAGTGGGGTTTTTGCTCAAGGAACAGCAAGCGCGCCAGCTTCACTCGATCTGTGTGGGCGGCTCTCTGTGGGCGGTGCGGGGTGCCAATACCGAAGCATTGACGATTGCTGCGAGGCCCGATCAGGAGACGTCCTTATAATCGGGGGGAGATTGTATCTAAGAAACGCGGGGAAATGGACGTGTTTAATGACTTTTATTAGGCGTCTGGTCAGGTCGCCAGCAGTTGTTGAGCGCGAGCGCGGGGTTGGCGCTGGTTGACACGGGCGCTGGCGGGCAGGGGATGGTGCAGCCAGTTGAGGCGGATTTCTTCGATTTCGACCCAGCCATCGCCCATCGGCTGGAGGCTGCACTGCTTGAATGCCTGGCAATGGCCGTTGCGGTCGAGCAGGGCGAAGCAGCGATGCAACGGGCGCGGTGTGAACAGGGAGACGAGTAGGCGCATGGGAAATACCTCGTGGGATTTACCGCATACGTTGTCAGCAAGTCGTGACGCGCAGGTGAAAGGAGGGTGAACGATGTGTGACAGGAACCGCGGTCCACGGGGTTTGTCTGAGATTCTGGTATTCGTTGCATGACGCTAGTTACCCGCAGTGGCGCACCGCTATACTGCCGGCCTGTTTGTGCCTGATTCTGGAGAGAAGAGCATGTTGCAACGCCTGTTGTTCGGTTTGATCACTGTGACCAGTTTGACCCTGGTTGGCTGCGCCCACAGCCCGCAACAACTGAGTCCGGAGCCGAAGCTGACCACTCAGCTGGCACCGGTCGGCCATGGCCAGCCAGTCGTGGTGCGTGTGGTGGACGGTCGTCCGTCGCCAACCCTGGGCACCCGTGGCGGTCTGTATCCGGAGACCAGCGCGATCACGGTGCAGGGCGCGCAGATTCTGCCGAAGCTGCAGGCCCAGGCCGAAGCGGCCGTGCGCTTGCTCGGCTTTACCCCGACTAACAATGCGCCGAATGCCCCGCAACTGACCGTGACCCTGGCCGAGCTGAAGTATCAGTCGCCTAAAGAAGGCATGTATGTGACCGAGGCGACCATCGGCGCGACCTTCCGCTCTGACGTGCAGAACGCCAACCGCCGCTACAGCGGTCGTTACGGTGCATCCCTGGATCAGCGTTTCGGCATGGCGCCGAACCAGGAAACCAACACCAAGCTGGTCAGCGATGTGTTGAGCGATGCGTTGACGCGCCTGTTCAAGGACCCGACCGTGGGTCAGATTCTCGGCGAATAAGTTTTCGCTGAAATCAAAAAGCCCGGCGCCAGTGATGGCCCCGGGCTTTTTTGTGCCTGCTGATATCTCGAATTCACCTAGCCCCCTGTAGGAGCGAGGCTTGCCCGCGAAGGCGGCCTCTCATTCAACATTGATGTCGCCTGACACACCGTCTTCGCGGGCAAGCCTCGCTCCTACAAAGGTATTGGCGTTGGTGTCAGGCGGCTTGCGAGTAAAACTCCAGCACACTCACCCCTGTCAGCAAATCCGCCTCCGGCAGATCCGCATGTTGATGCCCGCCCAGCGCGCAATACACCAGCCAATGACGATCCTGAACGTTGAAGGCAAGGCTGCCGACCAAAGTTTGTTGTTCGTCGCTTTGAGCAATGAGATAGAGGCGATCCTGGTTTTCAGCGTGCAGCATGACGGTATCCATGTCGGTTTTGGTGGGGCGAGAGATTGGCGCATTCAGATGACGAAGCCGTGACGCAGGACAGGAATCTGCCAAATGGTGAGTTATTTATCGTATAGCGGCGGGCAGGAGGGACGGCTTTCGGTAGAATCCGCGCCGCGGTCGTCGATCTGGCTTCCGCCACACCAGTTTTGTCCGAGGTTCGTGATGTCGCTGCATTTGATGACGCTGTTTACCGCCCATCCCGCCAAATTGATCAACCTGCTCGCCTTGCTGCTGGCCTTTCCGGGCAGCTGGCTGCTGCACGCCACGCGTCGTCGTGAACAACGCGCGTTGGCCAACCTCGAAGCGCAGAGCCAGAGCCGTCGCATCGATGAGCCGATGTTGATGCTGGATGGTGCGACCTTGCGTATGAACCGGTTTTTCTATCGCTTCGGTTTCGCCTGCCTGGGGTTGGCGCTGCTGGTGTCTTGGATCAGCACGCGCGTTTGAGCACACCGTAACCCCTGTGGGAGCGGGCTTGCTCGCGAAAGCGGAGTGTCAGCTGCATTGATGTTGACTGACACGCCGCCTTCGCGAGCAAGCCCGCTCCCACAGTTTTAGAGCGGCAACCCGGCCTTCACACGGTACTGATTACGCACCGGCGTGGCGTATTGCAGCACCAGGAACGGACGATGTTCTTCCGGGCAAGCGTCCAGGCGCTGTTGCCATTCTTCCTGGGCTTTCGCCAGTTCGTCGGCAGCAAACACATCAGACGCTTTCGGCACCTGCAACTGCGGGTCGGCATCCTTCCACTGCGCGTAAGCCAGGTAGTGCACCGGGAACAAGCGGTAGCCGCCGAGAATCTGCTTGTCCATTTCGACCGCCAATTGCTTGGTGTCTTCGAACAGCTCGGTGATCGGCGCGGCGAAGTTCACGTGGACTCGCCCCTTGTAGCCGGTAATGCCCTTGGCGATGCTCACGTCGTCCTCGCCTGGCGCCTTGGTGTAGGTGCCGGTGGTGGCGCGGATGTAGAGTTCGCGGGCCTTGGCCTGGTCGCACGGGTCGTATTCGTAGCTGATCGACACCGGGGTGACGTTCAGCGAGCGGATGACTTCGCCGAACGGCTCGTCCTTGCGGCTCATGTGGAACATCTTGAGGATCGCCGACTCGGTGCGGTCGTCGCCGTCCTTGGCCCGGCCTTCGGCCTGCGCGATCCAGATGGAGGCGCAATCGTTGCGGATCGAGTGGTTGATGTACGCCGACAACAACTGATAAGCCGCCATTTTCTCGCGGCGACCGGTGATCGAACGGTGCACGATGAAGCTCTTGTTCAGGCGCATCAGGTCGCTGACGAAGGGCTTTTGCAGCAGGTTGTCGCCAATCGCGATGCGCGGCGTCGGCAGGCCTGCGTGGTACACGGCATAGTTGACGAAGGCCGGGTCCATCACGATGTCGCGGTGGTTGGCGATGAACAGGTAGGCGCTGCCGGACTTGAATTGCTCGACGCCGGTGTACGTGACACCGTCCGTGGCGCGCTCGATGGTGTGGTCGACGTAATACTCGACTTTGTCCTGCAGCGTGGCCACCGAATCGATGCCGGCGAACTCACGGCGCAGCCGATGAGCTATAAGAGGTTTGAGCATCCAGCCGAAGGCACCGGCAAAACGCGGGAAGCGGAAGTGGGTGAGGATATCTAGAAACGCCTTGTCGCCGAGCAAGCGTGCCAGCACCGCTGGGACTTCGCTGTCGTCGTAAGGTCGGATGGCATCGAATTCGCCCATCATGCTCTCTTGTTAGAAACGGCTAGGGTAAGTAAAGGTTTTGATCGAAAACCAACGGGGCACGGTCTGAAAAGTTAGCCAGACAAAAATAGCCCTGCAAATAGACCGGCGATTATACGCACAAGTCACTTGGGAGACCGCGATGCTGGAAACTGCAGAGTATGAATGTCCGTATTGTGGTGAAGAGGTCGAGACGACTGTGGATTTGTCGGCGGGTGATCAGACCTATATCGAGGACTGTCAGGTGTGTTGTCGGCCAATTACGTTTGTGTTGCAGGTTCATGGAGAGGAGTGGCATCTCGAAGTGTTCAGCGAGAACGAGTGAGGGCATCCATGCAGCGAATCTACGAACCGGAAAACCTGATGGAAGGCGAGTTGCTGCAAAGCATGTTGGCCAGCGAGGGCGTCGAGGCGCATCTGGTCGGCCGCGATTTGCTCGGCGGCACCGGCGAATTGCCGATCTACGGCCTGCTGGGCTTGTCGGTGGATAATGACCAGGCCGAATACGCCCGCGAGTTGATCACCGCGTACAATGCCGCGCTGCCGATGCCCGGCGATGAACCGGAAAGCTTTCCCGGCACGCTGGTCTGTTAGGCTGACGTTCGTTTGATCAAGAGTCGTGTTGCCCCATGTGTGGACGTTATGCCCTGTTTCGCTGGAATCCCGCCTTCGCGGCCCTGCCTGGCTTCCCCGCCGATCAGCAGGCCCAGTGGAATATTTCTCCCAATGATTCGGTGTTGATGCTGCGTGCCGGCGCCGACGGCGAGCGTGAATTGGCCCGTGCCCGCTGGGGTTTGACGCCGCCGTGGCTCACCGATCTGTCCCGCACGCCGGCCCATGCCCGCGCCGAAACCGTGGCCGAGCAACCGATGTTTCGCCAGGCCCTGCGCGAGCGCCGCTGCCTGTTGCCGGCCAACGGTTTTTACGAATGGCGCGGCACGACGCGCAAGCGCCCGTATTGGCTGACGCCGGGGGAGGGCTCGACGCTGTTTTTCGCGGCGATCTGGGAGGCGTATCCGGTACAGGAGCAGGTGTGGCTGAGCACGGCCGTGATCACGCAACCGGCGGCGAGTCAGCGCCGGCCGTTGATCCTGGATGCGGCGGGGCAGGAGGCGTGGCTCGATCCCGAGACGCCGTTGCATGTGTTGCAGGGATTACTGGCCAGTGAACCTGCGGCGTTGCGCGAGCGGGTGTTGGCGAATCTGGTGAATGATCCGAAGTTGAATGGGCCGGAGTGTTTGACCCCCGGCTGATGGGGTGTCTGGGCTGACGTCTTCGCGGGTAAGCCTCGCTCCTACAGGTTCGATAATCCCCTGTAGGAGCGAGCGGTGCGGCGATCCGACTTGCCCGCGAAGAGGCCCTCGAATCAAACCTTGAACTGATTGATCAACCGCCGCTGCTGCTCGGCCAGCTTGGTCAAACCCGCACTCGCCGCGCTCGACTCATCCGCACCGCCCGCCACTTCATTGGCCACTTGCCCAATGTTGATCACGTTCCGGTTGATGTCATCCGCCACCGCACTCTGTTCCTCGGCCGCGCTGGCAATCTGCGTGTTCATGTCGTTGATCACCGACACCGCCTGAGTGATCGCATCCAGCGCTTCGGCCGCTTTCGCCGCATGCTGCACGCTTTCGTCGGTGCGGTTCTGGCTGTCTTCCATGACCCGCACCACATCGCGCGTGCCTTGTTGCAGCTGCTGGATCATGGTCTGGATTTCTTCGGTGGCCTTCTGGGTTTTCTGCGCGAGGTTGCGCACCTCATCGGCCACCACCGCAAAGCCGCGGCCCTGCTCGCCGGCGCGTGCCGCTTCAATGGCGGCGTTCAAGGCCAGCAGGTTGGTCTGCTCGGCGATGCCACGAATGGCGGTGAGGATCGCGTTGATGTTCTCGCTGTCCTTGGCCAGGTTTTGCACCACACCGACAGCCTTGCCGATTTCCACGGCCAGCACACCGATCGAGTTCGACGTATCCCGCACGATCTGTTTGCCCTGAGAGGCCGCCTGATCCGCATGGCTGGCCGCTTGCGCCGCCTGGGTCGCGTTGCGCGCCACGTCCTGGGCGGTAGCGGTCATTTCATGCACCGCCGTGGCGACCTGATCGATCTCGACCATTTGTTTCTGCACGCCAATGTTGGTGCGGATGGCGATGTCAGCGGTGTGTTCCGACGAATCGCTGACGCTCTGCACCGACGTCACCACTTGGGTGATCATCGCCTGCAACTTGGCGAGGAAAGTGTTGAACCCTTTGGCTATCGAGCCCAGTTCGTCAGCGCGATCACTGGTCAGACGGCGCGTCAGGTCGCCTTCACCTTTGGCAATGTCGTCGAGCATGGCCACCATTTGTTTCAATGGGCGAGCAATGCCGTGGCCCACCAGCCAGATCACCAGCAAGCCGACACCGGCGATCAGCAGACCGACCATGGCCATGCCGAAGGTGTCGGATTTGCGCTGGGTGTTCAGGTCCGCCTGGAGTTTTTGCAGGTCGGCCATCACCGCGTTCAGCGGCAGTTGCAGCATCAGCGTCCAGCGGGCGTCGGTCTGGCCGATGCCGAACGGCAGGTACAACTCGATCCGGCCCTGGGCCTTGTCGACGGTGTAGGTGACTTCGCCGCGCTTCAGATTGGCCATGTTGGCGATCTGCTGGCTGTCGAGGATGTCACTGACCTTCTCGCCGAATTTGCTCGGGTCCTTGGTGTAGGCAACGATCCGGCCATTACCGCCGATCAGCGCCATGACGCCCGAGCCGTTGTACAACTTCTGGTTTGCGGCCAGGAGCATTTCCTGGATGAAGTTCACCGAGAGGTCGGCGCCGACGATGCCCTGGAACGCACCGTTGAGCATGATCGGTTCAATAAAGGAGGCGAGCATGACGATTTTGTCGCCGACCTTGTAGGGCGCCGGATCGATCACGCAGGATTTTTTGGTTTCTTTCGAGCACAGGTAGTACTCACTGGCGCGCACACCGGTAGACAGGGTTTTCTGGTCGTCGACGTCCACCAGTTTGTCCAGGCCCAGGCTGCCGTCTTCGTTGCGGAACCACCACGGCAGGAAACGCCCGTTGCTGGCGTCGATGCCGACGACCTTGGTGTCGACGTAAGCTGCGTCGTTGTGGTCGAGGGCGTTTTTTTCCCAACCGATGTAGGTGCCGAGAATCTTCGGGTTTTTGGCGACGTTTTCCTTGATCAGGCTGATCAATTGCTCGCGGCTCAGGTTCAGTTGCGGCTGGCCATCGGCGCCTGGCGTGCCGATCAGGGCGTTGACCCGCACCAGTCCGCCGGCAATCAGCAGCGGCGCTTCGAGTTCACGCTGGATCTGGCTGACCTGGGTTTGCGCCAGGGACGTCAGGCGCTGCTCGATGACTTGCTCGAATTGCGCCTGGGTCCGATCCTGAACCATGTCTTGCGTCCGTGCGCCGGAAAACAGCGCGTACAGCACCAGGGCTGCCACGACACTTAATACGATGGCGCCAGCGAGGGCCGCCACGGAAAACTGGATGGACTTGAATTTCATGGGTGCTCCGCACGCAAGAGGACTTCTGCGGTGCTGTATCGGCAGGGGGCTCGAGGGCCATGAGTGAGGTGTGACGAAATGGCTGTTTTGGAGCCGTCGATGTCGCAATTGAATCATTGCCGGCCGTGACTGGCCGTGGCGGGTGGCGGTATGTGAATTTTTTCCTACTGTTGATGAGAGCTTTGTCCGAAATCCACGTCTGTATGTCTGTTGTATCTGGCGCCGATACAAATCGACGCCTAGGATACGCGGCATGTTTCGAGGGAGTTTTGTGATGAACAAGCGATTGGTTTTGTGTGCTCTGAGCGCGGGTCTGCTACTCGCGGGTTGTCAGTCGGTCAACACCACCAGCGGCGGAGCCGTGGGCGTGGAGCGCAAGCAGTACATGTTCAGCATGTTGTCCTCGGACGAGGTCAACCAGATGTACGCCCAGTCTTATCAAAAGACCGTTGGCGAGGCGACCAACAAAGGTGTGCTGGACAAGACCAGCAACGATGCCAAGCGCATCCAGGTGATCGCTGATCGGCTTATTGCCCAGGCGCCGATTTTCCGTCCGGATTCGGCCCAGTGGAAATGGGAAGTCAACCTGATCAAGAGTGACGAGCTCAACGCCAACTGCGGGCCTGGCGGCAAGATCATTTTCTACACCGGGCTGATCGACAGCCTGCAACTGACCGACGATGAAATCGCCGCGATCATGGGCCATGAAATCGCCCACGCCCTGCGTGAGCACGGTCGTGAAGCGATGTCCAAGGCGTACGGTATCGAAATGGCCAAGCAGGGCGCGGGCGCCTTGCTCGGTCTGGGCCAGGACAGCCTGGCCCTGGCGGACACCGTGGCCAACTACGGCATGACGCTGCCCAACAGTCGCGCCAACGAAAACGAAGCGGACCTGATCGGCCTGGAACTGGCGGCCCGCGCCGGTTACAACCCGAACGCCGCGATCACCCTGTGGAACAAGATGAGCAAGGCTTCGGAAGGTTCTCCACCGGAGTTCATGAGCACTCACCCGGCGTCGTCCAGTCGGATTGCTTCGTTGCAGGCGGCGATTCCGAAGGTGATGCCGTTGTACGAGAACGCGCGGAAGTCCTGATCGATATGCGTTGATGCCGCTGACGCCTTCGCGGGCGAGCCTCGATCCTACAGGATTTTTACTGACCTGTAGGAGCGAGGCTCGCCCGCGAAGAACGATAACGCGGTCTAACGACCTACGACGTCAAACCCACCCGCTGCTCTGCATCGCCTTGTACACCGCGACAATCGCCAGGACGAAGAACGCCGACGCCGCCAGTCGACGAATCAGGGTCAATGGCAATTTGTCCGCCGCAAAGTTACCCGCCAACACCACCGGCACGTTGGCAATCAACATGCCCAGGGTGGTGCCGATAATCACCAGCCACAGTTCCGGGTATTGCGCGGCCAGCATCACGGTCGCGATCTGGGTCTTGTCACCGATTTCCGCGAGGAAGAACGCGATCAATGTCGTCAGGAACGGCCCGAATTTGCGGGCGGTGCTGGCTTCATCGTCATCCATCTTGTCCGGTACCAAAGTCCACAATGCCGTCGCAGCGAAGCTTGCGGCGAGGATCCAGTGCAACACCGCATCCGAGAAGAAACTGCCGACCCAGGCACCTACCGCACCGGCTGCCGCGTGGTTGGCCAGGGTGGCGGCGACGATGCCGGCGATGATTGGCCACGGTTTGCGAAAGCGGGCAGCAAGGATGAGCGCGAGCAGTTGCGTCTTGTCGCCGATTTCGGCCAAGGCAACGATTGCGGTGGGAACGAGAAGTGAATCCAGCATCAGGGTTTTCCTAAGGGGCGGGTCGACACGGCTATGACACGTACAGCCTTCCCGCCCCGGGTAAGGTGTTCGTGTCATAGGTCTTGTCAAACCCTGGCGATCCGTCTGATGCGGACGCTTGGGTCGCATACGCCATGGTCTGAGGACCAAGTATGTTGACGTATGCCGGACGAGCATGGCGCTCGTGGGAGACTACTCCCCTAGGACGGAGCGGATTCTGCCTAGGCAAATCCGATAGGGCAAGTACAAATTGCTAACCGCGTTTGGCCCGGTAGATTCGGAAACCCTGACCTTCGGCCTTGATCGCACACACGCCGAGGTGCTCTTCGATCAGCGGTTGGTACTTCAGGAAGCTGTTCGCGACTAGCCGCAGTTCGCCACCGTTTTTCAGATGTTTGGCGGCTTTTCGCAGCAAGTTCTCGGTGGCGAAGTAATCGGTGTGCACGCCGACATGGAACGGCGGGTTGCTCAGAATTGCACTCAAACCCATCGGCGCGGCATCGATGCCGTCACCGGTTATGACGTCCGCTTCCAGACCATTGGCAGCCAGGGTCAAGCGACTGCTGGCGGCGGCAAACGCATCCACGTCAAGCAGCGTGACCTGATTGTGCGGATAACGACGCTTGACCGCCGCGCCCAAAACACCGGCGCCGCAACCGAAGTCCAGCAAATGGCCGCTTGGCAATTTGTCCAGGTGCTCCAGCAACAACGCGCTGCCGCGATCCAGTCGACCGTGGCTGAAAACCCCCGGCAGGCTGATGACTTTCAGTGGCCCTTCGGCCAGCGGCAACTCGTAGGTCTGGGCCAGGCTTTCCAGGGATTTGGCTTGCGGCGCATCGGCCACGGTGACCAGCCACAGCTGGCAATGACGCGCACTGTCGAGCTTGCGCGGTTTGCCAAACGGGTTCAGTTGTTTGGCCGCGCCTTCGATGCCGCTGCGTTTTTCACCCACCAGGTACAACTCGCGTCCGGCCAGGCGGGAGGCGAGGGCGTTGAGGATGTAATCGGTGAGGTCCTTGGATTTGGGCAGAAACACCACAGCGGTGTCGAATTCGCGCTCGGGCACAGTCACGCCAAAATGGCTGCGCTCGGTGAAGCGGGCATCCAGCGCGGCCTGATCGCCGGCATGCCAGCACCAGCCATGGGCGTCGGGCAGGCGCCCGAGCAAATCATCGGCGGGCAAGCCGGCCAGCAGCACCGAACCCTGGAATAACTCGGCCTGACGAAGCAGTACTTCACTGCGCGGATCCATACTCTGCTCCTTGAAAAAAAGTGCCGCAGTTTATCAACTGACGACCCGCAGCGCCTTACCGCTGAAGTATCCCTGCGCGTTTTCGGTCAATTGGCCAACGATCCGCTGCCGCGCCTCGCGACTGCCCCAGGCGTTGTGCGGCGTAACGATCAGGCGTGGAATGTCGGCGGCGAGCAACGGGTTGCCGGCGCTCGGCGGTTCGACGCTCAACACGTCGGTGGCCGCACCGCCGAGGTGCCCGCTACGCAAGGCGTCGGCCAGCGCTTGTTCATCAATCAGGCCGCCACGGGCGGTGTTCACCACAAAAGCGCCGGGTTTCATCGAGGCCAGTTCGCGGGCACCGATGAAGTGGCGAGTGTGTTCGTTGAGCGGGCAGTGCAACGTCAGCGCGTCGATTTGCGGCAGCAGTTCATCCAGCGGCAAACGGTCCGGTCGGGCGGGGCGCCCCGGAATCTGCCCGAGCAGCACGCGCATGCCGAAGGCTTCGGCCAGTCGTGCGACCGCGCCGCCCAGTTCGCCATGACCGAGCAAGCCGAGGGTTTTGCCTTCCAGTTCGACGATCGGGTAGTCCAGCAGGCAGAACTGTTTCGCCTGTTGCCAGCGACCTTCACCGACGGCTTTCTGATAATCGGCGAGGCGCGTCGCCAGGTTCAGCAACAGCATGATCGTGTGCTGCGCCACCGATGGCGTGCCGTAACCCTGGCAGTTGCAGACGGTCACGCCATGGGCGCGGGCGGCGGCGAGATCGACGTTATTGGTGCCGGTGGCGGTGATCAGGATCAGCTTCAGCTCGGGGCTGGCGGCGATGGCGGCGGCGTCGATCAGGATTTTGTTGCTGATGGCGACGGTGGCGCCCTTGAGGCGTTCGATCACTTGATCCTGCGTGGTCTGCGCAAACAGTTGCAAATCATCGAAGCAGGCGCGCAATGGGCTGAGGTCGAGATCGCCGAGGTCCAGCGAGGGATGGTCGAGGAAAACGGCGCGGCGAGAGTTCGTCATCAACTGTACCTTTTGTGCATTGAACTGAAGGCGTAATCTGCCGAGCCTACCAGATGAAACAAATCGTTACGCAATGCCAGGTCTACGCCGAACCTTGTGGGAGCGGGCTTGCTCGCGAAGGCGTTGTGTCAGTCGACATTGATGTTGTCTGACACAACGCCTTCGCGAGCAAGCCCGCTCCCACAGGGGCGATGTCAGCCTGGAAGTGATAATTCGACCGTTTAGCCCCCAGAGGAGCCCGCATGTATTGGACAGAGTTCTTGACCGTTGCCCTGATTCACCTGCTGGCCGTCGCCAGCCCCGGCCCGGATTTCGCCGTGGTGGTGCGTGAGAGCGTGACCCACGGTCGTCGCGCCGGCACCTGGACGGCGATGGGTGTCGGTACGGCGATTTTCCTGCACGTTGGCTATTCGCTGCTCGGTATCGGCCTGATCGTGTCCCAGTCGATCGTGCTGTTCAACGCCTTGAAATGGGCGGCGGCCGCGTATCTGCTGTACATCGGTTTCAAGGCCCTGCGCGCGCAACCGGCCAAGCCGGTGACTGACGATCTGCACAAGGAAGCGGGTGAGCGCACCGCTCGCGGCGCCTTCACCTCGGGTTTCGTGACCAACGGTCTGAACCCGAAAGCCACGCTGTTCTTCCTGTCGTTGTTCACTGTGGTGATCAATCCGCATACGCCATTGGCGGTGCAGGCCGGTTACGGGGTTTACCTGGCGGCGGCGACGGCTTTCTGGTTCTGCCTGGTGGCGATGCTGTTCAGCCAGCAGCGTGTACGCTCCGGTTTCGCCCGCATGGGCCACTGGTTCGACCGGACCATGGGCGCCGTGCTGATCGCCATCGGCGTGAAACTCGCGTTTACCGAGATGCATTGATCTTGTAGGAGCCAGCTTGCTGGCGATGGTCTTTAACGATGACGCATCTATTCTGGAAAGGATGCGGCGCCTGCAAGACCATCGCCAGCAAGCCGGCTCCTACAGGTCTGGATAGCTGTTAAATGCTGGCGCAACGCTAGCATTTGCTGAATGTTGCAAATCATTCCTTCGGCTGATTTGGTTGTCATGGAAGGGCACTAGAGTGCTTACTTTCAGCCACGACCGTGCAGTCAGAAAAGGGATTCTTATGTTGCAGACTCGCGTTATCCCCCCAGCCGAAGGCGCTTACCAGTATCCGCTGCTGATCAAACGGCTGCTGATGTCCGGCGCGCGCTATGAGAAAACCCGCGAGATCATTTACCGCGATCAATTGCGCTACAGCTATCCGACCCTGATCGAACGGGTCGCACGCCTGGCCAACGTGCTGACGGCGGCCGGCGTCAAGGCCGGCGATACCGTGGCGGTGATGGACTGGGACAGTCATCGTTATCTGGAATGCATGTTTGCCATTCCGATGATCGGCGCGGTGATCCACACCATCAACGTGCGCCTGTCGCCGGAACAGATCCTCTACACCATGAATCACGCCGAGGACCGCTTCGTGCTGGTCAACAGCGAGTTCGTCGGGCTGTACAACGCGATTGCCGGGCACCTGACCACCGTCGAGAAAACCCTGCTGCTGACCGACCTGCCGGAAAAAACCGCCGACCTGCCGAACCTTGTCGGTGAATACGAGCAGTTGCTGGCGGCCGCAAGCACGCAGTACGACTTCCAGGATTTCGACGAAAATTCGGTCGCGACCACCTTCTATACCACCGGCACCACCGGCAATCCCAAAGGCGTGTACTTCACCCATCGGCAATTGGTGCTGCACACCATGGGCGTGTCGACCATCATGGGCGCCATCGACAGCGTGCGGCTGTTGGGCACCAACGACGTGTACATGCCGATCACCCCGATGTTCCATGTGCACGCCTGGGGCTTGCCGTATGTGGCGACCATGCTCGGGCTCAAGCAGGTTTATCCGGGGCGCTACGATCCCGAATACCTGGTGGAGCTGTGGCGCAAGGAAAAGGTCACCTTCTCGCATTGCGTACCGACCATCCTGCAGATGGTTCTCAACGCCAAGGCAGCGCAAGGCACCGACTTCGGCGGCTGGAAAATCGTCATCGGCGGCAGTGCATTGAATCGTGCGTTGTACGAAGCCGCCAAAGCCAAAGGCATTCAGTTGACCGCCGCGTACGGCATGTCGGAAACCGGCCCGCTGGTTTCCTGCGCGCACCTCAACGATGAGCTGATGGCGGGCACCGAAGACGAGCGCACCACGTACCGGATCAAGGCCGGCGTGCCGGGACCTTTGGTGGAAGCGGCCATTGTCGACACCGACGGTAACTTCCTGCCCGCCGATGGCGAGACCCAGGGTGAATTGGTGCTGCGTGCGCCGTGGCTCACCGAAGGCTATTTCAATGAGCCGCAGAAGGGCGCCGAGCTCTGGGCCGGTGGCTGGCTGCACACCGGGGACGTGGCGACGCTGGACAGCATGGGCGTGATCGACATTCGCGACCGGATCAAGGACGTGATCAAGACCGGCGGCGAATGGATTTCCTCCCTGGACCTGGAAGACCTGATCAGTCGCCATGCAGCGGTACGCGAAGTAGCAGTGGTGGGCATTGCCGATCCGCAGTGGGGCGAACGCCCGTTTGCCTTGCTGGTGATCCGCGAGGGCCATGTAATTGGGGCCAGGGAACTCAAGGAGCACCTCAAGCCATTTGTGGAACTGGGGCACCTGAGCAAGTGGGCCATCCCGAGCCAGATCGCCCTTGTTACTGAAATTCCCAAGACCAGTGTCGGCAAACTCGACAAGAAGCGAATTCGCCTCGACATCACTGAATGGCAAGCCAACAACAGCACCTTCCTCTCGACGCTTTAAGCGCCTTCCGGCGTGCCCGAAATGGCACGCCAGCCCCACCAAGCAAGCGCTTGGCTTGTGAAATCAGAATTTTCAGCCATCATTCCCGTGCCGACAGGTGTCGGCTTGGCGAAAGGACTGTTCCAGAGTGGCCGGCAGCTGCAAATCACACTTTAGAGGGATCAAGCAGTACTACCTGCTGGCTATAGTCCGCTCAAGGATTTTTAAGAACGGGGCACACGCACAAAACGGGGCGATGCAACTTTGGAGTGAATTCGGAATGCCTTGGCTTCCGGTCAACCACAGCGTTTTTAAAAGTACTCAATGCCATAACAATAATGCACATGGAGTAGCGTCGATGACATCAGTAAACCAGTTCTGGCGCCGGGCAAAACTGCCTCTGGCTGTCAGTCTTGCCTCTTCGCTCGCCGGGCCCGCATTCGGCGTCAGTTTCAACGTTGGTGAAATCGAAGGTCAGTTCGACTCATCCCTGTCGATTGGTGCCAGTTGGTCTACCGAGAGTGCCAACAAGAACCTCATCGGCGTCAACAACGGTGGCCGTGGCCTGTCCCAGACCTCCGATGACGGCCACTTGAACTTCAAGAGCGGGGAAACCTTCTCGAAGATCTTCAAAGGCATCCATGACCTTGAATTGAAGTACGGCGACACCGGCATCTTCGTCCGGGGCAAATACTGGTATGACTTCGAACTCAAAGACGAAGACCGTCCGTTCAAGGACATTAGCGACAACAACCGCAAGGAAGGCGCCAAGTCCTCCGGCGGGCAAATTCTCGACGCCTTCGTCTACCACAACTACTCGGTTGCCGATCAGCCGGGTTCCGTGCGTCTGGGCAAACAAGTGGTCAGCTGGGGCGAGAGTACGTTCATCGGCGGCGGCATCAACTCGATCAACCCGATCGACGTTTCCGCGTTCCGCCGTCCAGGTGCCGAGATCAAGGAAGGCCTGATCCCGGTCAACATGTTTTACGTGTCCCAGAGCCTGACCGAGAACCTTTCCACGGAAGCGTTCTATCAACTGGAATGGGACCAGACCGTTACCGACAACTGCGGTACGTTCTTCTCGCAACCGGACGTGATTTCCGATGGCTGCGATAACAACCTGGCCGTGCTGCGGACCCGTAACGGGCTCAACAACTCGTTGGCGGCCGCTCGTTTGCCAGCCGCCTCGCGCAACGCGGTCCTCAACACGCTGGCTGCCAGGGGCGTGAACTGGGGTAACCCGGACGAAGGCGCGATCGTTCGTCGTGGTCCGGATCGCGATGCGCGTGACAGTGGCCAGTTCGGCGTGTCCTTCAAGTACATGTTCGAGCCGCTGGACACCGAATTCGGTGCCTACATGATGAACTACCACAGCCGTGCGCCGATTTTCAGCGGCAAGGGGGCTCCGGCGAGCGCCTATAACGCACAGGCACTGGGTGGCGCTCTGACTGGCGCACTGGTTGGCACAGGCATTCCGCTGGGAACCGCAGCTGGCATCGTGGGTGGCGCGAACGGACTGGCGGCGCAAACCCTGCCATTGGTGGTGGCGGGTAACTCCAGCTACTTCATCGAATACCCGGAAGATATTCGGCTTTATGGCCTGAGCTTCTCCACCACGTTGCCTACCGGCACCGCCTGGAGTGGTGAGTTCAGCTACCGTCCGAACGCACCGGTACAGCTCAACACCACCGACATCCTCTTTTCCGGCCTGACGCCACTGAACCCGAGCGTTTCCGTGCTGCAAGGGCAGCCTGGTGCGGATCAGCATGGCTATCGTCGCAAGGAAGTGTCTCAACTGCAGACAACCTTCACTCACTTCTTCGATCAGGTGATGGGTGCCGAGCGACTGACGTTGGTGGGCGAGGTTGGCTGGACTCACGTCGGCGGCCTGGAAAGCACTTCGAAAGCCCGTTACGGGCGTGACCCGAGCTACGGCCCAGGTCCATTGCCAAACGGTCAGTGCCAGGCATTGAACGCTTCGACCCTGGCAGGCGGTCCGCAAAACAACGTCAACCGCTACTGCGAAAACGATGGCTTCACCACGACTGACTCCTGGGGCTATCGCGCTCGTGCGATCTGGGAATACAACGACGTGATCGCCGGTGTGAACTTCAAGCCGAACATCGCCTGGTCCCATGACGTCGACGGTTACTCGCCTGGCCCTGGCGGCAACTTCGAGGAAGGTCGCAAAGCGGTCAGCCTGGGTCTCGATGCCGAGTACCAGAACACCTACACCGCGTCCCTGGCCTACACCAACTTCTTTGACGGCAAGTACACCACCGTGGATGACCGCGACTTCGTTGCGCTCAGCTTCGGCGTGAACTTCTAAGCACTGCATTTTCAGGACGAACACACCTATGAAAACAACAAAGAGTCTGTTCAACGCTGGAGTTCTGGGGCTAACGCTGCTGGCGACCAGTGTGATGGCAGCGGTCCCTGCGGCCGAAGCGGACAAGCTGGGCAAGAGCCTGACGCCAATGGGCGCCGAGATGGCGGGCAATGCCGACGGTTCGATTCCAGCCTGGAAGCCGATGGCTAAGAACGCCGGCACCGCCGACGCCAAAGGTTTCCTGTCCGACCCGTTCGCCAGTGAAAAACCGCTGTTCACCATCACGGCGCAGAACGTCGATCAGTACAAGGACAAGCTTGCTCCAGGCCAGTACGCGATGTTCAAGCGTTACCCGGAAACCTTCAAGATGCCGGTTTACCCGTCCCATCGCGGCGCGACCGTGCCGGATGACGTGTTCGCTGCCATCAAGAGAAACGCCACCGCCACGGAGCTGGTGTCCGGCGGCAACGGGCTGAAAAACTTCGAGACAGCCGTACCGTTCCCGATTCCAAAGAGCGGCGTTGAGGTTATCTGGAACCACATCACCCGTTATCGCGGTGGCAGCGTGACCCGTCTGGTGACCCAGGCCACCCCGCAGCCGAACGGCTCGTACAGCTTGGT
This sequence comes from Pseudomonas sp. IT-P44, assembly GCF_949768225.1. Lineage (NCBI taxonomy): Bacteria > Pseudomonadati > Pseudomonadota > Gammaproteobacteria > Pseudomonadales > Pseudomonadaceae > Pseudomonas > Pseudomonas sp. IT-P44. The sequence continues at coordinate 256,950 of NZ_CATKQM010000046.1, read as the reverse complement.
GTACTTCCAGGATCAGTTCGTATTCCGCGACAAGATGAAGGATTACGATCCGGCGAACCCGGGCAACATCCTGTTCTACTTCAAACAGGAAGTGACCGCGCCTGCACGTCTGGCCGGTGGTGTGCTGCTGGTGCACGAAACCCTCGATCAGGTGGCGGAACCACGTTCGGCGTGGGTCTACAACGCCGGTCAGCGTCGTGTGCGTCGTGCTCCGCAAGTGTCTTATGACGGGCCGGGTACCGCGGCGGACGGCCTGCGTACCTCCGACAACCTGGACATGTACAACGGTGCACCGGATCGTTACGACTGGAAGCTCGAAGGCAAGAAAGAGATGTACATCGCCTCCGACAGCTACAAGCTCGACGATCCGAAGCTGAAGTACGCCGACATCATCAAGGCCGGTCACATCAACCAGGACCTGGCTCGTTACGAGCTGCGTCGGGTCTGGCATGTGGTTGCAACCCTGAAGGAAGGTCAGCGTCACATCTACGCCAAGCGTGACTTCTACATCGACGAAGATACCTGGCAAGCAGCGGTGATCGATCACTACGACGGTCGTAACCAGCTCTGGCGTGTGGCGGAAGCTCACTCCCAGAACTACTACAACGTTCAAGTGCCTTGGTACACCCTGGAAGCCCTCTACGACCTGCAGTCCGGCCGTTACCTGGCACTGGGCATGAAGAACGAAGAGAAGTCGGCATACAACTTCGGTTTCACTGCCACCACCAGCGACTTCACGCCGGCGGCATTGCGTCAGACCGGGGTTCGTTAACCTGAACTGAACAGAGGCCGCATCCTCGAAAGAAGCCCCGACTGGTTCGGGGCTTTTTTTTTGTTCGTAGACTTTTTGTAGCCATTTGTAGCAATAACCTTCATTACCTCTTCGTTTACCGCTAGTCTGCGGACATCTGCAACGCCGCCAACAGCATTTCAAACAAGAGCCGGCCATGACTGATCTGTCCCCACTCCCGGGCCATGCAAGCGTTACCGTCGCAACATTGGACGGGCGTTTTTATCGGCCTCCGCTGCCCGACGGCCATGTGCTGCGACCTCGTTTATGCGAGCGCCTCAGTGCCGGTCTCGGTGGCCGGCTGCTGCTGGTCAGCGCACCGGCGGGGTTTGGCAAGAGCTCATTGGCTGTGGAGTTCTGTCAGGGGCTGCCGGCGCATTGGCAAAGTCTCTGGCTGGGGTTGAGTCCGCGGGACAACGATCCAGGCCGTTTTCTGGAGCGATTGCTCGAAGGCCTTCAGGACTTTTTTCCGCAGTTGGGCCGCCAGTCTCTGGGGCTGCTGAAAATGCGTCAGCGGCATCAGCCGTTTGCTTTTGAAGAATGGCTGGACGGCTTGCTCGATGAGTTGGCCGTGCACCTGTTGCCGACAGCGCCATTGCTGCTGGTCCTCGATGACTATCATCTGGCCCAGGGGCCGGTGCTCGATCGTTGCCTGCAGTTTTTCCTCAATCACCTTCCCGACGGCTTGCTGGTGATGGTCACCAGTCGCCAGCGTCCGGACTGGCATCTGGCGCGGCTGCGGTTGTCGCGACAATTGCTTGAGTTGCATGAGCAGGATCTGCGCCTGACCCACGACGAAGCCTTGACCCTGCTCGATCGGCACAGCAGTTCGTTGCGTGGCGAAGCACTGGAAAACCTGATCCAGCGCAGTGAAGGCTGGGTTGCCGGTTTGCGTTTCTGGTTGCTGGCGGCCTCTGAAGCGGGTTCCGACGGTGCATTACCCCAGTCCCTGCACGGTGGGGAAGGGCTGATTCGCGATTACCTGCTCGAAGAAGTCATCGATTGCCTGCCCGCCGAGGTGCAGTCGTTCCTTTATGACACGGCCCCTCAAGAGCGTTTTTGCAGCGAGCTGTGCGATGCCGTTCGCGAAGCGCATGACAGTGCCGAGATCCTGCGTTTTCTGCTTGCGCACCAAGTTTTCCTCGTACCGCTGGACGAACATGGCCACTGGTACCGCTATCACCATCTGTTTTCCGACCTGCTGCGCACCCGGCCAACCTCACAGGCGATGGTGCCGGCGGCCAGCCTGCATCTGCGCGCGTGTCGCTGGTTCAATGCCCAGGGCCTGCTCGATGAGGCGGTGGAGCAGGCGTTGCGCGCCGGGCATCTGGATGTCGCGGCCAACCTGGTGCAGAACCTTTCGGAAGAGCAATTGCTGGCGGAACAGAATGTCGGCATGTTGCTGCGCTGGAAAATGGACTTGCCCGACAGCCTGCTGATCAGCACGCCACGCTTGATCGTGCTTTACAGCTGGGCCTTGGGGCTGGCTTGTCAGCTCGACGCCGCCGAAGAGTTGGCCAATCATCTGAGCCGCTTCCTGCCGGCCCCGTCGGCCACTGCGCAGAAATCCATGCTGGCGCAATGGCTGGCCTTGAGCGGGATCATTGCCCGCGGGCGCGGCAACCGCGAATTGACGCTGCTGTATTGCACCGAAGCGCTGGAAAGCCTGCCATCGAAACGCTACGGCCAGCGCCTGATGTGTCTCTCGACCCTTTCCAACCTGGCCATTGCCGACGGCGACTTGTGGCGTGCCCGTGGCTTGAACCGCGACTCGCTTGAACTGGCGCAACGGGTGGGTAATCCGTTGTTCGAAGCGCTGGCCCATTACGACCGGGCGCGCGTGTTGCAGGCGCGAGGGGAAATCCTGCGCTCGCTGGACGAAGTCCGTCAGGGGCTGCAACGCCTGCAAGGGTTGTCGCCGCAGCGGCTGTATGCCGTGCGCGCTCGATTGACCTTGTACGAAGGATTTCTGCTGGCCCTGCGCCTGCAACCACAGACCGCGCGGCTGCGTCTGCAGGCCGGTTTGACTGAGGCTCGAGCCTGTCGCGACATCAGTGTCCTGATCGGCCATTGTGTGATCGCCCGGCTCGAAGGCAGCAGCGGCGAGTTCGCCAAGGCCTTTGCCGAACTCGCCGAAGCCGAACGGCTGATGCATATCTGGGACGTCCCGCCGATTTACTACCTGGCGATGATTACCCTGGTCAAATGCGAACTCTGGCTGGCCCAGGGACGCACCGATCTGGCGGAAGCCTGGCTCGCACGACTGGGCCAGACCTACAACGGCGAAACGCCTGCGGCACCGCCGGAATTCCATCCGCAACTGCCACTGCATATCGAGTTGCAGCAGGCCTTGCTTGAGGTCATTCAGGCGCAGCCGATGCTGGCCGAAGGGCGATTGAATGCGTTACTCGAGCATGGTCAGCAAACCGGTCGGCAGTTGCTCAGTGTGATGGCGCTGACACAAAAAACCGAACTGCTCCTTGCGCACAACCGCGAGCCTGAAGCCCGGCAGGCTTTCGCTCAGGCCCTTGAAGCGGCCAGTGGCGGCGCGCTGCAGCCTTTTGATGGCTTGTTGAACAAATGCCCTGACTGGCTTCGCGAGCAACTGCAGAACTGCGCGAAAGCGACGGTATCGCAGAGCCTGTCGGAGCGACTCCCCGTTATCGCTGCACGCCTTGCTCCGGAGCCCTCACAAGCCTGCGAACAACTCAGTTCCCGCGAACTGTCGGTTCTGAAACTCATTGCCCAAGGCTGCTCGAACCAGGAAATCAGCGATCAACTGTTCATTTCCCTGCACACGGTTAAAACCCACGCCAGCCACATCAACAGCAAGCTCGGGGTTGAGCGGCGCACGCAGGCGGTGGCGAGGGCCAAGGCATTGGGAGTGTTGGGCTGACGTAGTGTGACGATACACAGGCGGTCAATGGCTGGACGCAATTGTGTGCGGAAATCCCTCGTCCCCGTTTTTATCGAGCATGCCCCGATGTCCCAACAACCGACCCTCATCCGCGAAACCTTCCCCGTAGGCCCGTTGCAGTGCAACTGCACGATCATCGGCGATCCGGTGACGAAGAAGGCCATCGTGGTCGATCCGGGCGGCAATCACGAATTGATCCTCGTCCGGCTCGATGCCCTGGGCCTGAAGGTTGTCAGCATCATCCATACCCATGCGCACCTCGATCACTTCCTGGCCTCCGGTCAGTTGAAGGAGAAAACCGGCGCGACCCTGCACTTGCACAAAGAGGATCAGTTCCTCTGGGACAATCTGGAGATGCAATGCCAGATGTTCGGTGTGCCGTACACGCCGGTTCCATCGCCGGATCGCTGGTTGGCCGACGATGAAGAACTCGCCTGCGGTTGCGGCGTGGCGTTGCACACGCCAGGTCATACGCCGGGTTCCATGAGCTTTTGGTTTTCAGAGGCTAAGCTGCTGATTGCCGGTGACACGTTGTTTCGTCGCGGGGTAGGGCGCACGGATTTGTGGGGTGGCGATCAGGCGACCATCGTGCGTTCGATCAAGCAGCGCCTGTACACCCTTGATGAAGACGCAACGGTGGTGACCGGTCATGGTCCGGATACGCGTCTGGGTGATGAAATGCGCGACAACCCTTTTGTGCGGGCTTAAGGGGATCGACGGAATTTTCTGCGCCCGAAATGATCAAACGCCCGCAAAGAACCAATGCCTAAGACCCGTTGCATCCCAGAATGCAAAAAGTAGGAGCTCTTCATGTTCACCAAGCAGCGTTTGATTATTGTCGCTACGGCTGTGGCCTTGCTGTCAGGCTGCGCCTCGCCCAACCCATATGACAGCAGCCAGGGGCAGGCCGACGGTGGTTCCACGGGCATGAGCAAAACCGCCAAGTACGGCGGCCTCGGCGCTCTGGCGGGTGCGTTGGCCGGTGCCGCCATCAACCACGATAACCGTGGCAAGGGTGCGCTGATCGGCGCCGCCGTAGTGGGTGCTTCGGCTGCCGGTTACGGTTACTACGCCGACCAGCAAGAGAAAAAGCTGCGCGCCAGCATGGCCAACACCGGTGTTGAAGTGCAGCGTCAGGGCGATCAGATCAAGCTGATCATGCCGGGCAACATCACGTTCGCCACCGATTCGGCGAACATCGCTTCCAGCTTCTATCAGCCACTGAACAACCTGGCCGGTTCGCTCAAAGAGTTCAACCAGAACCAGATCGAAATCGTTGGCTACACCGACAGCACCGGCAGCCGTCAGCACAACATGGACCTGTCCCAGCGTCGTGCGCAGAGCGTGGCGACTTACCTGACGTCCCAAGGTGTCAGTGGTGCCAACCTGTCGGCGCGCGGCGCCGGGCCGGATAACCCGATTGCCAGCAACGGCGACGTCAATGGCCGGGCACAGAACCGTCGCGTCGAGGTCAACCTCAAGGCGATTCCGGGTCAAGAGTATCCACAGCAGTAAACGCAGCCCCTTTACCCACCTGACTGAACCCCAGGCGTAAAAAAAACCGCCCGATCCTAAACAGATCGGGCGGTTTTTTTGTGTCGCCAGTTCTGGCCCCTTCGCGGGCAAGCCCGCTCCCACAGTGACCGAGTCGCTTGATAGGTACGCGATCCCTGTGGGAGCGGGCTTGCCCGCGAAGGGGCCGAGTCGGCACCAAAGGTATTGGATCAGCAACAAAAAAGCCCCCGGACAATCACTCGTCCGAGGGCTTTGTGTATCGCGCGAAACCTGATTACTTCTTCAGGCCGTAATGCTCATCAAGCATGCCCGGCGCGTTCGGGGCTTTGGGGGCGTAGTCGCGAGGCGGCTCCTGATTGCGCGGTGGCGTCAGGCGTTCCCGTGGGGCCGCTGCCGCGTCGGCGTGCAGCGAAGCCAGCAGGCGTTGGCGGGTTTGCTCGTCCAGGGCCAGGCGGTTGGCACCCTCGGCGAGGTGATCCTGCACTTCCTGATAGCTCTGAGTCAGTTTCTTGACCAGGTTTGCAGTGCTGTTGAAGTGGGTAACCACCTCGTTCTGATAACTGTCAAAACGTTCCTGAATGTCATCCAGCTGACGTTGGGTGCTGCTCGGCGCGGCGTTCGGCACCAGGCGAGCGATCAGGAATCCAATGGCGACACCCACAACCAGGGCAAGAGTCGGCAACAACCAAACTAAGAGCGAGTGTTCCACGAGTCCTTCCTCTATAAACGGCTTTGCTTTACGTTAACGGCTCGAACCTGCGCTGTATACCGCGATTCACTCGCAATACATCGGCACAGACAATTTGCTAGACGAGTCGACCCGATTCGAGGTCACGGAGTTCCTTCCTTGCTTATGCGCGAAACCCCTGTAGTGATTGACGGCCCGGTCGGGCAATTGGAAGCACTTTACCTGGATATCGAGCAGCCGCGCGGCATCGCGCTGATCTGCCACCCGAACCCGGTGCAGGGCGGCACCATGCTCAACAAAGTGGTCTCGACCCTGCAGCGCACCGCGCGCGATGCCGGTTTGATTACCTTGCGTTTCAATTACCGTGGAGTCGGTGCCAGCGAAGGTACGCACGACATGGGGACCGGCGAAGTCGACGATGCCCAGGCAGCGGCCGCATGGTTGCGGGCGAAACATCCTGATTTGCCGCTGACGTTGTTCGGTTTCTCCTTCGGCGGTTTTGTTGCAGCAAGTCTCGGTGGACGCCTGGAAACGCAGGGCGAACAGCTCAAGCATTTGTTCATGGTGGCCGCCGCTGTCACCCGGCTCAATGGTTACGACCTGCTGCCGGTGAACTGCCCGCTGACCCTGATCCAGCCGGAAACCGATGAAGTCATTGACCCGCAAGCCGTCTACGACTGGTCCGAGAAACTCGATCGTCCCCATGAGCTGCTGAAAGTGGCAGAATGCGGACACTTTTTTCATGGCAAGCTGACCGATCTCAAGGATCTGATCCTGCCGCGTCTTTCGAATTGATTGCAGTCTGACAAGCGATTACCCATGACGACTCGTACCCGTATCCTCACCGGCATCACCACCACCGGCACGCCGCACCTGGGCAACTACGCCGGCGCCATCCGCCCGGCGATCCTTGCCAGCCGTGACAGCAATGCCGATTCGTTCTACTTCCTGGCCGACTACCACGCCCTGATCAAATGCGATGACCCGCTGCGCATCCAGCGCTCGCGTCTGGAAATCGCCGCGACCTGGCTGGCCGGTGGCCTGGATGTGGACCGCGTGACGTTCTATCGCCAGTCCGACATCCCGGAAATCCCGGAGCTGACCTGGCTGCTGACCTGCGTTGCCGCCAAGGGCTTGCTCAACCGCGCCCACGCCTACAAGGCTTCGGTGGACAAGAACGTCGAAACCGGCGAAGACCCGGATGCCGGTATCACCATGGGGCTGTACAGCTATCCGGTGCTGATGGCCGCGGACATCCTGATGTTCAACGCACACAAGGTGCCGGTCGGTCGTGACCAGATCCAGCACGTGGAAATGGCCCGGGACATCGGTCAGCGTTTCAACCATCTGTTTGGCCAGGGCAAAGAGTTCTTCACCATGCCCGAGGCGCTGATCGAAGAAAGCGTCGCGACGCTGCCCGGTCTCGACGGTCGCAAGATGTCGAAGAGCTACGACAACACCATTCCGTTGTTCAGCAGCGCCAAAGAGATGAAAGACGCGATCTCGCGGATCGTCACTGACTCCCGTGCGCCGGGCGAAGCCAAAGATCCAGACAATTCGCACCTGTTCACGCTGTTCCAGGCCTTTGCCACCCCGGCGCAGTCCGACGAATTCCGCAGCGAACTGTTGCAGGGCCTGGGTTGGGGGGAGGCGAAGAATCGTCTGTTCCAACTGCTCGACAGCGAACTGGGCGAGTCTCGCGAGCGTTATCACCAATTGATCGAACGCCCGGCTGATCTGGAAGACATCCTGCAAATCGGTGCGAAAAAGGCTCGTGCCGTGGCGACGCCTTTCCTTAACGAATTGCGCGAAGCGGTCGGCTTGCGTTCTTTCGTGGCCCAGACGCAAGTCGCGGCGACCACCAAGAAGAAAGCCGCGAAAGCTGCACGTTTTGTCAGCTTCCGCGAAGACGACGGCAGTTTCCGCTTCCGTCTGCTGGCGGCCGATGGCGAGCAACTGCTGCTGTCGCGCAACTTCGCCGACGGTAAAACCGCTGGCCAGGTGACCAAGCAACTGCAAGCGGGCCAGCCTCTGGACGTGCGCAATGAAGACCTGAGCTTCAGCGTCTGGCTGGAAGGCGAGTGCGTGGCCGATAGCCCTGCGTTCGCCGACACTGCTGCCCGTGACGTTGCCATCGACGCTCTGCGGATTGCGCTGACGCCGGTTCAGGAATAATCAACGGCTCGGTCCGACCAAGGGCCGATTGCCATTCCCACGGGCCATCGCTACAGTGACGGCCCGTTTTTGTTGCCTTGCTAACGAATTATGACGCCCCTAGAACGATACCAAGCTGATCTGAAACGCCCGGAATTCTTCCATGACGCCGCGCAGGAAACCGCCGTGCGCCATTTGCAGCGCCTGTACGACGATCTGGTCGCGGCCTCGCAGAACAAACCGGGCCTGCTCGGCAAACTGTTTGGCAAGAAAGAACAGGCGCCGGTCAAGGGCCTGTATTTCTGGGGCGGCGTAGGTCGCGGTAAGACTTACCTGGTCGACACCTTCTTCGAAGCGCTGCCGTTCAAGGAAAAGACCCGGACTCACTTCCACCGCTTCATGAAGCGTGTGCACGAAGAGATGAAGACCCTCGGCGGCGAGAAAAACCCGCTGACCATCATCGCCAAGCGTTTCTCCGACGAGTCGCGAGTGATCTGCTTCGATGAATTCTTCGTTTCCGACATCACCGACGCGATGATCCTCGGCACGCTGATGGAAGAGCTGTTCAAGAACGGCGTGACCCTGGTCGCCACTTCGAACATCGTCCCGGACGGTTTGTACAAGGACGGCTTGCAGCGTGCGCGCTTCCTGCCGGCCATCGCGCTGATCAAGCAGAACACCGAGATCGTCAACGTCGACAGCGGCGTCGACTATCGTCTGCGTCACCTCGAGCAAGCGGAGCTGTTCCACTTCCCGCTCGATGAAGCGTCTCACGAAAGCCTGCGCAAGAGCTTCCGTGCGCTGACGCCGGAATGCACGGCGGCCATCGAGAACGATGTGCTGATCATCGAGAACCGCGAAATTCGTGCCTTGCGCACCTGCGATGACGTGGCCTGGTTTGACTTCCGCGAACTCTGCGACGGCCCACGCAGCCAGAACGATTACATCGAACTGGGCAAGATCTTCCACGCCGTGCTGCTCAGCGGTGTCGAGCAAATGAGCGTCACCACCGACGACATCGCCCGGCGCTTTATCAACATGGTCGACGAGTTCTACGACCGTAACGTGAAGCTGATCATTTCCGCCGAAGTCGAGCTCAAAGACCTCTACACCGGCGGTCGCCTGAACTTCGAGTTCCAGCGCACCCTCAGCCGTCTGCTGGAAATGCAATCCCACGAATTCCTGTCCCGGGCGCATAAGCCGTAGGAAATTTCGGAAAATGAAAAAGGCCTGCAATTGCAGGCCTTTTTTGTGCGTTGCAGATCCCCTGTAGGAGCACGGCTTGCCGGCGATGGCTATCTCAAGGATGCCATCGCCAGCGAGCTGTGCTCCTACAGGGTTTGCGGGGTTTTACGCCGCTTGCTGAAACTGCTGGCGATACTGGTTCGGCGACAACTCGGTGTGCTGGCGGAACAGTCGCGCGAAGAAGCTCGCATCGTCATAGCCGACTTCATAACTGATGGTCTTGATGCTCTTGCGACTGCCGGACAGCAAGCCCTTTGCCGTTTCAATGCGCAGGCGTTGCAGGTAATGCAGCGGCTTGTCGCCGGTGGCGGTCTGGAAGCGGCGCATGAAGTTGCGGATGCTCATGCCATGCTCGCGCGCAACGTCCTCGAAGCGGAACTTGTCGGCGAAGTGCTCTTCGAGCCAATGCTGGATCTGCAGGATGATCACGTCCTGGTGCAGCTTCTGGCCACCGAAACCGATGCGTCCCGGCGAGTAGCTGCGCTGCACTTCATAGAGAATGTCGCGGGCCACGGCCTGGGCCACGTTGGCGCCGCAGAAACGCTCGATCAGGTAGATATAGAGGTCGCACGCCGACGTGGTGCCGCCGGCGCAATAGAGGTTGTCGGCGTCGGTCAGGTGCTTGTCCTGATTGAGGTAAACCCTCGGGAAGCGCTCGGCAAAGGCGTTGAAGAAGCGCCAGTAAGTGGTCGCTTCCTTGCCGTCGAGCAGCCCGGCTTCGGCGAGCCAGAACACCCCGGTGGCCTCGCCGCACAGTACCGCGCCGCGCGCATGCTGCTGGCGCAACCACGGCAGGATCTGTGGATAACGTTGGCAAAGGGTTTCGAAATCGTCCCAGAACGCCGGGAGGATGATGACGTCAGCGTTTTCCAGGCCGCCGTCCACCGGCATGATCACGTCGCTGAAGCTGTTGACCGGTTTGCCGTCGGGGCTGACCAGGCGCGTTTCGAACGCCGGTGTCAGGCCCTGGCCCAGTTGTTTGCCGTAACGTAGGCTGGCCAGGTGGAAGAAATCCTTGGCTTGCATGAGGGTGGAAGCGAAAACCCGGTCGATAGCCAGGATGCTGACGCGCCGCAAGGGCGTGGAGACTTGGTTAGACATAATTCAACTTTATTCTTATAGGGGAAAGTGGTCACCAGACGGCTGGATCGTCTTATTTTTTGTCGGATGTGTCCAGTGTCCTGTATCGGAAGCGAGGCTTAGTCTCTGAAGGTCTATTCCTTCTAACAATAACGACAGGTGCCGCATGATCCCCAGAACCTTGTTCAGTTCCGAGCACGAACTTTTTCGCGACAGCGTGCGAACCTTCCTCGAAAAAGAGGCCGTGCCGTTTCATGGGCAATGGGAAAAACAAGGCTATATCGACCGCCAACTCTGGAACAAGGCAGGGGAGGCGGGGATGCTCTGTTCGCACCTGCCGGAAGAGTACGGCGGGCTGGGAGCGGATTTTCTCTACAGTGCGGTGGTGATCGAAGAGGTGGGTCGTCTGGGGCTGACCGGGATCGGTTTTTCCCTGCATTCCGACATCGTCGCGCCGTACATCCTGCATTACGGCAGCGAAACGCTGAAACACAAATACCTGCCAAAACTGGTGTCCGGCGAGATGGTCACCGCGATTGCCATGACCGAGCCGGGTGCCGGTTCCGACCTGCAAGGGGTGAAAACCACGGCGGTGCTCGATGGCGATGAATATGTGATCAACGGTTCGAAGACATTCATCACCAACGGCTATCTCGCGGACCTGGTGATTGTCGTGGCCAAGACCGATCCGAAGGCAGGCGCGAAGGGTACCAGCCTGTTTCTGGTCGAGGCCGACACGCCGGGTTTTGCCAAGGGCAAGCGCCTGGAAAAAGTCGGCATGAAAGCGCAGGACACCTCGGAGCTGTTCTTCCAGGATGTTCGCGTGCCGAAAGAAAACCTGCTGGGCCAGGCCGGGATGGGCTTCGCGTATCTGATGCAGGAATTGCCGCAAGAGCGTCTGACGGTTGCTGTTGGCGGACTGGCATCGGCTGAGGCTGCGCTGCAATGGACGCTGGAATACACCCGCGAGCGCAAGGCGTTCGGTAAGGCGATTGCCGACTTCCAGAACACCCGTTTCAAGCTGGCGGAGATGGCGACCGAGATCCAGATTGGCCGGGTCTTCGTCGATCGCTGCCTGGAGTTGCACCTGCAAGGCAAGCTCGATGTGCCGACGGCGGCGATGGCCAAGTATTGGGGCACGGACCTGCAATGCAAGGTGCTCGACGAGTGCGTGCAGTTGCATGGCGGCTACGGGTTCATGTGGGAATACCCGATCGCCCGGGCGTGGGCGGATGCGCGGGTGCAGCGGATTTATGCTGGCACCAACGAAATCATGAAGGAGATTATTGCGCGGTCACTGTAGGAGCCGGTTTGTCGGCGATTGAAGCGACGCGGTTTTGGCTGTAACCGCGTTGTCCCAATCGCCAGCAAGCCAGCTCCTACATGTGCGGGTTACGGTGCTGGATTCGGGTGATCCTTGTGGATCGCCTCGATCCCCGCCAGCACTTCATCGGAAAGTTTCAGCTCGAAGCTGGCAATGTTGCTGTCCAGTTGTTCCAGCGTCGTCGCGCCGATGATGTTGCTGGTCACGAACGGCTGCTGCGTCACAAACGCCAAGGCCATTTGCGCCGGGTCCAGACCGTGCTCGCGGGCCAGCGCCACATAACGGCTGCAGGCGGCTTCCGACTGTGGATTGAAATAGCGGCTGAAGCGGCTGTAGAGGCTCAGGCGACCTTTCGGCGGACGCGCGCCACCTTCGTACTTGCCCGACAGGAAACCGAACGCCAGCGGCGAATAGGCCAGCAGGCCGCACTGTTCGCGGATGGCGATTTCCGCCAGGCCGACTTCGAAGCTGCGGTTGAGCAGGTTGTACGGGTTCTGGATCGACACTGCACGCGGCCAGCCACGGGCTTCGGCCAGTGCCAGGAAACGCATGGTGCCCCACGGTGTTTCGTTGGACAGGCCGATGTGGCGGATCTTGCCGGCCTTGACCTGTTCGTCCAGCGCTTCGAGAGTGTCCTCCAGCGGGGTCAGGTTCGCTTCGCTCTTGTGTTTGTAGCCCAGTTGACCGAAGAAATTGGTGCTGCGTTCCGGCCAGTGCAATTGATAGAGGTCGATGTAGTCGGTCTGCAGGCGCTTGAGGCTCGCATCCACGGCTTCGGTGATGTGCTGGCGGTTGTGGCGCAGGTTTTTGTCGCGGATGTAGTCGATGGTGTTGCCGGGGCCGGCGATCTTGCTGGCCAGGATCCAGTCGGCGCGATCACCGCGGCTTTTGAAATAATTGCCGATGTAGCGCTCGGTGGTGGCGTAGGTTTCGGCTTTCGGTGGTACCGGGTACATCTCGGCGGTGTCGATGAAATTGATCCCGGCGCTTTTGGCCCGTTCAATCTGTGCGAAGGCTTCAGCTTCACTGTTTTGCTCGCCCCAGGTCATGGTTCCGAGGCAGATGGCGCTCACGTTCAGATTGGTTCGGCCTAGCTGTCGATAATCCATCAGGTGCTCCTTGGGCAAAACAATCATAAAAGCAGGTTGAAATATTTTTCGCAATCTGCATAATTGCGCACCTCTTTCTGCAGTGGAAGTGATGCGCCGCCGCCGAAGAATCTTGCCGTTGAACGGACGCGCCGACCCGAGCCCCCGAAAGCGTCTGTATCCGGCTGCCTTTGACTTGTCAAAGTACGCACTATTCAGTAAGATCCGCCGTCTAATTTACAGGGCGGCCCCTGAGGCTATAAAGAATGAAAACTTTTACTGCTAAACCGGAAACAGTACAGCGCGACTGGTTTGTCGTCGACGCTGCAGGTCAGACCCTGGGTCGTCTGGCCACCGAAATCGCGAGCCGTCTGCGTGGCAAGCATAAAGCTGAGTACACTCCTCACGTTGACACCGGCGATTACATCGTCGTTATCAATGCCGAGCAGATTCGTGTAACCGGTGCTAAAACCACCGACAAAATCTACTACTCCCACTCCGGTTTCCCGGGCGGCATCAAGTCGATCAACTTCGAAAAGCTGATCGCTAAAGCCCCTGAGCGCGTGATCGAGACCGCGGTCAAAGGCATGCTGCCTAAGAACCCGCTGGGTCGCGACATGTATCGTAAGCTGAAAGTCTATGCGGGCGCTGTACACCCTCATACTGCTCAGCAGCCCCAAGAACTGAAGTTTTAACGGAATAGTTCATTATGTCGGCGACTCAAAATTACGGCACTGGCCGTCGCAAGACCGCAACCGCACGCGTTTTCCTGCGTCCGGGTACTGGTAACATCTCCATCAACAACCGTTCGCTGGATAATTTCTTCGGCCGCGAAACTGCCCGCATGGTAGTTCGTCAGCCGCTGGAATTGACTGAGACTGTCGAGAAGTTCGACATCTACGTCACCGTGATCGGCGGTGGTGTAAGTGGTCAAGCTGGCGCAATCCGCCACGGCATCACTCGCGCTCTGATGGACTACGACGAAACCCTGCGTAGCGCTCTGCGCAAAGCTGGCTTCGTTACCCGCGACGCCCGTGAAGTTGAACGTAAGAAAGTCGGTCTGCGTAAAGCGCGTAAGCGTCCGCAGTACTCGAAGCGTTAATTCGCTTTCACGTTCAAAAAGAACGCCCAGTTTCCTCACGGAGCTGGGCGTTTTTTTATGGGTGCGATTTATCAAAGAATTGCTCTGTGACAACTTGCCACATCCGCAGAGCCCCTATACTACAAGGCTTGGCAGTGGAGCCCTTCGGTAATTACCTTGTCAGAATTGGGGCTTTTCATTACCATTCGGCAAAATTTTTATAAGTACATAGTTTTACTTAGTAGATGCCTGATTTAACAGGCCACAAAGCTGATGGGAGAGGACTGAATGAGCAATGACGGCGTGAATGCAGGCCGGCGTCGCTTCTTGGTAGCAGCCACATCCGTGGTGGGTGCTGCAGGAGCGGTGGGGGCTGCGGTCCCGTTCGTGGGGTCATGGTTTCCCAGTGCCAAGGCGAAAGCCGCAGGTGCACCGGTGAAAGTGAATGTCAGCAAAATCGAGCCAGGCCAGCAGATGATTGCTGAGTGGCGCGGTCAGCCGGTGTTCATTGTCCGCCGTACCGAGGAAATCCTGGGGAATCTGAAAAAGATCGAGGGCCAGCTGGCTGACCCGACCTCCAAGAACTCGACACAACCGACCTATGTCGACCCGGTTACGCGTTCGATCAAGCCAGAGGTTCTGCTGCTGATCGGTATCTGTACGCACTTGGGTTGCTCGCCGACCTTCCGTCCCGAAGTGGCACCTGCTGATCTGGGCAAGGACTGGGTAGGCGGCTATTTCTGCCCGTGCCACGGTTCCCACTACGATCTGGCTGGCCGCGTCTACAAGTCGCAACCTGCGCCTTTGAACCTGCCAGTTCCCCCGCATTCCTATGAGACCAATGAGATTATTGTCATTGGCGTCGATACGGAGAAAGCGTGATGAGCAAGTTCATGGATTGGGTTGATGCGCGCTTTCCCGCGACCAAAATGTGGGAAGACCATCTCAGCAAGTACTACGCCCCGAAGAACTTCAACTTCTTCTACTTCTTTGGTTCCCTGGCGCTGCTCGTTCTGGTCAACCAGATCGTTACCGGTGTCTGGCTGACCATGAGCTACACCCCGTCGGCGGAAGAAGCGTTTGCTTCCGTCGAATACATCATGCGCGACGTCGAGTACGGCTCGATCCTGCGTCTGCTGCACTCCACCGGCGCTTCGGCGTTCTTCATCGTGGTTTATCTGCACATGTTCCGTGGCTTGCTCTACGGTTCGTATCAGAAGCCGCGTGAGCTGGTGTGGGTCTTCGGCATGCTGATCTACCTGGCGCTGATGGCGGAAGCCTTCATGGGTTACCTGTTGCCGTGGGGCCAGATGTCCTACTGGGGTGCCCAGGTGATCATCTCGCTGTTCGGTGCGATCCCGGTCATCGGTAACGACCTGACTCAGTGGATCCGTGGTGACTACCTGATTTCCGGTATCACGCTGAACCGCTTCTTTGCCCTGCACGTTGTTGCCCTGCCGATCGTGATTCTCGGTCTGGTGGTGCTGCACGTTCTGGCGCTGCACGAAGTCGGCTCGAACAACCCGGACGGCGTGGACATCAAGAAATACAAAGACGAAAACGGCGTACCGCTGGACGGCATTGCCTTCCACCCGTACTACACCGTGAAAGATATCGTCGGCGTGGTGGTGTTCCTGTTCATCTTCTGCTCGATCGTGTTCTTCTTCCCGGAAATGGGCGGCTACTTCCTCGAGAAGCCGAACTTTGAAGTGGCGAACGCGTTCAAGACCCCAGAGCACATTGCTCCGGTCTGGTACTTCACACCGTTCTACGCGATTCTGCGGGCGGTTCCGGACAAGCTCCTGGGCGTTATCGCCATGGGTGCGGCCATCGCTGTACTGTTCGTCCTGCCATGGCTGGACCGTAGCCCGGTCAAGTCGATGCGCTACAAAGGCTGGTTGAGCAAAATCTGGCTCTGGGTGTTCTGCATCTCGTTCGTGATTCTGGGCGTGCTGGGTGTTCTGGCGCCGACTCCAGGCCGTACGTTGCTGTCGCAGGTGTGTACTTTCCTGTACTTCGCCTACTTCATTCTGATGCCTTTCTACACCAGGCTCGAGAAGACCAAACCGGTTCCGGAAAGGGTGACTGGCTGATGAAAAAGCTATTTGCTGTACTGATTCTTGCTGCTTTGCCTGTACTGTCCTTCGCTGCCGAGCACGGTGGTCCTGAGTTGGAAAAGGTCGACATCGACGTTTCCGACAAGGCCGCCATGCAAGATGGCGCGCGTACATTCGCCAACTACTGCATGGGCTGCCACAGCGCCAAGTTCCAGCGCTACGAGCGTGTTGCCGACGATCTGGGCATTCCTCACGATCTGATGCTGTCGAAGCTGGTGTTCACTGGCGCCAAGATCGGCGACCACATGAGCATCGGCATGCAGCCGGCTGACGCCAAGACCTGGTTCGGTGCTGCACCGCCTGACCTGACCCTGGTAGCTCGTGTTCGCGGTACGGACTGGCTCTACGGCTACCTGAAGTCGTTCTACGAAGATCCGTCGCGTCCTTGGGGCGTGAACAACAAGGTCTTCCCGAACGTGGGCATGCCGAACGTCCTGGTGGGCCTGCAAGGTCGTCAGGTCGTCGGTTGCAAACAGGTCCAGATCGTCGAAGACGGCAAGAAGCAATATGATCCGCTGACCGGTACCGCGCTGACTCATGAAGCGTGCGATCAGCTGACCATCGTGCCGAAGAGCGGTGCTCTGACCGAAGAGCAGTTCGATGAGAAGGTCAAGAATCTGGTAACCTTCCTCGCTTACTCGGCTAACCCGGTTAAGCTGCAGCATCAGCGCATTGGTACCTACGTCTTGCTGTACCTGGCGTTCTTCTTCGTATTCGCCTACTTGCTCAAGCGCGAATACTGGAAAGATGTGCACTGATAAAGTTTCAAGCAATTGCTGTTAATCGCGCGCGCCCAAGGGCGTCTCTGAAGGTGTAACGAGTCTGGTTTATCCAGGCGTTACGGGAGACGCCCTCTGGGCGCGCTCGTTTTTCCGCTTCCGATAATTTCAACAAGCGAGGAGGACCGCCATGGGCGTGACCAATCGGTTGGCCTGTTACTCCGACCCCGCCGACCACTATTCCCACCGAGTGCGCATCGTACTTGCAGAGAAGGGTGTCAGCGCCGAGATCATTTACGTGGAAGCTGGCCGCCAGCCGCCTAAACTGATTGAGGTGAACCCTTACGGAAGCCTGCCCACCCTGGTCGATCGTGACCTGGCGTTGTGGGAGTCGACCGTGGTGATGGAATATCTGGATGAGCGTTACCCGCATCCGCCTTTGCTGCCGGTTTATCCAGTGGCGCGTGCCAACAGCCGTTTGCTGATTCATCGTATTCAGCGTGACTGGTGTGGTCTGGTGGATCTGATTCTGGATTCGCGGACCAAGGAAGCTGCCCGTGTCGTTGCTCGTAAAGAGCTGCGCGAAAGCCTGACTGGCGTGTCGCCGCTGTTCGCCGACAAGCCGTTTTTCCTCAGCGAGGAACAAAGTCTGGTGGATTGCTGCCTACTACCAATACTCTGGCGTTTGCCGATTTTGGGTATTGAACTGCCACGGCCCGCCAAGCCGTTGCTTGATTATATGGAGCGCTCGTTTGCGCGTGAGGCTTTCCAGGCGAGTCTGTCTGGCGTCGAACGCGATATGCGCTAAGGCTTAAGGAGCCGCTATGAACTCCAGTCGACCTTATCTGGTCCGCGCGCTCTACGAGTGGATTGTGGACAACGATTGCACCCCGCACATGCTGGTCAATTCCGAGTATCCGTCGGTGCAGGTGCCTCAGGGTTTTGCCAGTGACGGACAGATTGTCCTGAACGTATCGCCGGCCGCCGTGCGTCATCTGCACATGGATAACGAAGCGGTCAGCTTCGAGGGACGCTTCGGTGGCGTGCCGCACACCCTGTACGTGCCTATCGCATCGATCCTGGGCATTTACGCTCGGGAGAACGGTCAGGGCATGGTGTTCGATCTGGAATCGCCTATGGAAGACGAGGAAGAGATCGAGCCGGATGATGATCTTCCGCCGCCGGACAGTGAGCCGCCGCGCCCAAGCGGTCGGCCAAGTTTGAAAGTGGTGAAGTAATAAAAAAGGCGATCCGAAAGGATCGCCTTTTTTATTACCTGTAGGAGCGGCCGGGCGGCGTTCCGTTTGCCGGCGAAGGCGTCCTCGAAATCGCCTTCGCCGGCAAGCCGTGCTCCTACAGGGTGATGGTGGTCTCTAGATCGCCGCTAGTATCAGTCGATGTACTCAAACAGCTTCACAATCTTCTGCACGCCGGAAACACCCTGCACCAGATTGGTCGCCTGGGCGGCTTCCTGCTTGGTCAGCAGACCCAGCAAATAGACGATGCCGTTTTCAGTGACAACCTTGATGCGAGAGCCCGGAATGTTCGGATCGGTGAGCATCTGGGTCTTGATCTTGGAGGTCAGCCAGGTGTCGTTCTGGCGGGCGAGGAAGCCGGAGGGCGGCAGCACCTGCAGTTCGTTGTGCACCGTTTTCACGCGCTGCACGGCGGCAGCGGCCTGTTCGGCCTTGGCCTTGAGGTCGGCGCGCGGCGTTTGGCCGGCGAGCAGTACGACGCCGTTGAAGCTGGTGACGACGATGTGCGAATCGTTGTCCAGGGCTGGATCGGCCTTGGCGATGTTCACGCCGACTTTGGTGTCGATCAGAGAGTCGTCGATCTTGCTGCCTAAGGTGCGTGTGCCGCGATCATCATCGATCGGCGCTTCACGGCTGGCATTCACCACCGAGGTGCAGCCGCTGATGCCGAGGCACAGGGTCAAGGCCAGAAGGCCTAGGCGATTAGGGGTCATTCTTCACTCCCGAACAGTTGGCTGTCGATCAAATCGCAAAGGCAATGGATCGCCAGCAGGTGGACTTCCTGAATACGTGCGGTGACGTTGGCCGGTACGCGAATCTCGACGTCCTCGGGCAATAGCAGCGACGCCATGCCGCCACCATCGCGGCCCGTCAATGCTACGACAATCATTTCGCGATCATGTGCGGCCTGGATCGCTTGAATAATGTTCGCCGAGTTGCCGCTGGTGGAAATCGCCAGCAGTACGTCGCCCGGCTGGCCGAGTGCGCGGATCTGCTTGGAGAAGATTTCGTTGTAGCTGTAGTCGTTGGCGATCGAGGTGATCGTCGAGCTGTCGGTGGTCAACGCGATGGCCGGCAGGCTCGGACGCTCACGTTCGAAGCGGTTGAGCAGCTCGGACGAAAAATGCTGGGCATCGCCCGCGGAACCGCCGTTGCCGCAGGAGAGCATTTTGCCCTCGTTGAGCAGGGCGTTGACCATCACTTGGCTGGCTTGCTCGATGTGCGGTGCAAGTACGTCCATCGCCATTTGCTTGGTGTCGATACTGGCCTGAAAAAGCTGGCGAATTCGGGATTGCATGTCCATCTGTGTGACCTTAATTAGCGCGGCTACTCGGCACATGAATGTGCAGCCCGCAAAGCAAAGAGCAAAATTGTCGGGTGAAAGTGTCCGGTTCGGGACGCACGCGATCAGCTGTCGAAGGCATTCTGCAGCCAGTTCAACTGATCGAGGCTGCTGTCGATGGCAACCACGTCGAAACGGCAAGGGGAATTGGCCCAACGCGACTCGCGCTGAAGAAAATACTGCGCGGCAAAAATCAGTTTCTGCCGTTTGCGCTCATCGATGCTATCGAGCGCGCCACCCCATTGAGTGTTTTTTCTATAGCGAACTTCAACGAATACTACTGTATCGCCATCAAGCATGACCAGATCAAGCTCGCCGCGTTTACACAACCAGTTCTGCGCCAGCAGGCGCAGACCCTGTTGTTGCAGATGCTCGAGCGCATGGCGCTCGGCATCTTTACCGCTTTGCTGGCGTGACCGGTCAGGCATCAGCGCGGGGTGTCCGGCAGGCGTTGAACCTGGCCGTTGGCGAACTGTGCCCACGGCAACTGGCGCACGACGCGCTGGTTCTGAGTCATGCCCAGGCTACCCGATTGACCTTCGATGCGGCTGTCCGGCAGCGCCTTGAGTTGCCCCAGGCGCGGAGCCAGGCGGTAGGCGTCGACGCCCATCGCATACAAACGACCCAGGCTGCCGGCGGCTTGTGGCCATTGTGTGGTCACTTGCTTGCGCAGCGGGTCATTGGCGTCCAGCAACCATGGGGTTTCGCAGAAGCGAATGCCGTTCATGTCGTTGTACTGGTTCACGTCGCCGCTGGCACTGAATACGTGGGAGGTGGCGTAAACCGGCACATCGCCTGCGTATTGGAAGTTCAGGGTCGGTTTGATCTGCTGGGCTTGCTGAGGTGTGGCGGCCAGGAAGATGAACTCGATGTCCTGGCGACGCGAAGGCTGGGCAGCGACCTGCGAACCGACGGTGCTTTGCAGGCTCTTGGCACGACCTTCGCTCTGGCGCAGCTGGAACATGTCGGCAATCTGCTGGGCCAGTTGCACTGGCTGGTCAACGCGCTCGGTGGCAACGATGCTACCGCCGTTTGCCTGCCAGTCCTGGCTGAACGCCCGGAGTACGCGGTCGCCCCATTCGCCTTTTGGCACCATGATCGCGGCGCGATGCAGGCCATCGGCGCGAGCGCGACGGGATACTTCGCGGGCTTCGTCTTCAGCGGCAAGACCGAACTGGAACAACTGGGCCGGGCCTTGTTCGCCTTCGCTGTAGTTCAGCGCCAGGGTCGTGATCGGCAGTTGTGGGCGAGTGCTGAGCTGTTTGACCAGTGGTTTTTCCAGCGGACCGACGACCAGTTGCACGCCATCGGCCTGAGCCTTGCGATAGAACTCGTCAAGGGAAGTCAGGCGCGAGCTGTCATAGAACTCGATGGCAGGCGGCTTCTGGCCGGCCTGTTGAGCCTGGTAGTGCGCTGCCATGAAACCTTCGCGAAGCGCTTTGCCGACCGATGCCAGCGGGCCGTCTTGCGGCAGCAGCAGGGCGATCTTGCTCAGAGGCTGGCTGGCCAGTTCCTTGAGTTTGGTCAGTGACAGCGGCAACTGAATGGCGGCCGGGTGTTTAGGGTTCTGGGCGCGCCAGTTGTCGATCGCAGCTTGTTGCTGCTCAAGCGTGCCGGCCGTTTTAACCGCGAGCGCCAGGCCCATCCAGCCACCGAGGTCGTCCTTGGTGGTTGGCTGCAATTGGTCGGTTGGCAGCGAAGCGATCAGGGTCCAGATAGCTTCGTGGTTTTTGCCTGCCGCTTCACCGCTCAACATCGGCGCGATGAAAATACGCTCCCGTGCGGCGGCGAGGGTCTGGCCATCGGCCTCAAGGGCGCGAGCGTGCACGGTGCCGGTGCGAATCTGTTGTTCCTCCGGCAATTCACCCAGGCGTTGCAGGCTTGGATGGCTCAAAGCGGTCAGCGCCGCTTTCGGCTGATTGCGGGTCATGGCCAGTTCGGCCGCCAGCGTGTTGGCGAAGACCTGTTGGCCTGGCTTGAGTTGCTCGACCGGCACTTGTTGCAGGATTTGCGCGGACTGGCCGGCATTGCCCTGGCGATAAGCGAGGTCGGCCGCGCTCAGGCGAAACAGCGCGGCTTGTTCCGGCGTTTTGCTTTTGGCGGCCTGATCGAGCAGTTGCTCGATACTGGCATCCGGGGTCCGTGGAAGTTCGCCAAGGCTGGAAGAGGGCGAGCTGGCGCAAGCCGCCAGCAAGGCAGCGAGGCAGAGGGCAGTGAACAGCCGCAGGCAAGCGATCATGTAGTGTTCCTGATACTCGATCAAATAAGCGTGGAATTGTACCCAAGCACTGGCCGGGGCGCGATGCTACTGGCGTGAATCGATCAATTTAGCTCGTACAAATGTTGCAGCACTGCACCGTAGCCTGAAAAACCCGGGGCTGCTTGCGCGTATCGCAATCGTCGCTACGCGCTACAATGGCGGCTTTTACCGATCATGAGGTGTGCGCTTTGACTGCTCCAGGTGCTTTGAATTCCGCTGCTGGCTCGCTTTATGTGGTGGCGACGCCCATCGGCAACCTGGACGACATCAGTGCGCGCGCGCTGAAGATCCTGCGCGAAGTGGCATTGATCGCTGCCGAAGACACCCGTCACTCCCAGCGGTTGATGCAGCATTTCGGCATCCCCACGCCGCTGGCGGCTTGCCACGAACACAACGAGCGGGATGAAGGTAGCCGCTTTATTACCCGCCTGCTTGCCGGTGACGATGTGGCGCTGATCTCCGACGCCGGGACGCCGCTGATCTCTGATCCGGGTTATCACTTGGTGCGTCAGGCCCGTGCGGCCGGAATCAATGTCGTGCCGGTCCCGGGGGCTTGTGCATTGATTGCGGCGCTGTCGGCGGCGGGTTTGCCGTCGGACCGTTTTATCTTCGAAGGCTTCCTGCCGGCCAAGGCGGTCGGTCGTCGGGCTCGTCTGGAGTTGGTAAAGGAAGAGCCGCGCACGCTGATTTTCTACGAGGCCCCGCACCGGATCCTGGAATGCCTGCAAGACATGGAGCTGGTCTTCGGTGGCGAGCGTCTGGCGTTGCTGGCGCGCGAACTGACCAAAACCTTCGAAACCCTGAAAGGCCTGCCATTGGCCGAGCTGCGTGAGTTTGTCGAGTCGGACAGCAATCAGCAGCGCGGTGAGTGCGTGGTGTTGGTGGCGGGCTGGTCCGCCCCCGAGACGGAAGATGCCGTCAGCAGTGAAGCCATGCGCATCCTCAATCTGTTGCTCGAAGAAATGCCGCTCAAGCGGGCCGCAGCATTGGCCGCGCAAATTACCGGCGAACGCAAGAATGTCCTGTATCAGGTCGCGCTGGATAAGCAGAAGGGCGAGTAAATCCCGACGTGCAGGCGTGGCTGATGGCGTTTAACGCTTGTTCTTCGGCCGCTCTGCCGTTAACCTTCGCGGCGGAGAGTCGATCGGACAGTCGCTGCCCTCTATGAAAATTAGGGGGGGGAGGAAAGTCCGGGCTCCATAGGGCGAAGTGCCAGGTAATGCCTGGGAGGCGTGAGCCTACGGAAAGTGCCACAGAAAATAACCGCCTAAGCGCTTCGGCGCCGGTAAGGGTGAAAAGGTGCGGTAAGAGCGCACCGCACGTCTGGCAACAGTTCGTGGCTAGGTAAACCCCACTTGGAGCAAGACCAAATAGGGTCCCAAGGCGTGGCCCGCGCTGGGACCGGGTAGGTTGCTAAAGATGTCCAGTGATGGCCATCGTAGACGAATGACTGTTCAAGACAGAACCCGGCTTACAGATCGACTCTCCACCTTTTTCCCTCCCTGTTTGAATCGTTGAGCAGGGCGCTCGTAATGGCAATTTCCCTCCTGCACAATCAATCGCATAACCTCTTTTGTAATACCGAAAAAATCTTACTCTTAACAAACTACTTTAACTTCTGAACGCAGCCTTCTGTGCTGATTCAAGTTATCGAGCAAATTCATCCGCCAGATTGCCGTTACCCCTCCCAATACGCTCCTAAATCTCAGTTCTGTAAGGGTTTTCCTTTAATCCGCGCCTTGACGGTGCGGTGGCCGCATTCCTATAGTGTGCGCAAGTGGTGGAAAGTGGCATGAAGTGGGTTTTTTGAACGCAAAACGCTAATATTTGGAGAAACGCTGACGTGTTTCGCGGAGCTAACGCTATCAGTCTCGACGCAAAGGGCCGTCTCGCCATGCCGAGCCGGTACCGTGACGAGCTCGTTTCGCGTAGTTCCGGTCAGTTAATCGTCACAATTGATGCCGTTGATCCGTGTTTGTGTGTTTACCCCCTCGATGAGTGGGAAATTATTGAAACCAAACTGCGCGCACTGCCTTCGCTTCGCGAAGAGAACCGCCGCCTGCAACGTTTACTGATTGGTAATGCCGTCGACCTCGAGCTCGATGGCAGTGGTCGTTTCCTGGTTCCGCCGCGTCTTCGTGAATATGCCCGGCTGGATAAGCGCGCGATGCTGGTAGGCCAACTGAACAAGTTCCAATTGTGGGACGAGGATGCCTGGGATGCGGTTTCTGCCGCTGACCTGGCTGCTATTCAACAACCGGGCGCCATGCCTGATGAACTGCGTGATTTGATCCTGTGACTATTGATAGCGGCTTTAACCACATCACCGTACTGCTTGACGAAGCCGTCGAGGCTCTCGCCGTACGTCCTGATGGCTGCTATCTGGACGGCACGTTCGGGCGCGGCGGACACAGCCGGTTGATCCTCAGCCAGCTTGGTCCCGAGGGTCGGTTGCTGGGATTCGACAAGGATCCTCAAGCGATTGCCACCGGGCAGACGCTAGCGGCCGAAGACGGCCGCTTTGTCGTTGTGCAGCGCAGCTTTGCCGAGCTCGGTTCGGAAGTCGCCGAACGCGGTCTGGCCGGCAAGGTCAGCGGCGTTCTGCTTGACCTGGGCGTGTCTTCGCCACAGCTCGACGACCCTGAGCGCGGTTTCAGTTTCCTCAATGATGGCCCGCTGGACATGCGCATGGACCCGTCCCGCGGGATCAGCGCTGCCGAGTTCGTCAACACCGCGCCGGTGGAAGAAATCGCCCGGGTGTTCAAGGAATATGGCGAAGAACGTTTCTCCGGGCGCATGGCCCGTGCCGTGGCCGAGCGTCGCGACATCAAGCCGTTCGAACGCACCGGCGATCTGGCTGAAGTCCTGAAAGTCGCCAACCCGGCATGGGAAAAGGGCAAGAACCCTGCGACCCGTGCATTCCAGGGCCTGCGTATTCACGTCAACAACGAACTGGGCGATCTGGAAGCCGGCCTTGAAGCTGCGCTGGAGTCCCTGGAAATCGGTGGCCGCCTGGTGGTCATCAGTTTTCACTCGCTGGAAGACCGCATCGTCAAACTGTTCATGCGCAAACTGGTGAAAGGCGAAGCCGACAACCTGCCGCGCAACCTGCCGGTCCGTCACGTCGCGTTCGAACCGAAAATCAAAATCCATGGCAAAGCGCAGTCCGCCTCCGAGGCCGAACTCAAAGCCAACCCACGTTCCCGTAGCGCCGTCATGCGCGTGGCGGAGAAGCTGCGGTGAGCAAGCTTTTCGCCAAGCCACTTCCCGGCGGAAGCTTTTTCATGCTGCTGCTGTTTGTTGGCGTGCTCGTGTCGGCCATCGGCGTGTCGTACAGCGCCCACTGGAACCGTCAGCTGTTGAACTCGCTTTACAACGAGTTGAGCGTGCGCGACAAGGCGCAGGCGGAATGGGGCCGGTTGATTCTCGAGCAGAGCACCTGGACTGCGCACAGCCGCATCGAAGTCCTGGCCACCGAGCAACTGAAGATGCACATTCCTGGCGCCGCTGACGTGCAGATGGTGGCGCCATGATGAAACTCGAAGGCGCACTCTTTCCATGGCGGTTTCGCCTGGTGGTGGGTTTGCTCGGCGTCATGGTCGCGGCAATTTGCTGGCGCATCATTGACCTGCAAGTGGTCGACCGTGCCTTCCTCAAAGGGCAGGGCGACGCGCGCAGCGTTCGTCATATTCCGATTCCGGCTCACCGTGGTCTGATCACCGACCGTAACGGCGAGCCTTTGGCTGTCAGTACTCCGGTCACCACGCTGTGGGCCAACGCCAAGGAAATGCAAACGGCCAAAGAGAAGTGGCCAGCATTGGCGGCCGCGTTGGGTCAGGATCCGAAAGCCCTCGCCGAACGTCTCGAAGCGCAGGCTAATAAAGAATTTATCTATCTGGTGCGCGGGCTGACGCCTGAGCAAGGCCAGTCCGTGCTCGACCTGAAAGTGCCGGGCGTCTACGGCATCGAAGAATTCCGCCGTTTCTACCCGGCCGGTGAAGTGACTGCTCATATGGTCGGCTTTACCGACATTGATGACCACGGTCGTGAAGGTGTCGAGCTGGCCTATGACGAATGGCTCGCCGGTGTCCCTGGCAAGCGGCAGGTCATCAAGGACCGGCGCGGTCGACTTATCAAAGATGTTCAGGTGACCAAAAACGCCAAGGCCGGTAAGCCCTTGGCGTTGTCCATTGACCTGCGTCTGCAATACCTGGCCAACCGCGAACTGCGCAACGCGATCATCGAGAACGGCGCGAAAGCCGGCAGCCTGGTGATCATGGACGTGAAGACCGGCGAGATCCTCGCCATGGTCAACCAGCCGACCTACAACCCGAACAACCGTCGCAACCTGCAACCGGCGATGATGCGTAACCGCGCAATGATCGACGTGTTCGAACCGGGTTCGACCATGAAAGCGATCTCCATGAGTGCCGCGATCGAAACCGGCCGCTGGAAACCGACCGACACCGTCGAGGTGTACCCGGGCAGCCTGCAGATTGGCAAGTACACCATCAAGGACGTATCCAAGACTGAAGGCCCGGTACTCGACCTGACCGGCATTCTGATCAACTCCAGTAACGTCGGCATGAGCAAGGTCGCGTTCGATATCGGCGGCGAAACCATTTTCCGCCTGGCCCAGAAAGTCGGCCTCGGCCAGGACACCGGCCTCGGCTTCCCGGGCGAGCGCGTGGGCAACCTGCCGAACTACCGCGAATGGCGCAAGGCTGAAACTGCCACGCTGTCCTATGGCTACGGTATTTCCGTGACCGCGATCCAGTTGGTCCACGCCTTCTCGGCCCTGGCCAACAACGGTCGCCTCGCGCCACTGACCCTGATCAAGACCGACAAGGCGCCGCAAACCACGCAAGTGCTGCCGGAAGCTGTCGCCAAGACCATGCAAACCATGCTGCAACAAGTGATCGAAGCACCGCGCGGTGTATTCCGTGCGCAAGTGCCGGCGTATCACGTCGGCGGCAAGTCCGGTACGGCGCGTAAAACGTCGGTTGGCACCAAAGGCTATGCCGAGAATTCCTACCGCTCGCTGTTCGCAGGCTTCGGCCCGATGAGCGATCCGCGATACGCCATCGTGGTGGTGATCGATGAACCGACCAAAGCCGGCTATTTCGGTGGCCTGGTGTCGGCGCCGGTGTTCAGCAAAGTGATGTCCGGGACCCTGCGCCTGATGAACGTCACGCCGGACAACCTGCCGCCGGTGCAACAAGCCAACGCAACACCGGTTGTTCCGCTGAAAGCCAATGGAGGGCGCGGCTGATGTCTCTGAGCCTGAACAAGATTTTCGCCCACGCTGGCCGCGATCTGTTGATCCGCGAACTGACACTGGACAGCCGCAATGTGCGGGCTGGCGATCTGTTTCTTGCCGTTCCTGGCGGCAAGTTCGACGGTCGTGCGCACATTGCCGACGCCTTGCAGCGCGGTGCTGCAGCCGTGGCGTATGAAGTCGAAGGCGCAACCGTGCTGCCGATCACCGACGTGCCACTGATTCCGGTCAAAGGCCTGGCGGCGCAGCTGTCCGATATCGCCGGGCGTTTCTACGGTGAACCGAGCCGCCACCTGAACCTGGTCGGCGTGACCGGCACCAACGGCAAAACCAGCGTGACCCAATTGGTGGCGCAAGCACTGGATTTGCTCGGCCAGCATTGCGGCATTGTCGGCACACTGGGCACTGGTTTCTACGGCGCGCTGGAAAGCGGCCTGCACACCACGCCGAACCCGATCGCCGTGCAAGCGACCCTCGCCGACCTGAAAAAGGCCGGCGCCAAAGCCGTGGCCATGGAAGTGTCTTCCCATGGTCTGGATCAGGGGCGCGTAACGGCATTGGCGTTTGATGTGGCGGTGATGACCAATCTGTCCCGCGATCATCTGGATTACCACGGCACCATGCAGGCCTACGGCGAAGCCAAGGCCAAGCTGTTCGACTGGAGCGATCTGAAATGCCGGGTGGTGAACCTCGACGACGATTTCGGCCGGCAACTGGCGGCGGAAAAACGCGAGTCGCGCTTGATCACCTATAGCTTGCTCGACAGCAGCGCCTACCTGTTTTGCCGCGAAGCGCAGTTCGATGACGAAGGCGTGCGCGCCACGTTGGTCACGCCGCAAGGCGAGCATCATCTGCGCAGCACCTTGCTCGGTCGCTTCAACCTGAGCAACGTACTGGCTGCGGTCGGGGCCTTGCTCGGTCTCGACTACGCGCTGGACGAAATCCTCAAGGTCCTGCCGAAACTCGAAGGCCCGGCCGGCCGCATGCAGCGCCTGGGCGGCGGTAATCAGCCGCTGGTGGTGGTCGATTACGCCCACACCCCGGATGCGCTGGAAAAAGTATTGATGGCCCTGCGTCCGCACGCCAAAGGTCGCTTGCTGTGCCTGTTCGGCTGCGGCGGTGATCGCGATCGCGGCAAGCGCCCGCTGATGGCTGAAGTGGTCGAGCGTCTTGCTGACGGCGTGCTGGTCACCGATGACAATCCGCGCACCGAAGACCCTGCAGTAATTTTCGATGACATCCGCGCCGGTTTCACCAACGTGGATAACGTCACGTTCGTCGCCGGTCGTGGTCAGGCCATTGCGCAATTGATCGCCGGTGCTTCGGTGGATGACGTGATTGTCCTGGCCGGTAAAGGTCACGAGGACTATCAGGAAATCAACGGCCAGCGTCATGACTTCTCTGATCTGGTCGAGGCTGATCGCGCACTGACCGCGTGGGAGGTGGCTCATGCTTAAACACTTGAAACTGAGCGAACTGACCGGCGCGCTGAATGGCCGCATGATCATCGCCGATGCCACGTTCGATGGCGTCAGCATCGACAGCCGTGCGATCAAGCCGGGCCAACTGTTTATTGCCTTGACCGGCCCGCGTTTCGACGGCCATGACTATCTGAACGACGTGGCGAACAAAGGCGCGGTGGCTGCCCTGGTCGAGCGCGAAGTGCCCGACAGTGGGCTGCCGCAATTGCTGGTCAAGGACGCCCGTCAGGCCCTGGGGCAACTGGGGGCGATGAACCGTGCTGCGTTTACTCACCCAGTCGCCGCCATCACCGGCTCCAGCGGCAAGACCACGGTCAAGGAAATGCTTGCGAGCATCCTGCGCACACGCGGTCCGGTGTTGGCGACCCGTGGCAACCTGAACAATGACCTCGGCGTGCCGCTGACCTTGCTTGAGCTCGCGCCGGAACATACCGCCGCCGTGATTGAGTTGGGTGCTTCGCGGCTCGGCGAAATTGCCTACACCGTTGGCATGACCAAGCCCCACGTGGCCGTGCTCAACAATGCCGGGACCGCCCACGTTGGCGAGTTCGGCGGGCCGGAAAAAATCGTGGAAGCCAAGGGCGAGATTATTGAAGGGCTGGCGGCCGATGGCATCGCCGTGCTCAATCTTGACGACAAGGCCTTCGACATCTGGAAGACCCGCGCCGCCGGTCGCAAAGTGCTGACCTTTGCCCTGAGCAACGTCAGCGCCGACTTCTATGCCAGCGATCTGGACCGCGATGCGCGCGGTTGCCCGGCGTTTAATCTGCACAGTCCTGGCGGTGTGGAGCGCGTTCAACTGAACCTGCTCGGCACTCATAACGTCGCCAATGCCATGGCCGCCGCCGCTGCCGCGCACGCCTTGGGCGTGTCGCTGTCCGGCATCGCCGCCGGCCTCGGCGCGGTGCAGCCGGTCAAGGGCCGTACCGTCGCGCAACTGGCCAGCAATGGCATGCGCGTGATCGATGACACTTACAACGCGAACCCCACCTCGATGTGCGCGGCCGTTGATATACTCGCCGGCTTTTCCGGCCGCACCGTTCTGGTGCTCGGGGATATCGGCGAGTTGGGCGACTGGGCGGAGCAGGGGCACCGCGACGTGGGCGAGTATGCCCGTGGCAAGGTTTCAGCGCTTTACGCGGTCGGGCCGTTGATGACTCACGCCGTAAACGCTTTTGGCGAGCAGGCTTATCACTTCACCACTCAGGCTGAACTGATCAAGGCCCTCGGCGCCGAGCAAGACACAAACACCACCATTTTGATCAAGGGCTCGCGCAGCGCTGCGATGGAAAACATCGTCGCCGCTTTGTGCGGGTCCAGTCTGGAGAAACATTAATGCTGCTGCTGCTAGCGGAGTATCTGCAACAGTTCTACAAAGGCTTCGCGGTCTTTCAGTACCTGACCCTGCGCGGGATTCTCGGTGTGCTGACCGCGCTGGTTTTGTCGCTGTGCTATGGCCCGTGGATGATCCGCACGTTGCAGAACCGTCAGATCGGTCAATCCGTTCGTAACGACGGCCCGCAATCGCACCTGTCCAAATCCGGCACCCCGACCATGGGTGGCGCGCTGATCCTGTCGTCCATCGGCGTCAGCACCTTGCTCTGGGCTGATCTGAGCAACCGCTATGTGTGGACCGTGTTGCTGGTGACGTTGCTGTTCGGTGCCATCGGCTGGGTCGATGACTATCGCAAGGTCATCGAGAAAAACTCCAAAGGCCTGCCGAGCCGCTGGAAGTATTTCTGGCAGTCGGTGTTTGGCCTCGGCGCGGCGATCTTCCTCTATATGACCGCCGCGACGCCGGTCGAAACCACCCTGATCCTGCCAATGCTCAAGGACTACAGCATTCCGCTGGGCGCAGGTTTCATCGTGCTGACTTACTTCGTGATCGTCGGTTCGAGCAACGCGGTCAACCTGACCGACGGCCTCGACGGCCTGGCGATCATGCCGACCGTGATGGTCGGTGGTGGCCTGGGGATCTTCTGCTACCTGTCGGGTAACGTGAAATTCGCCGAATACCTGCTGATCCCGTACGTACCCGGCGCCGGTGAACTGATCGTGTTCTGCGGTGCGTTGATCGGTGCGGGCCTCGGCTTCCTCTGGTTCAACACCTACCCGGCACAAGTCTTCATGGGCGACGTCGGCGCGCTGGCGCTGGGCGCGGCCCTGGGCACCATCGCGGTGATCGTCCGTCAGGAAATCGTCCTGTTCATCATGGGCGGCGTGTTCGTGATGGAGACCCTGTCAGTCGTCATTCAGGTTGCCTCCTTCAAACTGACCGGTCGCCGTGTGTTCCGCATGGCGCCGATTCACCACCACTTTGAACTCAAGGGCTGGCCCGAGCCGCGTGTGATCGTCCGTTTCTGGATCATCACCGTGATTCTCGTGCTGGTCGGCCTTGCCACCCTGAAGCTGAGGTAGAAACTCGTGTCTCTGATCGCTTCTGACCACTTCCGCATCGTTGTCGGCCTCGGCAAGAGCGGCATGTCCCTGGTTCGCTTCCTGGCGAACCGGGGCACGTCGTTTGCCGTGGCCGATACGCGGGAAAATCCACCGGAACTGGCCACGCTCAAGCGTGACTATCCGCACGTGGAAGTGCGTTGTGGCGAGCTGGACGTCGAATTCCTGTGCCGCGCCGATGAGCTCTATGTGAGCCCCGGCCTGGCGCTGGCGACCCCGGCCCTGCAGGCGGCCGCCGCTCGTGGCGTGAAGCTGTCCGGCGACATCGAGCTGTTCGCGCGTAACGCGAAGGCGCCGATTGTCGCCATCAGCGGCTCCAATGCGAAAAGCACCGTGACCACGCTGGTGGGCGAGATGGCGGCTGCGGCCGGCAAGCGCGTCGCTGTCGGCGGCAACCTCGGCACGCCGGCGCTGGACCTGCTTCGCGATGACATCGAGTTGTACGTGATGGAACTGTCGAGCTTCCAGCTCGAAACCACCGACCAGCTCAACGCCGAAGTGGCAACCGTGCTCAACGTCAGCGAAGACCACATGGACCGCTACAGCGGCCTGCCAGCCTATCACCTGGCCAAGCACCGGATTTTCCGTGGCGCCAAGCAGTTCGTGGTCAACCGTCAGGACGCCCTGAGCCGTCCGTTGATGGGCGAAGGTCAGCCCTGCTGGACCTTCGGTTTGAGCAAACCCGATTTCAAGGCGTTTGGTATCCGCGAAGAAGACGGCGAGAAATACCTCGCCTTCGAATTCCAGAACCTGATGCCGGTGCGCGAGCTGAAAATTCGCGGCGCCCACAATCAGTCGAATGCCTTGGCGGCGCTGGCCCTGGGCCACGCGGTCGGCCTGCCGTTCGACGCCATGCTGTCGAGCCTGCGCACGTTCGCCGGTCTCGAACATCGCTGCCAGTGGGTTCGTGACCTGGACGGCGTGAGCTACTACAACGATTCCAAAGCCACCAACGTCGGCGCCGCACTGGCCGCCATCGAAGGCCTGGGCGCGGACATCGACGGCAAGGTCGTGCTGATCGCCGGTGGCGACGGCAAGGGTGCCGAGTTCAATGATCTGCGTGATCCGGTGGCGGCCAACTGCCGCGCCGTGATACTGATGGGCCGCGACTCCGACAAGATCGGTGAGGCCATTGGCGACGCCGTGCCGCTGATCCGCGCTGCTTCGCTGGTCGAAGCGGTGGAGCAATGCCGCGCCGCTGCGCAACCGGGCGACGTGGTGTTGTTGTCGCCGGCCTGCGCCAGCTTCGACATGTTCAAGAATTATGAAGACCGTGGTCACCAGTTCGTCCAGGCAGTGGAGGATCTGGCATGAGCCTGCTCAACATCATCAAGCCGTTTCCTTCGCCGCTCATCACCGGGCGCGGCATCGATCTCGATTTTCCGATGCTCGCCGGTTGCCTGGCCTTGCTCGGCCTCGGACTGGTCATGATCGCCTCGGCTTCGACCGAAGTGGGCGCCGTGCAGTCGGGCAGTGCCCTGTACTACATGACTCGCCACTTGATCTACGTGGTGCTGGGCCTGTCTGCCTGCATCGTTACCATGATGATTCCGATCGCCACCTGGCAACGCCTGGGCTGGCTGATGCTGATCGGTGCGTTCGGCTTGCTGGTGATGGTGATCATTCCGGGGATCGGCCGTGAAGTGAACGGTTCGATGCGCTGGATCGGTTTCAGTTTCTTCAACGTTCAGCCTTCCGAGATTGCCAAGGTGTTCGTGGTGATCTACCTCGCCGGTTATCTGGTGCGTCGCCAGAAAGAAGTGCGTGAAAGCTGGATGGGTTTCTTCAAGCCGTTCATCGTGCTGCTGCCGATGGCGGGCCTGTTGCTGATGGAGCCGGACTTCGGTGCCACTGTCGTGATGATGGGGGCGGCTGCGGCGATGCTGTTCCTTGGCGGGGTCGGGCTGTTCCGGTTCTCGTTGATGGTGGTCCTGGCGGTTGCGGCGGTGGTGTTGTTGATTCAGGTGCAGCCATACCGGATGGCGCGTCTGACCAACTTTGCCGACCCGTGGGCCGACCAGTTCGGCGCCGGTTATCAGTTGTCGCAAGCATTGATCGCGTTCGGTCGCGGCGAGTGGCTGGGCGTAGGCCTGGGCAACAGCGTGCAGAAACAGTTCTACCTGCCGGAAGCCCACACCGACTTCGTGTTCTCGGTTCTGGCCGAAGAGCTGGGTGCCGTGGGTTCCCTGTGCACCGTGGCGCTGTTCGTCTTTGTCTGTATTCGCGGCATGTACATCGGTTATTGGGCCGAGAAGGCCAAGCAGTTCTTCGCTGCCTATATCGCATACGGTCTGTCGTTCCTGTGGATTGGTCAGTTCCTGATCAATATCGGGGTGAACGTCGGCCTGCTGCCAACCAAAGGCCTGACCTTGCCGTTCCTCAGTTATGGCGGCAGTTCGTTGGTGATCTGCTGTGCCTGTCTCGGCTTGTTGCTGCGCATTGAGTGGGAGAGTCGAACCCACCTGGGCAGTGAGGAGATGGAGTTCCATGAGAGCGACTTCGCCGAGGAGCCGACCCATGGGCGCTAACGTATTGATCATGGCAGGCGGCACCGGCGGACACGTGTTCCCGGCACTGGCTTGCGCTCGCGAGTTCCAGGCCCGCGGTTACACCGTGCATTGGCTTGGCACGCCGCGTGGCATCGAAAATGACCTGGTGCCGATGGCCGGCATCGAGCTGCACCGGATCAACGCCAGCGGTCTGCGCGGCAAGGGCAAGTTGTCCCTGCTCAAGGCGCCGTTGATGTTGCTCAAATCCGTCTGGCAGGCGCGGGCGATCATTCGCCAGTTGCGGCCGGTGTGCGTGGTCGGTTTTGGTGGTTATGTGACCGGTCCCGGCGGCGTTGCAGCCAAACTGGCCGGCGTGCCGGTGATCGTTCACGAACAGAACGCCGTGGCCGGTACCGCCAATCGGTTGCTGGTGCCGTTGGCCGCCCGAGTCTGTGAAGCGTTCCCCGACACCTTTACCCTGTCGGACAGCCGACGGACCACCGGTAACCCGGTGCGCACCGAGCTGTTCCTCGACACACCGCGACCTGCCCTGGCCGGTCGCAAGGCGCGTTTGCTGATCCTCGGCGGAAGCCTGGGCGCAGAACCGTTGAACAAATTACTGCCTGAAGCCCTGTCGCACGTCGCCCCCGACCTGCGCCCGGACGTGTTCCATCAGGCTGGGAAAAACCACGATGAAGTGACTGCAGAGCGCTATCGCGCGGCTGGCGTCGAGGCGCAAGTGCAGCCTTTCATCAAAGACATGGCCCACGCCTATGGCTGGGCCGACCTGGTGGTGTGCCGCGCAGGCGCGCTGACCATCAGTGAACTGGCTGCCGCCGGTCTGCCCTCGATGCTGGTGCCTTTGCCCCACGCGATCGACGATCACCAGACCCGCAACGCCGATTATTTGGCCCGTGAAGGCGCTGCCTTCCTGATGCCGCAAAGAACGACTGGCGCAGCGGATCTTGCCGCACGCCTGACAGAGGTCTTGATGCAACCACAACGACTCACCGACATGGCCACTGCGGCACGCCGCCTGGCCAAACCCGATGCGACCCGTAACGTGGTCGATACCTGCCTGGAGGTGGCCCATGGTTGAGAATCAGAAAGCCATGCCGCACCCGGAAATGCGCCGCATCCGTCGCATCCACTTCGTCGGTATCGGCGGCGTGGGCATGTGCGGGATCGCCGAAGTGTTGCTGAACCTGGGCTATGAAGTGTCCGGTTCCGACCTGAAAGCTTCGCCGGTCACCGAGCGTCTCGAATCTTTCGGCGCCCAGATTTTTATCGGCCACCGTGCCGAGAACGCCGCTGCCGCCGACGTGCTGGTGGTATCGAGCGCGGTGAACACCTCCAACCCGGAAGTCGCCACTGCGCTTGAACGCCGTATTCCGGTGGTGCCGCGTGCCGAGATGCTGGCCGAGCTGATGCGCTATCGCCACGGCATCGCCGTCGCCGGTACCCACGGCAAAACCACCACCACCAGCCTGATCGCTTCGGTATTTGCGGCCGGTGGCCTCGATCCGACGTTCGTCATCGGTGGTCGTCTGAATGCCGCGGGCACCAATGCCCAGCTCGGCACCAGCCGCTACCTGATCGCCGAAGCCGACGAAAGCGACGCCAGTTTCCTGCACTTGCAGCCGCTGGTGGCCGTGGTCACCAACATCGACGCCGACCACATGGCGACCTACGACGGTGACTTCAACAAACTGAAGAAAACCTTCGTCGAGTTCCTGCACAACCTGCCGTTCTACGGTCTGGCGGTGGTGTGCCTGGACGATCCGGTGGTGCGTGAAATTCTGCCGCAGGTCAAACGTCCGGTCGTCACGTACGGCTTCGGCGATGACTGCGATGTGCGCGCGATCAATGTGCGTCAGCAGGGCATGCAGACTTTCTTCACCGTGCTGCGTCCTGACCGCGAGCCGCTGGATGTCTCGGTGAACATGCCGGGCAACCACAACGTGCTGAACGCGCTGGCCACCATCTGCATCGCCACTGACGAAGGCGTCAGCGATGAAGCCATCGTCCAGGGCCTGTCCGGGTTCCAGGGTGTCGGCCGACGCTTCCAGGTCTATGGCGAACTGCCGGTCGAAGACGGCAGCGTGATGCTGGTCGACGACTACGGTCACCACCCGACCGAAGTCGCGGCCGTGATCAAGGCCGTGCGTGGTGGCTGGCCGGAGCGCCGCCTGGTGATGGTCTACCAGCCGCACCGTTACAGCCGCACCCGCGACCTGTACGACGATTTCGTCAATGTACTGGCCGACGCCAACGTGC
This sequence comes from Pseudomonas sp. IT-P44, assembly GCF_949768225.1. Lineage (NCBI taxonomy): Bacteria > Pseudomonadati > Pseudomonadota > Gammaproteobacteria > Pseudomonadales > Pseudomonadaceae > Pseudomonas > Pseudomonas sp. IT-P44. Next base: position 221,392 of record NZ_CATKQM010000046.1, on the reverse strand, counting down.
TGTTGCTGATGGAAGTCTATCCGGCCGGCGAAGAGCCGATCCCGGGTGCCGACAGCCGCAAGCTGTGCAACAGCATCCGTCAGCGCGGTCAGCTCGACCCGATCTACATCGAGCGCGGTGTCGACCTCGCGCCTGTCGTCAAGCCGCTGCTGCGTGCCGGCGACATCCTGCTGTGCCAGGGCGCCGGTGATATCGGCGGTCTCGCACCGAAACTGTTGAAGAGTCCGTTGTTCGCTGGCGCCGTTGCCGCGCCAAGCGTGGGGAAGTTGAAATGACTGCTGCTTACGCCAACCTCGTCTCCACTGTCGCGCCGAAAGACTTCGGCCGCGTTGCCGTGCTGTTCGGCGGCAAGAGTGCGGAGCGTGAAGTTTCCCTGAAGTCGGGCAACGCGGTTCTCGCAGCGCTGCAAAGCGCCGGTGTGGACGCGTTCGGTCTCGATGTCGGTGATGACCTGTTGCAGCGTTTGCTCAACGAGAAAATCGACCGCGCGTTCATCATTCTCCACGGTCGTGGCGGTGAAGACGGCAGCATGCAAGGCCTGCTGGAATGCCTGGGCATTCCGTACACCGGCAGCGGCATTCTGGCGTCGGCGCTGGCCATGGACAAGCTGCGGACCAAGCAGGTGTGGCACAGCCTCGGCATTCCGACGCCACGCCACGCGGTACTGAGTTCCGAGGCCGATTGTATTTCGGCGGCGACGGAACTGGGCTTCCCTTTGATCGTCAAACCGGCCCATGAAGGTTCAAGTATCGGGATGGCCAAAGTGACTTCCGCGCCGGAGTTGATCGACGCGTGGAAAGCGGCCAGTACCTACGATTCGCAAGTGTTGGTCGAGCAATGGATTCAAGGTCCGGAGTTCACCATCGCCACCCTGCGTGACCAGGTGTTGCCACCGATTGCCCTGGGCACGACGCACAGTTTCTACGACTACGACGCCAAGTACGTGGCCTCCGATACCCAGTACCGGATCCCATGCGGCCTCGACAGCAACAAGGAAAAAGAACTGATGGACCTCACGGCGAAAGCCTGTGAGGCGCTGGGTATCGCCGGTTGGGGCAGGGCTGACGTGATGCAGGACGCCGACGGGCAGTTCTGGTTCCTGGAAGTCAACACCGCACCGGGCATGACCGATCACAGTCTGGTCCCGATGGCGGCCCGTGCCGCCGGTCTGGATTTCCAGCAATTGGTCCTGGCGATCCTGGCCGCCAGTGTTGAGGTTCGAGGGTAAGACCATGCAAGGCGCACAGCTAAGACATCAGCCCCCTCCAGCACCCGGCCGCAAGCCGGTGCCGCGGGGTGCCAGCCGAATGGTGGCCAAAGAGCCGATGTCTGCGCGCCTGCCGAAAGCCAATTTTGGTTTTCTGAAAAGCCTGTTCTGGCCGGTGCTGCTGGTCGCACTGGGGTTTGGCACTTACGAAGGCGCACAGCGTTTGCTGCCGTACGCCGACCGGCCAATCACCAAGATCGCGGTGCAGGGCGACCTGAGTTACATCAGCCAGCAAGCGGTGCAGCAGCGAATCGCCCCGTACGTGGCGTCGAGCTTCTTCACTATCGACCTGGCGAGCATGCGCACCGAGCTGGAACAGATGCCATGGATTGCCCACGCCGAAGTGCGTCGGGTGTGGCCGGATCAAGTGGTGATCCGCCTGGAAGAACAACTGCCGGTGGCCCGTTGGGGCGACGAATCGCTGTTGAACAACCAGGGTCAGGCGTTCACCCCGCGTGAGCTGGCGAACTACGAACACTTGCCACAGCTGTTCGGCCCACAACGGGCTCAGCAGCAAGTGATGCAGCAATACCAGGTGCTGAGCCAGATGCTCAGGCCGTTGGGCTTCTCGATTGCACGCCTGGAGTTGCGTGAACGAGGCAGCTGGTTCCTGACCACCGGTGCCGGCAGTTCGGGCCCGGGGATCGAACTGCTGCTGGGCCGCGGCAACCTGGTGGAAAAGATGCGCCGCTTCATTGCCATCTACGACAAGACGCTTAAAGAACAGATTACGAACATTGCGCGCATCGATCTGCGCTACGCCAACGGCCTCGCTGTTGGCTGGCGGGAACCTGTAGCGCCTACGACAGCCCAACCCGCTGTCGCGAAGAATTAAGAGAGGCAGGACCCATGGCAAACGTGCAAAGCGGCAAAATGATCGTCGGTCTCGATATCGGCACCTCCAAGGTGGTGGCGCTGGTAGGCGAGGTCTCGGACGACGGCACGCTGGAAATCGTCGGGATCGGCACTCATCCGTCCCGCGGCCTGAAAAAAGGCGTGGTGGTGAACATCGAGTCCACCGTGCAATCGATCCAGCGCGCCATCGAAGAAGCGCAGCTGATGGCCGGTTGCCGGATCCACTCGGCGTTCGTCGGTGTGGCCGGTAATCACATCCGCAGCCTGAACTCCCACGGCATCGTGGCGATTCGTGATCGCGAAGTCAGCTCCGCCGACCTTGAGCGCGTTCTCGACGCTGCCCAGGCTGTGGCGATCCCGGCTGACCAGCGCGTGCTGCACACCCTGCCGCAGGATTACGTGATCGATAACCAGGAAGGCGTACGTGAGCCTCTGGGCATGTCCGGCGTACGTCTGGAAGCCAAGGTCCACGTGGTCACCTGCGCCGTCAACGCCGCACAGAACATTGAAAAGTGCGTGCGCCGCTGCGGTCTGGAAATCGACGACATCATTCTCGAGCAACTGGCGTCCGCGTACTCGGTACTGACCGACGACGAGAAAGAGCTGGGCGTGTGCCTGGTGGACATCGGCGGTGGCACCACCGACATCGCGATCTTCACTGAAGGCGCGATCCGTCACACCGCTGTGATCCCGATTGCGGGCGATCAGGTGACCAACGACATCGCCATGGCGTTGCGCACCCCGACCCAGTACGCCGAAGAAATCAAGATTCGCTACGCCTGTGCCCTGGCCAAGCTGGCCGGTGCCGGTGAAACCATCAAGGTCCCGAGCGTTGGCGACCGTCCACCGCGCGAGCTGTCCCGCCAGGCCCTGGCCGAAGTGGTCGAGCCGCGTTACGACGAGCTGTTCACGCTGATCCAGGCCGAACTGCGTCGCAGTGGCTACGAAGACCTGATCCCGGCCGGCATCGTGCTGACCGGTGGTACGTCGAAGATGGAAGGTGCGGTCGAACTGGCCGAAGAGATTTTCCACATGCCGGTCCGCCTGGGCGTGCCGCATGGCGTGAAGGGTCTCGACGACGTGGTGCGCAACCCGATTTATTCCACCGGCGTCGGCCTGTTGATGTACGGCCTGCAGAAGCAGTCCGACGGGATTTCGTTCTCGGGCATCAGCAGCCGCGACAGCTACAGCAATGACGAACCGAAAGCCGCCTTGCTCGATCGCATCAAGAGCTGGGTACAAGGCAACTTCTGAAGAATTACCGCAGCACCGTTGTAGATACAGGCAGTAGGCGAAAAAACTAGAGAATCAAAGGAGAGGGAAAATGTTCGAACTCGTAGACAACATCCCCGCAAGCCCGGTCATTAAGGTTATCGGTGTTGGCGGAGGCGGCGGCAACGCTGTCAATCACATGGTCAAGAGCAACATTGAAGGCGTTGAATTCATCTGCGCCAACACTGATGCCCAGGCGCTGAAGAGCATCAGCGCGCGGACCATCCTGCAACTGGGCACCAGCGTGACCAAAGGTCTCGGTGCCGGCGCCAACCCTGAAGTAGGTCGTCAGGCCGCTCTCGAAGATCGCGAGCGCATTGCCGAAGTCCTGCAGGGCACCAACATGGTGTTCATCACCACCGGCATGGGCGGCGGTACCGGTACCGGTGCTGCGCCGATCATTGCTGAAGTGGCCAAGGAAATGGGGATCCTCACCGTTGCGGTGGTGACCCGTCCGTTCCCGTTCGAAGGTCGCAAGCGTATGCAACTGGCCGACGAAGGCATCCGCCTGCTGTCGGAAAGCGTCGACTCGTTGATCACCATTCCCAACGAGAAGCTGCTGACCATCCTCGGTAAAGACGCCAGCCTGCTGTCGGCGTTCGCCAAGGCAGACGATGTACTGGCCGGTGCCGTTCGCGGTATCTCCGACATCATCAAGCGTCCGGGCATGATCAACGTCGACTTCGCCGACGTCCGTACCGTGATGAGCGAAATGGGCATGGCGATGATGGGCACTGGCTGCGCCAGCGGTCCGAACCGTGCACGCGAAGCCACCGAAGCGGCCATTCGCAACCCGCTGCTGGAAGACGTGAACCTGCAAGGTGCACGCGGCATTCTGGTGAACATCACCGCCGGTCCTGACCTGTCCCTGGGTGAGTACTCCGACGTGGGTAGCATCATCGAAGCCTTCGCTTCCGAGCACGCGATGGTCAAGGTCGGTACCGTTATCGATCCGGACATGCGCGACGAGCTGCACGTAACAGTCGTTGCCACTGGTCTGGGCGCGAAAATCGAGAAGCCTGTGAAGGTCATCGACAATACCGTTCACACTTCCATGGCGCCGCAACCGCAACAATCGGCTCCCGCTCGTCAGGAAGCTCCAGCGGTGAACTACCGTGACCTGGACCGTCCGACCGTCATGCGCAACCAGGCTCAGGCCGGTGCTGCGACTGCCGCGAAGATGAATCCGCAAGATGATCTGGACTACCTGGACATCCCGGCTTTCCTGCGTCGTCAGGCCGATTAATGGAATGTATCAGGGCTATGAAGGTGATTGGTGTTCAGCAAAGGTCTGGTCTGCTATCATCGCCAGCCTTTGTTGATACCAGTTCGCAATTTGCGCTGAAGCGGCCCAAGCCATGATTAAACAACGCACACTGAAAAATATTATCCGTGCCACCGGTGTAGGTCTGCACTCCGGGGAGAAGGTATACCTGACCCTCAAGCCTGCACCGATCGACACCGGAATCGTCTTTCGCCGTGCCGACCTCGATCCAGTGGTCGAGATCCCGGCTCGTGCTGCCAACGTCGGCGAGACAACTATGTCGACGACGCTGGTCAACGGTGACGTGAAAGTGGACACGGTTGAGCACTTGCTCTCGGCCATGGCCGGCCTGGGCATCGATAACGCCTACGTCGAGCTCTCCGCGTCCGAAGTCCCGATCATGGATGGTAGCGCTGGACCTTTCGTTTTCCTGATTCAATCGGCCGGCCTGGAAGAACAGGACGCAGCCAAGAAGTTCATCCGGATCCTGCGGGAAGTGACAGTGGAAGACGGCGACAAGCGCGCCACTTTCGTCCCTTTCGAAGGCTTCAAGGTGAGTTTCGAGATCGATTTCGATCACCCGGTTTTCCGTAACCGCACACAAAGTGCAAGCGTGGATTTTTCCAGCACTTCGTTCGTAAAAGAAGTCAGCCGCGCCCGTACCTTTGGTTTCATGAGTGACATCGAGTACCTGCGCAAGCACAACCTCGCACTCGGCGGCAGCGTTGAAAACGCTATTGTGGTCGACGCGGATGGTGTACTGAACGAAGACGGCCTTCGCTATGAAGACGAATTCGTGAAGCACAAGATCCTCGATGCAATTGGTGACCTCTACCTGCTGGGCAATAGCCTGATTGGTGAGTTCAAGGGCTTCAAGTCCGGACATGCATTGAACAACCAGCTGCTGCGCAAGTTGATTGAGCAGCCAGATGCTTGGGAAGTCGTGACTTTCGAAGACGCCAGCACTGCACCGATCTCTTACATGCGTCCGGTTGCGGCGGTGTAAGTAAAAACCTCTCTAGTTTTTAAAGGCTGCCTTCGGGTGGCCTTTTTTTATGCCTGCGGGAAAGTTATGCGGTGTTTTTTCTGGCCCCTTCGCGAGCAAGCCTCGCTCCTACAGGGTACGCATTGCACTTGTAGGAGCGAGGCTTGCCCGCGAAGAGGCCGGCCGCTACAGCAAAGATCTCACTCCGTAGCCACCACCCGATTGCGCCCACTTTCCTTGGCCTGATACAGCGCTTTGTCCGCCGCAATCAGCAACTGTTCAAGGCTGGTATCAGTCGTCGAAGTCCAGGTGCTGATGCCGATACTGACAGTAATCGGCGATTCCACGCCCGCCACAAACGGCAGTTGTTCCACCGCAGACCGAATGTGTTCAGCAATTTGCCGCGCGCCTGCGCTGTCCGTTTCCGCCAGCACCACCGAGAACTCCTCCCCCCCGTAGCGGGCGACCAGATCCGTTGGGCGCCGCACGTTCTCGGCGATCACCTTGGCCAGTGCCCGTAGCGCATCGTCACCCGCCTGATGGCCATGTTGATCGTTGAACGCCTTGAAGTGGTCGGCATCGATCATCAACACCGACAGCGGTTTGCCGGAGCGTTGCGCGCGAAACCACTCATGGCGCAGGGTTTGATCGAGCGTTCGGCGGTTGGCTACACCGGTCAAGGCATCTGTGGCGGCCAGTTGTGCCAGCTCGTGTTCGGCGTTGTGACGCCGGCGCAACTCACGGCGTAGCAACCACGTCAGCCACAGCAGGCTTACGCACAAGGCTACGGTTGCAGAGCTGACCACCACTGCCGTGCGCTTCCAGGCCGCAAAAACTTCATCACTGGACAGCGCAACGATGACGATCAGTGGCAAATTTCCGACCTTGGAAAAGGTGTACAGACGCTTGTCACGGTATCGATCGGACATGCTGGTGAAGCTGCCATTGCCTTCTTTGACGATGCGCTGGAAATTGGGGCGATTACTGAAATCCTTGCCAATCAGCTCTTCGGCCAGGCGTGGTTGCTGGGCCAGGAGAATCCCATTCTTGCTGATCAGATTGACCGTGCTATCGCGGCCGATGCTCAAACTGTTGAACAACTGATCGAAGTAACTCAAGCGCATGGCGGCTTCGGCTACTCCCAGAAACTCACCCTGGGAGCCGCTCAGCCGTCGACTGAAACTGATACGCCAATCCTGTTCGGGCGACCTGGCTCTAAAGGGGGGGCTGATGAACATGCCCGGGTCCGGGTTGTTCACGTGAGATTGAAAGTATTCGCGATCGGCGTAGTTGCCTTGCCTGGGCTCCACCGAAGCCGAGTCGGCGATCACGTCGCCCTTATTGTCGAGCAACAAAATATTGCCCTTGTACGGCGCGGCAGTGGCGCGGTCGAAATAGGCCATATGGCGAATGGCTGGAGATACGCTCTTGAGATCCTCTCGCTGGGAGGCGGCGATCAAGCCCAGCAGGGAAATATCATAGAGTTCGACATTGCGCAGCACGTCGGCGTCGATCAATTGCACGATGTTGTTGGCGGCGCGAGCGGCGGACAATTCGGCGTTGGCGCGCTCACGGATCAGCAGAAACGTCACGATGCTGAGTATCGCAATCACCAACAGCACACTGCCGAGAATCAGAAGTCGCTCCGATCGTGTCGACCCGATCGGATCTTGAGATTTCACACTGCTCACACTCATGGTTCTGGCTTCTGCAAATAAGGTGTTATGAAAGTTTTTTACAAGAGTCGGGCAGAGTCCCAGAAACCGGTCGCGTCCAGAGGGCTTGTATAAAGGCCGGATAAAAAAAAGGCCAGCAAAAAATGCTGGCCTTTTGCTTAGCGAAGCTTAGAAGACATTCAGCGGGTAGTCGACGATCAGCCGGTATTCGTCGGTGTCTTGATCCAGCGCGCCGTAGCCCTTGCCGCCACGGTTGGTGGCCCATTGCATGCGTACCGACAGATCCTTGGCCTTGCCGCCCTGGACCACGTACTTCAGATCAATGTCACGCTCCCAGTGCTTGGCATTTTTGCCGTCGGCGCTGTACCACGAGGCGTAGCCGCGGCTGTCTGGATCGGCTTTGGTCAGGTCCAGCTCGCCCCGAGAGTAAGACACCGCCGAGGTCAGGCCGGGTAGGCCGAGTCCGATAAAGTCGTAGGCGTACTTGAGTTTCCACGAGCGTTCATTCGGGCCATTGAAGTCGGAATACTGCTGGGAGTTGTCGAGAAAAATGCTGTCGCCCTGGCTGATGTAGTCGAACGGCGTGTTGCCGTTGACCCGCTGGTACGCGGCGGTGACGCTGTGATTGCCCACGCCAACGGTGAAATGCAGGCTGTAAGTGTTGTTGTCGATGTTGCCCAGCAGCGCATCGCCGGTGTCCTGCGTGTGATAAACGTGCAGGCCCGGATTGAGACTGATCAGTTCGTTCAGCGCGTAGGTGTAATCCAGATCGTAGTAATACTGGTTCCAGATGTCCTTGAGTTCGGCGGCGTAAAGGCTGCTGGTCAACCCCGGCAGGCCGCTCCAGGCCACGCCGGCCCAGTTCAGGTGCTGGCTTTCGTCGCCCTCGGCGAGGCTGCCATAGGACGTGCCGATGCGCGTATGACCGCTTTGGTTGTAGGGCTTGGTGAAACTCGCCTGGCCACCTTCGATCAGAAAACCGTCGAAGCTGTGATTGGTCAAGCTGACGCCGCGAAAGGTCTGCGGCAGCATGCGCGTCTCGCCGCCGGCGATCACCGGGTTGGCGAGAAACAGATCACCGGCCTTCAGCTCGGTATCGAAGGCGCGCATTTTCAGCGTGCCACCCGCCGTCGAAAACGACCCCGGCGCTTTGCCATTGCCATCGCCGACCGGCAGGATGCTCGAATTATCGGTGCCGCCACCGCCGTCGAGCTTGAGCCCGAGCATGGCGTGGGCATCCAGACCGAAACCGACGGTGCCTTCGGTAAAACCCGATTCGAAGACCCCCAGGAAACCCTGGCCCCATTCAATGTTGTCGTCCGCCTGCTGCAGGCGGTTGCGGTTCATGTAGTAGTTGCGAGCATTGAGGTTGAGGCTCGAACCTTCGACAAAACCTTCTTGATCGGCGGCCTTGGCGTTGATCGGCATCGTTACGGCGATTGCAATGAACAGCGGATTGAATCTTTGAGGGAAACGCACTAGCGGTACAGCTCCTTGGGTCTACTGAACACTTCAATGTTTTGAAGTGCGGGATGTTTCTTGTCAGGGAAGACGAACCGGACAGCATTTGAACCACAACAAAAAAAAGCCGCTGATAGCAGCGGCTTTGAAGACAACTTTTCAACAGGAAGAGCCGACGAAAAGTGTCGAGGGAAATAGAGCGATGTGAGCGATCAGCTATCTTTCTCGACCCGTGGCTGGGCCTGAATGGTCGACGCTTGAGGGGTTTGCGCAGCGCCCTGCGCCTTGGCCGTCATTTCGCTCTGATGTTCTTCAAACGCTGCAGCGCGCGCTGCATTGTGTGCGACGAAGGACTGCGACTCTTCAGCCATGGCGAATGGAGAGAGGAACAAAGAGGACAAAACGAAAGCGCTGGCAATACCCATAGTGTTGGACATCTTTAAAACCTTCTTGCTTGGCAAGTGCTGTTTGGTGGCGCAAAGATAAGGATCCTGGCCGATGGGAAACAGAGCCAATTCAATAAAGGACTGTTGCGGGATAAGCAAAGATCACTACCTGTAGGAGCCGGCTTGCTGGCGATGGCGTCTTCAAAAACATCACAGAACTTAAGACCGATCGCCAGCAAGCCGGCTCCTACAGATCTACGAAAGATCAGACAGGAAGGTGAATACCGAAGGTATTCATGCCGTGGTCACTGCGCACAAACACATCCCCGCCGTGCATCAACGCAATCGCCTTGACGATCGCCAGCCCCAGGCCGTGGTTGTTGCCACTGTTGCTGCGCGACGCATCGACCCGGTAGAAGCGCTCGAACAATCGCGGCAGATGTTCGTTGGCAATCGGTGCACCGGGGTTTGCCACGCCGATGCTGACTTGATGGTCCTCGACGTCGATCTGCACCTGAATCACCTGCCCGGGCTCGGTGTGTTGCACCGCGTTGCTCAGCAAGTTGATCAGCGCTCGACGCAGATGCGCGATCTCGATCCGTACCTGCGCATCGCCACGGACCTGCACTTGAACCTGCGCGTCTTCAAGAATGAAATCCAGATACTCCAGCGTCGTCGCCACTTCATCCGCCAGCGAGGTGGACGTCAGTTTGGTGGCCTTGCTGCCCTGATCCGCACTGGCGAGGAACAGCATGTCGTTGATGATCGAACGCAGTCGCTCAAGCTCCTCAAGATTCGATTGCAGCACTTCGAAATAGTGTTCCGCCGAACGCCCGCGCGTCAGCGCAACCTGAGTCTGACCAATCAGATTGGTCAGTGGTGAGCGCAGCTCATGAGCGACGTCGGCATTGAACGACTCAAGCCGCGAGTAAGCCTGTTCGACCCGCTCCAGGGTGGAGTTGAAGGAGTTGACGAACTGATTGAGTTCCGGCGGCAACGACGATAAGCGCAAACGCCCGGAGCGCAACGGCGGCGCCAGGCGCTGAGCCTCCTGAGACAACTTGATCAACGGCTTTAGGCCGATCCGCGCCACCCAATAACCGAGTGCCGAGGCCAGCAGCACGCCGACAATCGCCAGGCTGATCAGCGCAATCAGCAGATGATGCTGGGTTTGAAAAAACGTCTCGGTGTCGATGCCGATCATGAAGCGCAGCGGCGGGCGTTGATCCTTGGCCGGGAACTGGCTGACCAGCACTTTCATTGGATAAGGCTGGCCCGGCAACTGCAAATCGCGCATGCCCAGCGGGCCTTCGGCGAAGGCGCGGATCTGCGGCGTCGGGTTGCCATATTCGTAGTGCGGATCGCCGCTGGTGATCCAGAAACTGATGCGTTTGTCTTCTTCGCCGAGCAGCTTGAGCTTGTTGTTGATCTTCACCCAATGCTCGGGCGTGCCGTAACGGCCGACGGTGGATTCGAGCACGCTGTAACGTGCGTCCAGTTCGGCTTCGGGCAGCAAACCCAGGCCTTTGTCGACCTGCTGATAGAGCGCCCAGCCGATCAGCAGAAACACCAAAAGCGCCACCAGCGTGAACATTCCACTGAGGCGCAGGGCAATCGAATTACTGGACACCACGGCTCTCCAGCACATAACCCATGCCACGGATCGTGTGCAGCAGTTTCTCGTCGAACGGCCCGTCGAGTTTGGCGCGCAGGCGTTTGATCGCGACTTCGACGACGTTGGCGTCGCTGTCGAAATTGATGTCCCAGACCATTTCCGCAATCGCCGTTTTCGAGAGAATTTCCCCTTGCCGGCGGGCCAGCACGCTGAGCAGCGAGAACTCCTTGGCGGTCAGGTCCAGACGCGTGCCGGCGCGGGTCGCCTTGCGGCTGATCAAATCTATCCACAGGTCGGCGATGCTCACTTGCACCGGTTCATGGCCGCCGCTGCGCCGGGTCAGTGCTTGCAGGCGCGCCACCAGTTCGAGGAAGGAAAACGGTTTGCCGAGGTAATCGTCGGCGCCGTCGCGCAGGCCTTTGATGCGGTCTTCGACACGCTCGCGGGCGGTGAGCATGATCACCGGGGTTTGCTTGCGCGCACGCAAGGCGCGCAGCACGCCGAAGCCGTCGAGGCCCGGCAACATCACGTCGAGGACGATCACCGCGTAGTCGCTTTCCAGTGCCAGGTGCAGGCCTTCAACGCCGTCCCGCGCCAGGTCCACGGTGTAACCCTGTTCCGTCAGGCCGCGGTGCAGATAGTCCGCGGTTTTTTCCTCGTCTTCGATAATCAGAACGCGCATGACCCCGCCTCAGTCTGTGGTCGCCAGCACCGGTACGGGCGCTGGTTTTTTGGGCCGATGAAATAGTCGCTCCAGCCACAAGTATATGACCGGAGTGGTGAACAGCGTCAGCGCCTGGCTCACCAGCAAGCCGCCGACTACCGCGATCCCCAATGGCTGGCGCAGTTCGGCGCCGGTGCCGTAGCCGAGCATCAGCGGCAGCGCGCCGAGCAGGGCGGCGAGGGTGGTCATGATGATCGGCCGGAACCGCGTGATGCAGGCCTGGAAAATCGCCTCTTCCGGCGGCAGGCCACGGTTGCGTTGGGCGTCGAGGGCGAAGTCGATCATCAGGATGCCGTTCTTCTTCACGATGCCGATCAGCAGCACCAGCCCGATCAGCGCCATGATCGAAAAATCCTGGCCGCAAATCCACAGCATGATCACCGCCCCGAGCCCCGCCGATGGCAGCGTCGAGATGATGGTCAACGGGTGGACGAAGCTCTCGTAGAGCACGCCGAGAATGATGTACACCGCCACCAGCGCCGCCAGAATCAGCCACGGCTGGCTGGCCAGCGAACTCTGGAACGCCTGGGCCGCGCCCTGGAAGTTGCCGCTCATGGCGGCCGGCATGCCGATCTCGGCCTTGGCCTGGTTGAGCATGATCACCGCATCGCCAAGCGCCACGCCGGGCGCCAGGTTGAACGACAGGTTGGCGGCCGGGAACATCCCATCATGGGCGATCGACAACGGGCCAACCGTCGGCGCATCGAATTTCGCCAGCGCCGACAGCGGCACCATTTCCCCACTGAGCGGCGAGCGCAGGTAGAAATAATTGAGGCTTTCAGCTTTGCCGCGTTGCCTGGTGTCCAGTTCCAGGATCACGTTGTACTGGTTGATCTGGGTCTGGAATTCGTTGATCTGCCGCTGACCGAACGCATCGTACAGCGCTTCGTCGACATCGCTGGCGGTCAGGCCGAAACGCGCGGCGGCGCTGCGGTCGATGCTGATGTGGGTGATGCTGCCGCCCAGTTGCAGGTCATTGGAAATGTCGCGGAACGCCGGGTTGGCGCGCAGTTTTTCCGTGAGGCGCTGGGTCCAGGTGCTGAGGGTCGCGCCGTCGTTGCTCTTGAGCACGTATTGGTACTGTGCGCGACTCGGGCCGGAGCTGAGGTTGATGTCCTGGCCGGCGCGCAGGTACAGCACGATGCCCGGGACTTTCATCAGTTGCGGACGGATCCGGTCGATGAACTGGCTGGCCGAGACGTCGCGCTCGCTGCGTTTTTTCAGGGAAATCCAGAAGCGGCCGTTGGCGATGGTCTGGTTACTGCCCGACACACCGACGGAGTGGGAAAACGCCGCGACCGCTGGATCTGCCGCGACGATTTCTGCCATCGCCAGGTGTTTTTTCACCATGTCGCCGTAGGAAATATCGGCGGCGGCTTCGGTGGTGCCGAGGACAAAACCGGTGTCCTGCACCGGGAAGAATCCTTTGGGGATAAAAATGTAACCGGCGATGGCCAGGGCCAGGGACATGCCGAACACCCCGATCATCAATTTCTGATGGGCGAGGGCGCGGCGCAGGAGCTTTTCGTAGCCGGCCAGCAAGCGTTCGCCAAAGGTTTTTTTGCTGTGGGCGTGATGCACCGGCGCACGCATGAACAGCGCGGCGAGGGTCGGCGCCAACGTCAGCGACACCACCACTGAAATCATGATCGTAGACGTGGCCGTCAGGGCGAATTCCTTGAACAGCCGCCCGACCACGCCGCCCATGAATAGCAGCGGAATGAACGCCGCCACCAGCGAAAAACTGATCGAGACCACGGTAAAACCAATCTCGCCGGCGCCCTTGATCGCCGCCTCGCGCATGCCGTCGCCGGCCTCCAGGTGTCGGTGAATGTTCTCCACTACGACAATCGCATCGTCGACCACAAACCCCACGGCCACCACGATCGCCACCAGTGTCAGGTTGTTCAGGCTGAAGCCCATGATGTACATCAGGGCAAAACTGGCGACCAGCGACACACCCAGCACAGCCGACACGATCAGCGTCGCCGACCACTGACGCAGGAACAGCGCCATCACCGCCACCACCAGCATGATCGCGATCAGCAGGGTGACTTCCACCTCATGCAACGAGGCGCGGATGGTCTGGGTTCGGTCGACCAGCACTTTGACCTGCACCGACGCCGGCAGCATCGCTTCGAGAGCGGGCAGGGCGGCCTGAATGCGATCCACGGTCTCGACGATGTTGGCCCCCGGTTGCCGTGAAATCACCAGGTTCACCCCGGGTTTGTCACCGGCCCAGGCTTGCACGTAGGCATCTTCCGAACCGTTGACGACTTTGGCGACATCTTTCAGGTGAACCGGTGCACCGTCCTTGTAGGAAACGATGAGTTGGCTGTATTCCTCGGGGTGGAACAACTGATCGTTGGTCGACAGCGTCGAGATGCTCGACTCGCCATACAACGCACCTTTGGCCAGGTTGAGGCTGGTGTTCTGGATCGCCAGACGAATGTCCGCCAGCGTCAGGCCGATGGCGGCCAGTTTGTCTGCCGAGGCTTGAACGCGAATCGCCGGACGTTGCTGGCCGGTGATGTTGATCTGGCCTACACCGTCGATCTGGCTGATCTGACGGGACAGCAGGGTTTCCACCAGATCGCTGAGTTCGGGGCCGGGCATCAGGGTCGAGTTGATGCTGAGAATCAGCACCGGGCTGTCGGCCGGGTTGACCTTGCGCCAGGTCGGAAGGTTCGGCATGTCCTTGGGCAGTTTGCCGGCGGCGGTGTTGATCGCGGCCTGCACTTCCTGCGCGGCGGTGTCGATGCTTTTGTCGAGGGTGAATTGCAGGGTCAGGTTGGTCGAGCCGAGGGCGCTACTCGAGGTCATCTGGGTCACGCCGGGAATGGCGCTGAATTGCACTTCAAGCGGCGTGGCCACCGAGGAAGCCATGGTTTCCGGGCTGGCGCCGGGCAGTTGCGCGGCCACCTGGATGGTCGGGAATTCGGCTTCCGGCAGCGGTGCGATGGGCAACCGTGGGAACGCAATGACGCCGAGCAGTACCAGGGCAAACGTCAGCAGGATCGTCGCTACCGGATGATCGATGCACCACGCGGAAACCGAGCCGTGGCCCTTCATGGCTTCGACTCCGTTTGCACCATTTGCGCGGGGTCAGTCAGCACCTGCACCGTCGAACCGGGCTTGAGGCGCGACTGACCGTCGCTGACCAGCACGTCGCCTGGTTTCACGCCTTTGATGATGTCCTGACCGCTGCCTTGATAGACCATCTGCACCTGGACGGTTTCAACCTTGTCACCCTTGACCCGGTACACAAAGTGTTGATCGAGGCCACGTTGTACGACGGTGGGCGGCACCACCAGCGCATCCTTTTCCAGCGCTGTCTGAATTTTTACCGTTACCAGCAGGCCCGGCCACAGCTTCTGCCCAGGGTTGTTGAATTCGGCCTTGGCGCGGATGGTCCCGGTGTTGGCGTTGATCTGGTTGTCGATCAGGGTCAGGTGGCCTTCGCCCAGCAGGTTGCCGGTTTCGCCATCGGTGTCGGCACCGATGTAGGCCTTCACCTGGGCGTGTTCCGGATCGTTGATCAGGCCTTGCAGGGTCGGCAGCATTTGCTGCGGCAGGGAAAATTCCACGGCAATCGGGTCGATCTGCGTCACCGTGAACAAGCCTTGGGTGTCGGTCATGCGCAGGAAGTTGCCTTCGTCCACCGTACGAATCCCCACGCGACCGCTGACCGGGGAGCGAATCTGTGTGTAGGAAAGCTGCACCTGAGCGGCGTCAATCGACGCCTGATTGCCTTGGGCGGTGGCTTTGAGCTGGTTGACCAGCGCTTGTTGCTGGTCGTAAGTCTGTTTGGACACGCCGTCGTCGACGCTCAGCAGTTTGTAACGCTTGAGGTTGACCAGCGCCACTTGCAGCTGTGCCTGGCTTTCGCCGAGCTGTGCGCGGGCCTGATCCAGGCTGGCGCGGATCGAGCGATCATCGATGGTGGCGAGCAAATCACCCTTGTTCACCAATTGACCTTCCTTGACCAGGATTCTGGTGAGGATGCCGTCGATCTGCGGACGTACCACCACGCTGTGCAGGGACAGCACCGAGCCGATGCCGCTGACGTAACGAGGAACGTCTTTTTCGGCGACGCTGACCACTCGAACCGGGATCGCCGTGGGCGCGGCGAGTCTGGCCGTGGCCGGTTTGGTGGCGTACCACACGCCCAGCGCTGCCAGGACAATCAGGAGGGCGGCGAGCAGGGCGGGTTTTTTCTGAATTCGCATGCGAGTGGGGCGCCGGGGCTGGGAGGACGGAATTTTGTCAGGGTTATACCTTCCTTTATAAACCTGTTCGCCGGTCAGGAAGGTGACTGCTAACTGACGGCGCTGTCAGTTTGGAGTTTGTGTTGTCTGTTCTGGCCTCATCGCCAGCAAGCCGGCTCCTACAATGGGCACGGTGAACCCCTGTAGGAGCCGGCTTGCTGCGGGCGGCGTTCCGACGATGGACGTCAACGATAACGCGGGTTGTCTGAATGAATGCGCCGCTTGGCAGTTTTTCGCGAGCAGGCTCGCTCCTACAGGGATCGTGTGAAGGTATACTGCCGCCTTTCGCGGCTCGCTGACCGGGCCCGACTCTTTTGCATCACCCGGAGCTTTCATGACTTCCCCGACACAACCGCCGGTTGCCGACGCTTTGAGCGACGACCAGGCAGACCTGCCAGACAGCGTCGACTCCAGCGCAGACAGCGAAACCAAAGCCGCGATCCCGGCATTCAAGTTCCCGTTCAAACCGGGTGAACTGGCCGCTGCGAAAACCGCCAGCCAGCCCTGGTACAAGAACGGCGCCAAGAACGGCCACACCAAGACCCCCGGCGCAGCGCCTCCCGGCACCCGTCGTTCGATGGGCAAACGCTGAGTTTTAACGCCCCCCCGCCATTGGCCATCGGCCGCGGTTTTCAATCGCGGTGATGGCTAAGTGCTCATATCCTGAGCCAGATCAACGTTTGTGGAATCAGTGCGCTTAGAGTCAGCAGCCCTGCCGACTCTTTCCATCCAACGAGCGCGCTTTCCATGAAGATCAACCTCCCGGTGACCGGCCGTAATGTCGACGTTGCGGCTGATGCGAATATCCTCTCGACCACTGATCTGACCAGCGCGATCACCTACGCCAACGACGATTTCATCAACATCTGCGGCTACAGCCGTGAGGAGTTGCTGGGCTCGACGCACAACTTGCTGCGCCACCCGGACATGCCGGCGGCGGCTTTCGCGCATATGTGGCAGACCCTTAAAAGCGGCCGCTCATGGATGGGGCTGGTGAAAAATCGCTGCAAGAATGGCGATCACTATTGGGTGAGCGCCTATGCCACGCCGGTGACGCAGAACGGCAAAGCCGTTGAGTATCAGTCGGTCCGGACCAAACCCTCGGTGCGGCAGATCGAAGCTGCGGAAAAAGCCTACGCACAGCTTCGCAGTGGACGTACATCACTGTGGCAGCGGCTACCCGTGCTCAGTCCGGGTCTCAAGGTGACGGCGCTGTTCAGTGCGACATTGGCCTGTGTGGTGGGCATCGAGGCGTGGCTAAACCCTTCGTCAGCCGTTTTCGGCGTACTGGCGTTTGTCGTGGGCAGTGGTTTGGCAGCGGTCGGAACCGGATTAATGTTGCGTCCGCTGAAAGTGTTGACCGAACGCGCCCGGCAGATTGCCGACAACCCGTTGAGCCAGGTTGTTTACACCGGTCGCCGCGATCAGTTCGGCCAGATCGAGTTTGCCTTCCAGATGCTCGAAGCGCAGATCGGCGCGGTGGTGGGGCGCATCGGCGATGCGTCGCAGCGCCTGGCCGGGCACGCGGCGGAACTGGTCGAACACCTGCAAGGCAGTCATAACAGCACGCTGGCCCAGCAGGCGGAAACCGATCAGGTGGCGGCGGCGATTCACCAGATGTCTGCCAGCGTGGCCGAGGTTGCCGGTCATGCGCAGCAAGCATCCCAGGCGGCTGACCTGGCCGGCAACGAAACCCGTGAAGGTCATCAATTGGTGAGTGAAAGTCGCCATGCGGTGCTGCGTCTGGCCGAGGAGCTGGCGCGCGCCACCGAGGTGATTCATCAACTGGAGGGGCACAGCAGCGAGATTACCGGCGTGCTGGATGTGATCCGCAGCATCGCCGAGCAAACCAATCTGCTGGCCCTCAACGCGGCCATCGAAGCGGCGCGTGCCGGGGATGCCGGGCGCGGTTTCGCGGTGGTGGCCGATGAAGTCCGTGGCCTGGCCCAGCGTACCCAGCAATCGACCAACGAAATTCAGCGCATGATCAGCACCCTGCAAAACGGCACGCGGGACGCGGTGGTGGTGATGCAACAAAGCAGTGAACAGGTGGACAACAGCGTCGAACAGGCCCGACGCGCCGCCGATTCGCTGGACGCGATCAGTCGGCGGGTCAATCAGATCACGCAAATGAGCCTGCAAATCGCTTCGGCGGTGGAAGAGCAGAGCAGCGTCAGCGAAGACATCAACCGCAACATCATCAGCATTCGCTCAGCCTGCGAGGTCACGGTCAGTGAAGGGCAGCAAAGCCAGGCGAATTCCACCGATGTGGCAGGGTTGGCGGGAGACTTGCGGTTGTTGGCGCAAGAGTTTTGGCGAGCCCGCCGTTAAGCCGCGCGCAACGAAATGAAGGCATAGTTGAGCGGCGTCTCGGTGGCCACGTGCGCACCCGCCGCCAACACTTGCCCGGCGATGTCGTCACCCGATACGTGGAACTGCCAGTCACTGTCCGATCCTGTCAGCGGCTGTTGTGCCACCTGATCGATGACTGTGGCGAACGCGCTCATGTCCGGCAGATACGCGGTGAATCCATCGCCCTTGAGGGCCGTGATCCGAATCCCCAGTGAGGCGCAAATCGCATCTTTGGTGCGGATATCGTCGCGATCCGCCTGACGGGAACGCTGGATGAGTCCTGCGAGCTCGTGATCGACCAATTCACCGCCAATGATCAGATCCGGGCCTTTTTCCCACGATTCGGGCGGGCATTCCTTGATCGCAGGGTTGAGGGGGATGTGCGGATTGATTTCCATCGGATAGATGCGGCACACCAGCGGCCGGCGTTCGTAGATGCGGCAGAGGTTGTCTTCGTCAAGATTCCGGCAGGGACCGACGTTGTACGCCGCAAACGTGATGGCCACGTAGGCCTCGCAGTCGCCGCTTTGAACCACCACCGAACGGCGCTCGGCATGTTCGCGTTGCTGCACCGGCAGGCCAAGGCCATTACCGAGGAAACCTTCCACCAGCACGATCACCTGACCGCCGTCGGCCGCCCACATCCGGGCTTCGGCCAGGGTCAGGGGGACGTGATGGTCATTGCAGCATTTGCCGCAACCTACGCAGGAAAACGTTGTATTCATTGAAAGATCAGTCGCTTGTCAGGGCCCGAAATGGCGACAGAATGCCACCGCAGAAGTCAGCGACGAAGCAAGTTATGCGCCATTTACCGGGATTTGGCGGGTAGGCGGATGGAGTCCCATTCGGTCACGTAGGCGGTTTTGCTTTTTTTGTTGTAGAGGCACAGCTCGGTGCCTTGCTGGCCTTTCATGTGTTTTTGCGGGTAGCGGCCTTGCAGGAGCACGGCGGTGTAGTCGACACGGTCATCGAACTGTGCGGCTTTGCCGACGGGGGAAGCGTCCGTCAGGCCGCTGGCCTTGATGCAACTGGCGAGCGTGGCTTTGTCGAAAGCGGCCCAGGCGTCTGGGCTGGAGGCGTGGGTTTGGGTGGCGAGGGCGGTGAGGCAGAGGAAGGTGAGGGTGGTGGCTTTCATGGGGCAGGCATCCTTGGGCATGGGTGGGCCGAGTATGCCTGATGGGATGAGGTTGAATGTGTCGGCCCTTTCGCGGGCAAGCCTCGCTCCTACAGGTACGGTGATCACAATGTAGGAGCGAGGCTTGCCCGCGAAGGCGGTGTATCAGGCCGGAACCGGCTCCCGGCGGACCACAGTCATCCCGGCACTTTCATACAACCGCTGCGCCCGAAGGTTGTCTTCCAATACCTTCAAATCCACAAAACCTTCGCGACGCTGCTGAAACACATTGAATGCATTCAACAACAACGCCCGGCCCAAACCCCGACCCTGGGCTCGCGGGTGCACGACCAGATTCTTGATGTAGGCGCTGGTCCAGCACTGGCATACAGCCACGATACCGTCGGCATCCTGCGCAATGAAGCACAGGGAGGGATCGTATTCAGGGTCAGTCTCAAACCGCTGTTGCCAGATATCCAATGCCGGCACGCGACCGCCACCGTCCAGGTAACCCAGTTCCATCAAACGATGAACGTCTTCTGCCAGTTCTGGACGATATTCGTGCAGGACAATGCCCTGAGGCCAGGTGATTGCGGGCACAACCTCCGCCAGGTTGCGCCGCATCAGAAAACAAAAAGCCTCGGCCAACTCAGTGACCTTGTTCGGCGACCGCCTTGGCCGCTTCGATCAGGCACTTGGTCAGGTCCGGCGAAGAGAACTTGGTCAGCACCGCGTTGGCGCCGGCCAGACGCGCTTTTTCGCTGTTCATCGCGCTGTCGAGCGAGGTGTGCAGCAGCACATACAGGTGCGCAAAATCCGGGGTTTCGCGCAGGGTGCGGGTGAAGGCGTAGCCGTCCATCTCTGACATTTCGATGTCTGAAACAATCAGGTTGATCTGCTGGGCGGTGCCTTGCAGGTCCAGCAGGCAATCGATGGCTTCCTTGGCACTGCGCGCGGTATGGCATTGCAGGCCGAGGTTGCGCAGGGTGTGCACCGATTGCTGCAGGGCCACCTGGCTGTCATCGACCACCAGAATGCGCGCGTTGCCGAGCACTTCCGCGTCTTCCATGCTCAGTTCGGTCGGGGCCGTTTCGATCTGCGCCGGGGCGATGCCGTGGATGACCTTTTCGATGTCCAGCACCTGCACCAGCGTGCCGTCGACCGAGGTCACGCCAGTGATGTACGAGCGCACACCGCCGGAGCCGAAGGGCGGCGGACGGATGTCGGTGGTCAGGCAGTGGACGATCTTGCTCACCGCCTGAACGTGCAGGCCCTGCTTGGAGCGGCTGACGTCGGTGACGATCAGGCAGCCGCCATTCGGGTCTTCCAGCGGCCGCTCGCCGATCGCACGGCTCAGGTCGATCACCGACAACGACGCGCCGCGCAGGGTGGCGATGCCTTTGACGTGAGGGTGCGACTCCGGCAGCTTGGTCAGCGGCGGGCAGGGAATGATTTCACTGACCTTGAGCAGGTTGATCGCCATCAACTTGCCGCTGCGCAAGGTAAACAGCAGAAGCGAAAGTGAATCTGCGCGGGCTTTGGTGGAGGACATAAAAACCTTCTGTGGAAAAAGGTGATGGGCGAATGGAAGTCGCCAAAAGCTATCGATGCCGGGTTATCGACTTGATGGGGGCAGGCTTTAGGCTAAATGCCGATGTACGGCGAAATGCTGTCCCGACCTGTAGGAGCCGGCTTGCTGGCGATAGCATCACCGCGGTCCGTCAGACAAACCGTGGTGATGCCATCGCCAGCAAGCCGGCTCCTACAAAAGCGTTCATTTCATGCCCAGTCTTTTGGCCATTCTTCCGAGATTTGCCCGATCCAAGCCCAGCTCACGCGCCGCGCTCGCCCAGTTATTGTGGTGCCGATCCAGGCAAGCACTGATCAATTGCCGCTGATAACTTTCAGTCGCCTCGCGCAAATCCCCTGACACCAACGTCACTGGCGTCGCGGTCGGCGACTCGGGCGTTACCTCAACGCTGCCACTGGGCAAATCCAGATCCGCCGCACTCAAGCTGAGAATCTTCGGCCGTTCCCTGCAGTTACCCAGCGCTTTCAACGCGCTGCGCCCAATCAAGTGCTCCAGCTCTCGCACGTTACCTGGCCAGTCATACGCGAGCAGCGACGCCTGGGCATCGCTGTTCAGGCGCAGGCTGTTGAGGCCCATGCGCGAACGGTTCTGCTCCAGGAAGAAACCGCTGAGCAGCAGCACATCCCGCCCGCGATCCCGCAGGGCCGGCACCAATAGCGGGTAAACGCTCAAACGGTGGTAGAAGTCGGCACGATAACGGCCACTGCGCACTTCCTCAGCCAGGTCGCGATTGGTCGCGGCGATGAGTCGCACATCGACTTGATGTTCCTTGTCCGAACCCAGTCGCTGCAATTGACCGCTTTGCAGCACGCGCAGCAATTTGGCCTGCACCGTCAGCGACAGTTCGCCGACTTCATCGAGAAACAGCGTGCCGCCATTGGCCAGTTCGAATTTGCCGCGACGGTCGCTGGTTGCCCCGGTGAAGGCGCCGCGCACATGGCCGAACAGTTCGCTTTCCACCAGCGTATCCGGCAGCGCGGCGCAGTTGAGGCTGATGATCGGCTTGTCGGCCCGGGGCGAGGCGGCGTGAATCGCCTGGGCCACCAGTTCCTTGCCGACCCCGGTTTCGCCGGTGATCAACACGGTCAGGTCACTGCCGCCGACCAGGCTGATCTCTTCGACCAAGCGTTTGTGGGCCTTGCTCTGACCGATCATTTCGCGGTTCTGCTGGCCGCTGGCCTGTC
The DNA here is from genome assembly GCF_949768225.1 of Pseudomonas sp. IT-P44. Classification (NCBI taxonomy): domain Bacteria; kingdom Pseudomonadati; phylum Pseudomonadota; class Gammaproteobacteria; order Pseudomonadales; family Pseudomonadaceae; genus Pseudomonas; species Pseudomonas sp. IT-P44. Next base: position 199,378 of record NZ_CATKQM010000046.1, on the reverse strand, counting down.
GGTACACCTCGGCGCGTTGATGCTCGTCTTCAACACGATTGGCCAGCCGTTCGATGCGCTCGGCGGCATTGACCGTGGCGGCGGCAAGGCTGGCGAAGGCTTGCAGGGCGTCCAGTTCGATCGGTTCCAAGCGTTCCGGGTCGAGGGCGTCGAGGGTCAGCAAACCCCACGGACGTTCGTCGATAAACAGCGGGCAACCCATGCAGTCATGGACTTCAAGGTGATCGTCGAGGCCATCGACCAGTCCGTCATAAGGATCGGGCATGTCGCTGTCGGCGGCGAAACGGGTCGGGCCGGGGCTGCTGAGAAGGGCTTCGAAGCGAGGGTGTTCGCTGACCTTGAAGCGTCGGCCGAGGGTGTCGGTGCTCAACCCGTCGACGGCCAGCGGCACCAGCCACTCGCCATCGAGGCGCAACAGCGCGGCGGCGTCGCAGGGAAGCAAGGCGCGCATGGCTTCGAGCAGGCGCCGATAGCGCTCGCCCTCGGGGAGTTCGCGGGACAGGTCCGAGACCAGGGGAAGCAGTGTGGTGAGCAAGGATTTTGCAGTCATAGTGACTCCGTGTAGTCGGTATGACTATAAGGCAGGGGGTGTCGTTATGACTAGAATGTTTTTAACTTGTTGATTTATAACGATTAAATAACTGGCACGGAAACTGATAAGCATAGGGCAGTCAATTAGAAAACCAAGTCGTTCAGGAGTCACCTTATGCTTAGCGTTCAAGACCGTGCAATCGTCAAATCCACTGTACCGTTGCTGGAAAGCGGCGGCGAAGCATTGATCACGCATTTTTACCGCATGATGCTCTCCGAATACCCGGAAGTCCGCCCGCTATTCAACCAGGCGCACCAGGCCACCGGTGATCAACCCCGCGCCCTGGCCAACGGCGTGTTGATGTATGCGCGCCACATCGATCAGCTCGACCAATTGGGCGACCTGGTGGCCAAAATCATCAACAAGCACGTGGCGCTGCAAATCCTCCCGGAACACTACCCGATTGTCGGCACCTGCCTGTTGCGTGCGATTTCCGAAGTGTTGGGTGACGAGATTGCCACGCCGGAAGTGATGAGTGCCTGGGGCGCGGCGTACGGTCAACTGGCCGAGATCCTGATCGGCGCTGAAACCAGCATCTACGACCAGAAAGAACAGGCCCCGGGCGGCTGGCGCGGTGCGCGGGAGTTCATCGTTGCGGCCAAGGTCGAGGAAAGCGCGGAAATCATTTCGTTCTACTTCGAGCCGGCGGACAAAGGTCCGATCCTCGCGGCTGAACCCGGCCAGTACATCGGCATGAAACTGATCCTCGATGGCGAAGAGATTCGTCGTAACTATTCGCTGTCAGCCCTGGCGAACAAAGGCCAGTACCGTATCAGCGTCAAGCGTGAACACGGTGGCCGTGCCTCGAACCATTTGCATGATCAACTGCACGTAGGCGCCAGCATTCAGCTGTTCCCGCCATCGGGCGAATTCACCCTGAGCGACAGCGATAAACCGTTGGTGCTGATCAGCGGCGGCGTTGGTATTACCCCGACCCTGGCGATGCTGGAAGCGGCACTGGAAACCAAGCGGCCGGTGCATTTTATCCACTGCGCACGCAATGGCAGTGTTCACGCGTTCCGTGACTGGATTGATGGATTGGCTGAGCGTCACCCGCAACTCAAGCGTTTCTACTGCTACGACGAAGATGACGGCGTGAGCCCAGCGGCGCACAAGGTCGGGTTGTTGAGTCAGGAACAACTGGGTGAGTGGTTGCCACAACAGCGTGATCTGGATGCGTACTTCCTGGGGCCTAAAGGCTTCATGGCGGCGGTGAAGCGTCACCTGAAAGCCTTGGGTGTGCCGGAGAAGCAAAGCCGCTACGAGTTCTTCGGCCCGGCTTCGGCGTTGGAATAAACACAAAACCCGTAGGAGCAAGGCTTGCCTGCGAAGGCGTCCTCAAGATCGCTTTCGCCAGCAAGCCGGCTCCTACAGATTTGGGGACGCATCAGAGTTGTGTGACTGGCGCAGAACCTTGTAGGAGCCGGCTTGCCGGCGATGGCGTCTTTGAAATCGCATCGCCAGCAAGCCGGCTCCTACGGATTCGGGGCGCATCAACATCGTGTGACTTACGCGGAACCTGTAGGAGCCGGCTTGCTGGCGATGGCGATCTTGAGGACGCCTTCGCCGGCAAGCCGTGCTCCTAAAGGGCGTGTGTCGCTGGCAATCCGGGGTGTTTCAGCCTTTCAATTCTTTCAGGTGTTTGTACACCGTCGCCCGTCCCATGTTCAGCACGTTGGCCACATAGTTCGAGGCGCTTTTGCCTTTGAAGGCGCCTTCGGCGTGCAGGGCCAGTACCAGTTCGCGTTTGTGGTCGCGGGTCAGCAGGTTCAGGCTCAGTTGACGTTCGCGCAGCCAGCCGTGAAGGAAGGTATTGATGCGCTCCTGCCAATCATCGCGGAACAGTGAGTCCGGTTGCGGAATCAGCTTGCTCGGCGACAGGAACAGGTCCAGCGCGGCCTTGGCGTTTTCGAACAGCGAAATATTCAGGTTGATGCACAGCACCGCCAGCGGATGACCGTCGCTGTCGCGCAGCACGCTGCTCAAGCTGCGAATTTTCTGACCATCCCAGTTCAACTTTTCGTACGGCCCGATGTTTCGTTCGCTGATGTCATCGCTGAGCATGTCTTCCAGCGCCGAGTCGTCACCCACTTCCCGTTTCGACAGGTTGTTGGCGATGTAGTCGACTTTCTGTGTGCGCAGATCGTGCAGCACCACCTCGGCGTGGGGGAAGAACAACGTGGCGATTGCATCGGCGATCGCGCGGAAGTTGTCCAGGGCCGGGTCTTTTACAGGTGCGTTCATACAATGGAGCTCCAGGCAGCGTCAGCGCCCTGCAAAAAGGGCGCTGGAAGTTTGCCGTAATCGTGTCGACACGTCACCTGAGGACGCCGGTCAGCCCAGGCGAGCAGGGGACAGCATCCCGGCGTCCAGGCCAAAACGCTTGAGTTGCTCGGGCAGTGCTTCGCCGCGTACCAGCGCGGCGCTGGCCTGGCCCATGGCGGGCGAGGTCTGGATGCCGTAACCGCCTTGCGCCGCAACCCAGAACAGCCCCGGCACCTGCAGATCGAACCCGGACAGCAAATCGCCGTCGGCGACGAAGCTGCGCAGACCGGCCCAGGTGCGGGTCGGACGGCGGATGGTCAGGGTGGTGGCTTCTTCGATCTGGTAGATGCCCATGGCGATGTCCAGTTCTTCGGGCTGCACGTCGTGTGGTTCAACCGGGTCGGCGTTGGCCGGCGAGCCAAGGAACATGCCGGCGTCCGGCTTCATGTAGAACGACTCGTCGAGGCTGACCAGCATCGGCCAATGGTGGATGTCCGCGCCTTCCGGCCCGGCGAAGATGAATGCTGCACGGCGCTTCGGTTGCAGGCCCAGCGGCTTCGCGCCGGCCAGTTCGCCGATCTTGTCGGCCCAGGCGCCGGCAGCGTTGATGATGACCGGGGCGCTGAAGGTCTGGCCGTTGGTTTGAACCTGCCACACACCTTCGCCGTCGCGGGTCAGGCTCAGGACTTCAGTGTCGGTATGCACTTCACTTTTATTGCGTCGGATGCCACGCAGGTAACCCTGGTGCAAGGCGTCGGTGTCGATGTCGCTGGCGGTCGGATCGTAGATCGCGCCGTAGACTTTTTCCCGGCGCAGGATCGGCAAACGCGCGCAGGCCTCGTCGGCGCTGAGCAGTTGCATCTCTGGCACCGTGGCTTTGGCGCTCAGGTATTGGTTGTTGAGCTCGGCCGGGTCGCCGGTGAAGTCCACGGTCATTTCGCCGCGCGGAGTCAGCAGCGGGTGTTCGCAGAAACCGGCAGGCGGGGCGTCGAAGAAGTCGCGGCTGGCCTGGGTCAGTGCTCGGACCTGCGGTGTGCCGTAAGCGGCGGTGAATAGCGCCGCCGAGCGTCCGGTGGAGTGGTAGGCCGGATGGGATTCGCGTTCGAGCACGATCACTCGGGCGTGCTGCGACAGCCAGAAACCGGTGGAAGCGCCGGCGATCCCGCCGCCGATGATGATGAAGTCTGCCTGGCTCATGAATGTCTCCTGTCGAGCGCAAATGCCAATAGTGTCGGTGCCCCCTGTAGGAGCGAGGCTTGCCCGCGAAGGCGGTGTGTCATTCTCAATATATGTTTAATGACACACTGCCTTCGCGGGCAAGCCTCGCTCCTACAGGGGGGGTGTCAGGGTTTCAGGCGGTAGATGGCATTGGCCAGTGCGATGTCTTCCAGGCCCAGGCCGATGGAGCGGAAGAACACGTGACGGTCATAGCCGGGGCGCTGGACTTTTTCGCTGATCAAGCCCGGCAGGTCGCCGACGATGGCGCTTGCGTCCCAGCCGTGCTGTTCGCCGGCAATCAGCATTTCACCCGCCGAGCCCGGCGTGGTCAGACGATAGTCGCAGAACACCTGCATGTCATTGAGGCTCTGCGGCGGCACTTCATGGGCGCGTGGGGCATTGGTGCTGATGGAAGTGATCAATGCCGGTTTGGTCAGGCTGGAAGGGTCGATCACCGGGCCGGCAGACGAAGTGCACAGCATGATCACGTCGGCGTCCTGAACGGCCGCTTCGCGCGTGTCGACAAGGGTCAGCCGTGGGTCGAGGCTTTTGATCTGCGCCACGGCTTCAGGGCTGAGGTCGCTCAGGTTCGGCGAGAAAAGGTGGATGCTTTCCCAGTCGCGCAGGTCTTTGACGTAATGCAGGTGCGCCAGCGCAACCTTGCCACTGCCGATGATCGCCAGGCGCTGCGCATTCAGCGGGGCGAGGGCATCGACCGCCACCGCGGTTGTCGCGGCGGTGCGCGCGGTGGTCAGTTCGCCGGCGTCGCACAACAGCAGCGGCTCGCCGGTCTGCATCGACATCAGCAAAGTCCATGCGGTCACCAATGGGCCTTGTTCGCGGACGATGTAAGGCGAGGTCTTGACCCCGTACACCCCGTCTTCGGCCAGCACGCCCAAGTAATTGATGAAATCGCCGGCGCCCTTGGGAAACTCCACCAGTTGTTGCGCCGGCTGCACCGCTTGCCCGGCCGCCAGATCGCGGAACAGCTTGCGCAGGATCTGCGGAACGTCGACCTGTGCCAGCAGTTCGCGGGCCTGGGGTTGGGTGATCACATAGGGCGTGCTGGACATGGTCGGCTCCGGGAATGGCAAGTAAACTATTTTGTCCATTATGGACTTTTAGTTCTGTCGGGCAAGCTCCTGTTGAAAAAAAACGACGAACGAAAAAAAAAGCGCAGTCCGTTGCCGGCTGCGCTTCTTTTATTGCGACCCGCTGTTACGGACGCTTGCGCTCAACCGCCCGCAATAGATGCGTCGGAGGGGTTTCGCAGCTGATTTTGCGACCCAGCAGCGCCTCGATGGACGGTAGCTGGTAGGAGTCGTCTTCACCGGCAAAACTGATCGACACGCCATCGGCGCCGGCACGGCCGGTACGACCGATACGGTGCACGTAGTCGTCCGGGACTTCCGGCAAGGTGAAGTTGATCACGTGGCTGATGCCGTCGATGTGAATGCCGCGCCCGGCCACGTCGGTGGCTACCAACACGCGGATCTTGCCTTCGCGGAAACCTTCCAGGGTCTTGATGCGCTTGTGCTGCGGCACGTCGCCAGACAATTGCGCGGCGTTGACGCCGTCACGCACCAGGCGTTCTTCGATGCGCCGCACTTCATCCTTGCGGTTGGCGAAGACCATCACCCGCTCCCAGCCGTTGTCGTTGACCAGGTTGTAGAGCAGTTTGTATTTGTCGGCACCGGCCACCGCGTAGATGTGCTGCTCGACGTTTTCGCTGGCCACGTTCTGCGCTTCGATCTCGACGATCGACGGGTCGGTGGTCCATTGCTTGGCGAGGTTCATCACGTCATCGGTGAAGGTCGCGGAGAACAGCAACGTCTGGCGCTCGTTCTTCGGCGGCGTCTGGCGAATGATCTGACGCACTTGCGGGATGAAGCCCATGTCGAGCATGCGGTCGGCTTCGTCCAGGACCATCACTTCGACCATGTCCAGGTGCACGTCGCCGCGCTGGTTGAAGTCGAGCAGGCGGCCCGGGGTGGCGACGAGGATGTCGCAATGACGCGCTTCGAGGTGCTTGAGCTGCTTGTCGAAGTCCATGCCGCCGACAAACGTCATGACGTTGAGGCCGGTGTACTTGGTCAGGTCGGCGGCGTCCTTGGCGATCTGCACCACCAGTTCACGGGTCGGCGCGATGATCAGCGCCCGTGGCTCACCCATGTAGCGCTCTTTCGGCGGCGGGGTTTGCAGCAACTGGGTGATGATCGAAATCAGGAACGCCGCGGTTTTGCCGGTGCCGGTCTGGGCGCGACCGATGGCGTCTTTGCCCGCGAGGGTGAAGCCCAGCACCTGAGCCTGGATCGGCGTGCAATACGGAAAGCCGAGGTCCTGGATGGCGTGCATCAGTTCCGGGGCAAGTTTGAAATCGTGGAATCGGGTTTTGCCTTCCTGGGGTTCGACGACGAAGTCTTCGAGTTTCCAGGGGATGACCGGCGCTTTTGGCTTGGGTTCACGACGCGGTTTGGCGGGCTTCGGCGCTTCGCTGCGTGGTTGCTCGGCAGCCGCCGCTTCAACAGGCTGGACGGCCGGTGTCGCCACAGGCTCTTGTTTCGGTGCCGCTACGGGGGCGGTCCGGCCAGGCTGATTACCGTCGGTGCGGTGGCTGGGGCTGTGAGACGGAGCGCTGGAGACTGGCGCGAGCTGCTCAGTCTCGCTTTTACCGAACATTTTCTTGAGTGCTTTGAGCACGGTCATCTCATCAATTGGTTAAGGAATATACGGCGGCCAGTGTAATGCAAGAATCGGGCGCGGCGTAGGGGGATGGATCAATGGGCTGTTTTTCAGCTGAGCCGTTAACGCAAGCGCTCGCCGAGCCAGGTGCCGATGTCGCGAATCTCCTCGGGTAACACTTCGTGACCCATTGGGTATTCCTGCCATGTCACGGTGACACCATGCTGCTTTAAATACTCGTAGGCGGTCCGTCCCATCGAGTTTTGCACCACGTCATCGTACTGACCGTGCAACGACAACACCGGAATCCGCTGTTGGCTGGCCGAAAGCTCCAGTCCTTCGCTGAAGGTCGGTGCATAAGTAGAGAGGGCAAGTACGCCACCCAGCGGCCCCTGCCATTTCAGGAACGCAGTGTGGAACACCACGGCGCCGCCTTGGGAAAAACCTGCCAGGAAAATTCGCGAAGCGTCTATTCCGCCGGTTCGCTGTACTTCGATCAATTTGATGATCCGGTCCGACGACGCTTCCAGCTGTTCGCGGTTGATCGCGCGTGCAGGGCTCATGGCCAATATGTCGTACCAGCTCGGCATCTCGTAGCCACCATTGATGGTGACGGCGCAGGTCGGTGCCTGAGGGAGAACGAAGCGAGTGCTCAGCAGGGTTTCCTGTAACGCTTCGGCCACCGGCAGGAAGTCGTAACGGTCGGCGCCCAGCCCGTGCAGCCAGATAACGCAGGCGTCTGCGGGCTTGACGGGTTCAAGAATCAAGGGCTCGGTCATGGCTGCTCCAATTGTGTGCGTGCGCTCTCATTGAGTGCGAGAGATGAGTGCGCGTCTGGTTGATCCGTTAAGAAGATGTCGCAAGGCTACAAGTTTTGCTATTGACCTGTCCCTTAAACGCTTTGGCGAGCGGTCTGGTACGGGCTTTGCTATAGGAAGCCTGTACGAAAAATCCCACGCCTGTCGGTAACACTATCAGGCCATTGTTCGTGGTGGGATAGCAAAAAATCCGGTGATGGATGTTCGCCAGTGGCCGCTACGGGCTTCGCGAACGTGAAAGGGCTACAGCCCGTTCGGCCGATTGGTGAGAAGTGAGTGGTCCATGATTTGGATTTTCTCCTACTAGACTCATAGCGCAGGTCCTACGTCGGTTGACCCCAAAAAAAACCAACACGGGTCGACTACGCCTCATAAGGGTGCGACTGGACTCAAGCTCCGACACAACAAGAGCAAAACTGGAGGTTTGAATGAAGATGTTGAAATCCACCCTGGCTATCGTGTCTGCAGCCGCAGTACTCGGTGTCAGCGGGTTCGCTCAGGCGGGTGCAACCCTGGATGCAGTGCAGAAGAAAGGTTTCGTACAGTGCGGCGTCAGCGATGGCCTGCCTGGTTTCTCGGTTCCGGACGCCAATGGCAAGATCGTCGGTATCGATGCTGACTACTGCCGCGCTGTGGCCGCTGCCGTCTTCGGCGACGCGACCAAGGTCAAGTTCAGTCAGTTGAACGCCAAAGAGCGCTTCACCGCGCTGCAGTCTGGCGAAATCGACATCCTGTCGCGCAACACCACCATGACCAGCTCCCGTGATTCGGGCATGGGTCTGAAATTCCCTGGTTTCATCACTTACTACGACGGCATCGGTTTCCTGGTAAACAGCAAGACTCTGGGCGTGAAAAGCGCCAAAGAGCTCGACGGCGCCACCATCTGCATTCAAGCCGGTACCACCACCGAGCTGAACGTTTCCGACTACTTCCGCGGCAACGGTCTGAAATACACCCCAATCACTTTCGACACCTCCGATGAAAGCGCCAAGTCGCTGGAATCCGGTCGTTGCGACGTGCTGACCTCCGACAAATCCCAGCTCTACGCACAACGCAGCAAGCTGGCGACCCCGAACGACTACACCGTTCTGCCGGAAACCATCTCCAAGGAGCCTCTGGGCCCGGTCGTACGTAATGGCGACGACGAGTGGCTGGCCATCGTGCGCTGGACTGGCTACGCCATGCTCAACGCTGAAGAAGCCGGCATCACTTCGAAAAACGTCGAAGCTGAAGCCAAAGGCACCAAGAACCCGGACGTCGCTCGTCTGCTGGGTACCGACGGTGAATACGGCAAAGACCTGAAAGTGAAGAAAGACTGGGTCGTGCAGATCGTCAAGCAAGTCGGTAACTACGGTGAAGTGTTCGAGAAAAACCTCGGCAAGGACACTCCGCTGGCCATCGACCGCGGGCTGAACGCTCTGTGGAACAACGGCGGCATTCAATACGCACCACCAGTGCGCTGATGGTTCTATCACCCGGTGGGCCAACCACCGGGTGATGTTCTGTTCCATTACATCCGGGGCACTTCATGCAAAATTCAATCGGCGCACCAAAGCAGAGGCTCAGCCTCAGCGATCCCAAAGTGCGTGCGTGGCTATTTCAGATCATCACCATTGTGGCGGTGGTCTCGATGGGCTGGTACCTGTTCGACAACACGCAGACCAACCTTCAACACCGGGGCATTACCTCCGGTTTCGACTTTCTGGAGCGCAGTGCCGGTTTCGGCATCGCTCAACACTTGATCGACTACACCGAATCGGACAGTTATGCCCGGGTGTTTGTCATCGGCCTGCTCAACACGCTGCTGGTGACCTTCATCGGCGTGATCCTGGCGACAATCCTCGGGTTCATCGTCGGCGTGTCACGGCTGTCGAAGAACTGGATCATCAGCAAGCTGGCGACTGTTTATGTGGAAGTCTTCCGCAACATTCCGCCGCTGCTGCAAATCCTGTTCTGGTACTTCGCGGTGTTCCTGACCATGCCGGGGCCACGCAACAGCCATAACTTCGGCGACACCTTCTTCGTCAGCAGCCGCGGCCTGAACATGCCGGCCGCGTTGATGGCGGACGGTTTCTGGCCGTTTGTGATCAGCATCGTCGTGGCCATTGTCGCGATCGTGCTGATGAGCCGCTGGGCCACCAAACGCTTCGAAGCGACCGGTGTGCCGTTCCACAAGTTCTGGGTTGGCCTGGCGCTGTTCTTTGCGATCCCGGCGCTGTGCGCGTTGATCTTCGGTGCACCCGTGCACTGGGAAATGCCCAAGCTGCAAGGCTTCAACTTTGTCGGTGGCTGGGTGCTGATCCCGGAACTGCTGGCGTTGACCCTGGCCCTGACCGTGTACACCGCGGCGTTCATCGCCGAGATCGTGCGTTCGGGCATCAAGTCGGTCAGCCACGGCCAGACCGAAGCGGCGCACTCGCTGGGTCTGCGTAACGGTCCGACCCTGCGCAAAGTGATCATCCCGCAAGCCCTGCGCGTGATCATTCCGCCGCTGACCAGCCAATACCTGAACCTGGCGAAAAACTCTTCGCTGGCGGCCGGTATCGGTTATCCGGAGATGGTCTCGTTGTTTGCCGGTACGGTGCTGAACCAGACCGGGCAGGCGATCGAAGTAATTGCCATCACCATGAGCGTGTACCTGGCGATCAGTATCAGCATTTCCCTGCTGATGAACTGGTACAACAAGCGCATTGCGCTGATCGAGCGGTAAGGAAAAGCGCATGAGTACTCATACTTTCAAGCCTGACATGCCTCCACCGAGCAGCAGCATCGGTGTGGTCGCATGGATGCGCGCAAACATGTTCTCCAGCTGGCTCAACACCCTGCTGACCCTGTTTGCGTTCTATCTGATTTACCTGATTGTCCCGCCGATCCTGGAATGGGCAATCATCGACGCCAACTGGGTCGGCACCACCCGCGCCGACTGCACCAAGGAAGGCGCCTGCTGGGTGTTCATTCAGCAGCGTTTTGGCCAGTTCATGTACGGCTACTACCCGATGGACCTGCGCTGGCGCGTGGACCTGACCGTGTGGCTGGCGGTGATCGGCGTGGCGCCATTGTTCATCTCGCGCTTTCACCGTAAAGCCGTGTATGGCCTGAGCTTCCTGGTGCTGTATCCGATCATTGCCTGGTGCCTGTTGCATGGTGGCGTTTTCGGTCTGACCCAAGTGGCGACCAGCCAATGGGGCGGCCTGATGCTGACCCTGGTGATCGCCACTGTCGGTATTGCCGGTGCGTTGCCGCTGGGCATTGTGCTGGCGCTGGGCCGTCGTTCGAACATGCCGGCGATTCGTGTGGTCTGCGTGACCTTCATCGAATTCTGGCGCGGCGTGCCGTTGATCACGGTGCTGTTCATGTCCTCGGTGATGCTGCCGCTGTTCCTGCCTGAAGGCATGAACTTCGACAAACTGCTGCGGGCGCTGATCGGCGTGATCCTGTTCCAGTCGGCCTATGTGGCTGAAGTGGTGCGCGGCGGTCTGCAAGCGATTCCAAAAGGTCAGTACGAAGCGGCTGCGGCGATGGGCCTCGGTTACTGGCGCAGCATGGGCCTGGTGATTCTGCCGCAAGCCCTGAAGCTGGTAATCCCTGGCATCGTCAACACCTTCATTGCGCTGTTCAAGGACACGAGCCTGGTGATCATCATCGGCCTGTTCGACTTGCTCAACAGCGTCAAACAAGCCGCCGCCGACCCGAAATGGTTGGGCATGGCCACTGAAGGCTATGTGTTCGCGGCCCTGGTGTTCTGGATTTTCTGTTTTGGTATGTCGCGCTATTCCATGCATCTGGAACGCAAGCTCGACACTGGCCACAAGCGTTAGGAGTTCTGTAATGAGCGAAGCAATCAAAAAGCCTGTGAGCCCTGAAGGCATTATTCAGATGCAGGGCGTGAACAAGTGGTACGGCCAGTTCCACGTATTGAAAGACATCAACCTGAACGTTAAACAGGGCGAGCGTATCGTCCTGTGCGGCCCGTCGGGTTCCGGTAAGTCGACGACCATTCGCTGCCTCAACCGCCTGGAAGAACACCAGCAGGGTCGCATCGTGGTCGATGGCGTGGAGCTGACCAACGACCTCAAGCAGATCGAAGCGATCCGTCGTGAAGTCGGCATGGTGTTCCAGCACTTCAACCTGTTCCCGCACCTGACCATCCTGCAGAACTGCACCCTGGCGCCGATGTGGGTGCGCAAGATGCCCAAGCGCCAGGCCGAAGAAATCGCCATGCATTACCTGGAGCGCGTACGCATTCCGGAGCAGGCGCATAAATTCCCGGGGCAACTGTCCGGCGGTCAGCAACAACGTGTGGCGATTGCCCGTGCCTTGTGCATGAAACCGAAAATCATGCTGTTCGACGAACCGACCTCGGCCCTTGACCCGGAAATGGTGAAAGAGGTGCTGGACACCATGATCGGTCTGGCCGAAGACGGCATGACCATGCTCTGCGTGACCCACGAAATGGGCTTCGCCCGCACCGTGGCCAACCGCGTGATCTTCATGGACAAGGGCGAAATCGTTGAACAGGCCGCGCCGAACGACTTCTTCGACAATCCGCAGAACGAACGCACCAAACTGTTCCTGAGCCAGATCCTGCATTGATCGAAGCCAGGCAGTGAAAAAACCCGGACACTGTTCCGGGTTTTTTTTGCCCGAAAAAACACACCACGATCCCTGTAGGAGCCGGCTTGCTGGCGATGGCGGTGGGTCAGGCGACTTCCATGTTGGATGTCAGACCGAATCGCCAGCAAGCCGGCTCCTACAGGGTTTGCGCAATGCACGAGATGGCGAGCCGGGCGCGGAATTGTAGGAGCTGGCTTGCCGGCGATAGTGGTGGGTCAGGCGACATCCATGTGGGATGTCAGATCGAATCGCCAGCAAGCCGGCTCCTACAGGGTTTGTGTCGCATGCGAAATGGCGAGCCGGGCGCGGAATTGTAGGAGCCGGCTTGCCGGCGATAGCGGTGGGTCAGGCGACATCTGTGTTGGATGTCAGACCGAATCGCCGGCAAGCCGGCTCCTACAGGGTTTGTGTCGCATGCGAAATGGCGAGCCGGGCGCGCAATTGTAGGAGCCTGCTTGCTGGCGATAGCGGAGGGGCAGGCGACTTCCATGTTGGATGTCAGACCGAATCACCAGCAAGCCGGCTCCTACAGGGTTTGTGTCGCGTGCGAAATAACGAGCCGGACGCGGAATTGCAGGAGCCGGCTTGCTGGCGATAGCGGAGGGGCAGGCGACTTCCATGTTGGATGTCAGACCGTAATCGCCAGCAAGCCGGCTCCTACAGGGTTTGTGTAAACCGTTTGCCCTGTGGGGCGATGCTGACTAACATGTCAAAAAATTCATCCTATGATTGGATGAAAGGGCGAATCCTATGTCAGACATGTCTCCACTCATTAAACGTTCCCTGGTTGATCAGGCTCTGGACCAGTTGCGCCTGCGTATCACCGAAGGCGTCTGGTCTGTCGGTCAGCGCCTGCCCACCGAGCCTGAGCTGTCTGCCGAATTGGGCATCAGCCGCAACACTGTCCGCGAAGCCATGCGCGTGTTGGCATTTTCCGGTTTGATCGAAATCCGTCAGGGCGATGGCAGCTATCTGCGGGCGGTGATCGATCCGCTGGACACCCTGAAAGCGTTGTCGCGCTGCTCGCTTGAGCAGGCCAGGGAAACCCGGCACATCCTTGAAGTCGAGGCCATCGGCCTTGCCGCGCTGCGCAGGACCGACGAAGACCTCGTGGCCTTGCGTGAAGCGCTCAACGTCAGCGGTGATCACTACCACGGCGATCTCGACAGCTACATCGCCTGCGACCTGGTGTTTCACCGTCGTCTGGTAGACGCCGCGCACAACCCCACCCTCAGCGAGTTGTATCGCTATTTCTCCAGCGTCGTCGGCGCACAACTGCGCCAGACCTTGAGCGTCACGCCACGCCGCCAGGAAGTGTTCGACCTGCATATCGAATTGCTCGATGCCGTCGAGCAACGCGACCCGGAACGCGCGAAAGCCTTGTCGAGGCAGTTGATCAATGAACCTTGAAACCGAGAACGCCATGTCCAGCAGCCACAGCACGATCACCGAAGCCAAACGCACGGCGGAGCTCGAAGAGCTGCTGATCGACGCCGAGGCCGATGACGAACAGGTCCAGCAAAGTCAGCCAATCCTGCGTCGCCCGTGGCTGTTGTTGCTGGGGCTGATTCTGGTCGCGCTGAACTTGCGTCCGGCGCTGTCGAGCATGGCGCCGATGCTCAGCGAGGTCTCGAAAAGCCTGGGCCTGTCGGCGGCGCAGGCCGGTTTGCTGACGACGTTGCCAGTGCTGTGCCTCGGTCTTTTTGCGCCGTTGGCGCCGATTCTGGCGCGACGTTTCGGCGCTGAGCGCGTGGTGTTGGGCATCCTTCTGACATTGGCCGGCGGGATCATTCTGCGCAGTTCGTTCGGTGAAATCGGCTTGTTTGGCGGCAGCGTGCTGGCCGGCGCGAGCATCGGCGTGATCGGCGTTTTGCTGCCAGGCATCGTCAAACGCGACTTCGCCAAACACGCCGGGACCATGACCGGCGTCTACACCATGGCCCTGTGCCTGGGGGCGGCGATGGCGGCGGGCGCGACCGTGCCGTTGAGCGAATACTTCGACAAAAGCTGGGCGTTGGGACTTGGCTTCTGGGTGATTCCTGCGCTGGTGGCGGCGATGTTCTGGTTGCCGCAAGTCGGTCAGAAACATGGCGCGCACAACGTGGCTTACCGGGTACGCGGTCTGTTGCGTGACCCGTTGGCCTGGCAAGTGACCTTGTACATGGGCCTGCAATCGTCCTTGGCGTACATCGTGTTCGGCTGGTTGCCATCGATCCTGATCGGTCGCGGCCTGACGCCAACCCAGGCCGGCCTGGTGCTGTCGGGTTCGGTGATCGTTCAACTCGCCAGTTCACTGGCCGCACCGTGGCTGGCGACGCGCGGCAAGGATCAGCGCCTGGCGATCGTCATCGTCATGGCGCTGACCCTCGGCGGTCTGTTCGGTTGCCTTTATGCACCCATCGAAGGCCTGTGGGGCTGGGCGATCCTGCTCGGCCTGGGGCAGGGCGGTACGTTCAGCCTGGCGTTGACCCTGATCGTCCTGCGCTCGCGGGACTCGCACGTGGCGGCCAACCTGTCGAGCATGGCCCAGGGCTTCGGTTACACCCTGGCGTCCATGGGCCCGTTCGCGGTCGGCATCGTGCACGACTGGACCGGCGGCTGGAATGCCGTGGGCTGGATCTTCGCTGTGATCGGCCTCGGCGCCATCCTTGCCGGCCTCGGTGCCGGGCGTTCGCTGTACGTGCAGGTGGTCAGCGAAAAGGTCTGACTACAGGTAAACAACGTCCAGCGTTGCCGAACCGTCGAGCTGGACCTCAGCGCTGAGGTCCAGCTCGGAGGTGGGCGCGATGACCGTTTCTACCGTCACCCGGCTGGTCAGTGTGCGGATGGCAATCGGGCCGGCGCTGCTCCCGGCAATGTCAGTGAATCCGAGATAACTTCGGGCGCCAATCGGAATGGCCTGGCTGTTCGACGAACTCCAGGCCTTGCCGCCCGTGGTGGAATCGGTTCGATAGACCTGCATCAGGTCGTCCACCACGGTGCTGGCCGGATCGAAGTTCAGTGAATACAAGCCGATTTTATTTTGGCTGTGGTCGTGGTTCAGGCCGTAGTAAATCTCACTGTTGACGATTGCCGAGCCGTCGCGGTTGTCGCGCATCAGCAGGGCAAAACGCGCGGGTGCATTGCACTGAATGTTGAGGTCGAGGGTCTGGTCGCGCAGTCGCGTGCGTTTGTCGACGCTGAGGTCCTGCCGGGAGATTTTTCCGTAGTCGACGAGGCCGTTGTTGGACAGCATCGGTGTGCAGGCGAGCGGGGTGAGGGTGCCTTTGACGGTCAGGTCAACCGCCGATGCAGCAAGAGCGATGGGCGTGATGCTGATCAGTAAAGTTGCCGAGAAGGTTGCGAGATAGTTGTTCATTCATGAAGGTCCTTTTCTTGGGTTGCCGTGTACCGATGTCGCATCACCGTTGCCGATAATGCGGCGCCCTGATTTACAGGTAGTTCATCTCAAGCGTTGCAGAACCATCGATCAGCACTTCGTTGGTCAGGTCAAGTCCGTCGGCCCGCGCAATCGAAGTAGTGATTCCCAGTTCCAGGGTCAGATCCTGAATAGGGATCGGCAAGCCAGGATTACTGATGGCCGCCACCGACATGTATTGTCCGGGCCACATGAAAAACTGGGCTTTCCAGTCGGTCTTTCCATCCACGGACTTGATGGTCTGCACGGCTTCGCCATCGGCGACGGCATTGATCATCGTCAGTAAATAACCACCCAGATTCTGGGTTTCATTGATCTTGCCCAAGCCGAAATACACGCTGGAAGGAAACGTGGAAGAGCCGGCGCGATTGTCCTTGGCGAACAGGGCGAATGGCGTGGGGCCGTCGCATTTCACGCCCAGCGTCAGTGTTTTTTCTTCGAGGGGGGTGGACGTGTTCTGTTTCAAGTCTTTGGCCGGAATCTTTCCATAATCGACGATGCCGTCGCTGGACAGGCTCGGGGTGCAAGCGTTCGGAGTGATGAGGCCTGTGACCGTCAGGTCCGTCGACGAGGCGGCGAAGCTGAGTGGGGACGTCAGGGCGATGATCGCCATCGTCAGCGCGTTTGGAATTGTTTTCATGGGACAGGTTTCGCTGTGTCGGGTGAGCGCAATCAGTCCTTGCCCGAAGCGTGGCCTCGGGCAAGGTTGGCTACGGGGTTATGGGTAGGCGATGGTGATGGTGACCGAGCCGTCTAGAGCGGCATCGTTGGTCAGGTCCAGTGAGTCGGCACGGGCAATTGCGGTTCGGACCCTAAGGTCTGTCTGCAGATCCTTGACGGCAATCGGCGTGATTGGCCCCCCTACAGCACCGAACGCCGAGAGCTGTTGATTCTGTAAATCGGCGGATGCGAACCAAGTATTTCCATTATTAATGGAATGTATCGGTCGTACGGCAACACCATCTGCCATGGGTGTCATGATTCGCACGTCAAAACTGCCGAGCTTCTGATTGCCATTGATGTGGCCCAAGCCGAAATTATAGTTACCATCACCCGTACCGAATCTGTTATCGGTCGGTATAAGCCTGAATGCGTTAGGTGCGTCGCAGTTCACGGCGAGCTGCAATGTTTCGTCAGGCAGTGGCGTGGGGTTGTCCTGATTCAAATCTTTGGCTGAAAACTTGCCGTGATCGACGAGTCCGCCACCGGAAAGCGTCGGCGTGCATGCGTTCGGGGTGATAAGGCCCGTCACCGTCAAATCAGTGCTCGAAGTCGCCAGCGCATAAGGCGCAACACCAATCAACGCGATGGTGGAAAGTGCTGCAAAGTACTTTTTAAACATTTCTTACTCACTTCTATTGTTGTTGTCCTGACTGCCCCGAGCCGCTCAAGTGCGCCCCGGATCCAGCAGGATCGGGTTGGGTGTTACAGGTAAATAATCTCGATCGTCCCCGAGCCATCCAGGTCGATGGAGGTGCTCAAATCCAGGCTGTTGGTGGGGGCGATGACCGCGTCCACGGTCACCGTGGTGCTGAGGTTCTGGATCAGCACCGGGCCGGCGTTGCTGCCGGCGTTGTCGGTGAACGCCAGGTATCGGGTCTGGCCGATGGCGATCGGGTTGGCGCTGCCGGTGCTCCAGGCGGCGCCCGAAGTGGAGGAGTCGGTTAGATAGAGGCGGGCGAAGCCGTCGGCATTGGCGCCGGCCGGGTCCACGTTCAGTGAATACTGGCCAATCTTGTTGCCGCGGCTGTCCTTGCCCAGGCCGTAGTAAAACTCGCTGTCGAGCGTCGTCGAGCCTGAGCGGTTGTCATGCATGATCAGGGCGAAGGAGGCCGGCGCGTCGCAGCCGATCATCAGCGTCAACGATCTGGGTGGCAGGCGCGTGTCCTTGTCGGCGTTGAGGTCTTTTTTCGACAGGGTGCCGAAGTCGGCCACGCCGCCGTTGGACAGCACCGGCTCGCAGGCCGCCGGGGCGAAACGGGCGCGCAAGGTCGCCTCGCGGGTGCGTCCGGCGCCGATGGCGTCGAACACCCCGAAGGCTTCCCAGGTCACCGCATCACGTATCTGCATGCCTTGCTCTAGAACCCAGGCGTTCAGCTCAAGCTGCGCCGAGAAACTACGCCCCTGTACCGGCACGCCGGCCTGCACCGGCACGATCCCGTGCTCCGGTCGCCAGATCAGGTTCGATGCCGTTTGGGTCGGTGGCTGACCGGCCCTGGGAATCAAGCCGATTTCCACCGACTGGCCGTCGAGCACGGCGTCGCGAATGCGTACCTGATAGCTGCCGCGCTCGGCAAAGTGAAAGCGTTCGGCGGTCGCGGCCATCGCCCGGTAGAACAGGCTCATGTCGATGGGCTGCGCACAGCTCAGGGTCAGGCTGAGCGGGCGCTCGCCGAGGTGCCGTTCCGCTGCCGCATCGGGGCGTATCGCCCGGTTCATCAGACCGTAATCGAGCTCCGGCTGGCTCAGGTTGAACTGACAGTCGTCGGTGGACGCCGAGGCCAGTGGCGTGAATCCGCTCAGTACCAGCGGCGCGAGGGTCAGCAGCAGATAGCGTGACAGGTTCATGAAGTCATCCTCAGAGGGCTCGGCACTTGGCGGGGGCGGTTTCGTAGTACGCGTTGGTGTCCGCGTCGGCGGGCAGTTCGAAGCGCAGTTCGCAGCGCTCCAGCCCCGGCGCGCTGATCCACAGCGCACGGCGGTCGAGGGCGTTGGGCAAAAACACCAGGCCGCCGTCCTGCACCAGGGTCACGAACTCGCCATCCTCGGTGTTCACGGCGGCCCCGCGCGGCAGGGGTGCGCCGTTGGCGGTGGTGGCCTTGAGCAAGGCTCGACGGGTCATCGTGATGCCGAATTCAACGTTGTCGACGGCGCCGCGACCGGCCGAAATCACCGCCAGCCCGTTGTGAATGTCGGCGTTGCGCGGCAGGGTTTTGGTGTCGACTTCCACCGGGCTGCGGCCGTACGCCGCCACTTGCGGGATCACCGCCTGACCTTGCCAGTCGGTCCACACCGGACCGCTGGGCGTCGACACTTTGATCGAACCCATGTCGCCCACCGACAGCAGCGCAAAGGTGTCGCTCACCGGGTACGGCGACAGCGTCACGCCGCCGCTATGCAACACCGCGCCGCCGCGAGCGCTGGCCTGATAGCTGGAGCGTTCGGCGTCGGCGCGGGTGTAGTTGATATCGAGTTGGGTGTAGCGCGGTAGCAGTGAAACGCCGGCCGTGGATTGCACTTGCTTGTTGCGGGTGTCGTGTTCGACGCCGACCCGGTAACCCAGTTGATCGTTGACCCGTTCACTCAAGCCGACGCCGCTGCGGTACTCGCCAGCGGAACTGCGCACCCAGGTGCGCGCCCGGCGGTTCTCGCCCAGCGGAATGCTGAGGTTCAGGTAGACGCTGTCATCGTTACGGCTGGCGCCGCTGACCTGCCATTCGGCGGTCGCCGAGACCGACACGCCAGCGATGCTGGTGCCCCAGGAGGCGAGGGCGCGGCTGCTGCTTTGGCCGTCGAACGAACTGGAGCGGCTGAAGCCGCTGCTGAAGGCGCCGAGCCATGGGTGTGACCACGACAGGGCTGCGCTCTGCTGATCGCGGTAACGGGAGTTGCTGTTGTCGGACGTGTTGTCGAACACCGCCTCTTCCAGTTCCCGGTAGCCGAAGGTTCGGTAAGAGCTGCCGGCATTGAGCGCCCACTGTTCGCTCAACCGGTGCGAGACGCTCAGGTCGGCCTGAAGTCCTTGACTGGCTTGCTTGCCGCTGGCGTGCGCGCCGGTCAGCGTGGCTTGCACCTGGGTGGCGGGCGAGGGCAACAGGCCGACGCTGGCGCCCGCCGCGCGATAGTCGGCGGCGCCGGTCAGGCCGGTGCTGAGCAACACTTGCGGGGTGAGCGCACCGCTCCAGCCGCCGCTGATCACCCAGGGATCGTCACTCTGTGAGTCACCGATACTGCGCACCTGGCCGGCCCCCAGCGAGTAACCGGGCGCTGGCAAACTGACCCCCAGCATCGCGGCCTGCACGGTAAAACTGCGCTCGCTGCCATCGGCCTCCTTGATCGTGACTTCCACGTCGGAACGCGTGTTGAGCCGTCGCACGTTGGTGAGCGCGAACGGGCCGGCGGGCACCACCGTGGAATGGATCAGCGAGCCGTTCTGGCGGACCTCGATCTGCGCCTGACTGTTGGCGATTCCTTCAATGACCGCGCTTTGCCCTTCGACCTGCAGCGCTTGCTCATTGAGCACTTGCACGCCGGTGATCTGCGCACCGGCGAGCACCGGGTTGTAGAGGTTGATCTGACCCGCCTGCAGCACCGCTTCCTGACTGGCGAAGGTGCGCTGGGCGTAGGCCGCAATGTGCGTGGTGCGGGAGATGTCGTCCTGCCAGGTCTGTACCTGACGGCTGCGCACGATCCAGTCACCGGCATTGAAACCGAGTTCGGTGTTGGCCGAGGCGTAGCGGCTCGAACTGTCCCCTGAACGGCTGTGCAGACCGGTGACGTCGTAGTTGATCAAACCGGCAATACCGCCGGTTTGATAACCGGAAAAATCCCGGGCCGTGGGGCGTATCGCGTCGGTGGGCACGATCAATGACAGGGCAAGGTTCGCGGGGTCCGGTTCGATGACGGCCTGCGGCGCAGTGCCTAGAAAATCGTGGCATTGGCCATCGTCCAGTGTAAGCGCGGGCACATTAAGGTTCGCCGCATCGAGCAGCGCGCGATCGAAGCACAACGCCCCTTCGCGATTGAACGTGACGTCGACCCGGCCATGGCGCTGACCGTTGACGGTAAGCGTGACCGGGTGCCGGCCGGCCGTGAACTGCGGCGCCTGCATCAGCAACGTCGCCAGCGCCGGATCGATGCCGCGCTGCAGCAACGTGTCCTTGTCGAACGACGTTTCACCGTGGGCGTCGAGCATCATCAGCGCGTTGCTTAGCAGCAACGCCACTGTGGTTTGCCGCCGCCATGGATAAGGGCGAGCGGCGCCCCGAATAACGGGCACGGCTTCGCCATCACGGTAAATCGATACTGTGTTCATCGGGTTCACTTGGGTTATTGCGGCGTGCGGCTACCGGCGCGCCTGTGGCAACGACCAGATGGCCGTCGCCTTGAAACATGGGCGCTCATCGTTCCTGAATGACGCCGTCACGGCGGTTCAGGACTGGATGGGCGCCTCGTAATGCGGCACCGCAAAACCGTAGACCGTTGCCGGTTGAAAGCGCACCTGCGTGGCGGCGCCTTCGGGCACCTTGATGCTGATGTGCTCACCGGGCAGCACGTAGGTTTTCGGCAACATTGCGTTGACCGCCGCCGGCAACAATTGCACCTCCTGGCCCAGGCGGACCACATAAGGCGTGTCGTTGCGCACGGTCAGTTGACCGTCCTTCAGCGACCATTGCAGGTCGGTCCACGGCGTGCGATTGGGCGCCAGGCCTTTGGGGTGCAGGATCACCGGCAAGTTCTGGCGCACCGTCACGCCGACTCGGGCCTGCCCGGCTTCGGCGGGGGCTTTGCCCTGGGGGATGCCTTCAAAGATCACCCGTTTCAAACGCTGAGTGAGCAGGGGCTTTTCCGATTGCAGAATAAACCGCACCAATTGGGTTTTGCCCGCTTCGACGCGCGCCAGCGGCGGCGTCACGAACACCAGCGATTCGCCGTCCTCGGCAATGTCTTCGAGGGTGACGTGCATCAACGCCAGGTTGGCATCGGTGTTGGTCACGGACACGGACGCTTCGCCGTCGGCCTCGTTGACGATGACCACGGAAGTGTTCGGCACCATGCCGTCGGCCTGAGCCTGTGCGCTCAGCAGCAGGGCAAATGCGCCGAGGCTGGAATGGAACAGATGACGGGTGACTCTGGAAAACATCGTCATGAAGTGTCTCGTTGAATATTCGAAAAAATGGAGCCGGGAACACCGGCCTATCAATAGTTCAACTGCACGGTGACATGCCCGTCGATGGGGATTTCGTCGGTCAGCGTCAGGTCATTCGCGCGAACGATGGTGGTAAACGCCGTGAGCCGCGCACGCAAATCCTTGATGGCGATCGGTGTGGTCAGGTCGGTCAACGCCGCGAACGCGGTCCGGCCGGCGTGCCCCAGGTAGGAAGACACTCGCCAGGTGGCACCGTCGTTGAGGGAGATGATGGTTCTCACCGTCGCCCCATCGGCCACCGTATCGAACAGGCCGAACCTGACACTGCCCAGGTTCTGGTCGTCGTTGACGACGCCCAGTCCGTGACTATGAGGGTGGAAGGCGGAAGAGCCTTCGCGGTTGTCGATCGTCGTCAGGGTAAACGGCGTGGCGCCATCGCAGTTCACGTCCAGGTACAGCGTGCCGTTTTCCAGGGCTGTGGGCTGGTCCGGTTTCAGGTCTTTTACTGTCAATTTGCCGTGGTCGACGATGCCTCCATCGGACAGGCTGGGTGTGCAGGCGCTGGGGGTGATCAGGCCGGTGACGCTCAGGTCGGTACTGCTGGCGGCCAAGGCCACGGGAGCGCAGGTGATCAACAGGGGCGTCAATAGAGCGAGGGAGCATCTGTCCATGATGGGTCGTCCTTTGAGTGAGCGGGCAACGCCGTGGGGCTGGCGTTGCTCGTTGATGACGGAGGGTTACAGGTACTCGATCTGGAGCGTTGCGGAGCCGTCGAGTGTGACTTCGTCGGTGAGGGTCAGGCTGTTGGCGGGGGCGATGATGGTGTCAATCGCTACATCCAGCGTCACGTTTTGGAGGAAGTCAGGTGCCCAGACAGTGTCTGTACGGGTTCCAAACGCGATCCAGTGATGAGGTGCGATGACGGTGTCAGCGTCGAACCGATCCCAAGTGTCGCCCTCATTTCCCGACCATAAAACTGATACAGGGGCATCGGCGACCGGGTTTCGGAACCCCAGATCGTATCCGCCTAGTTTTTCATTCGTATTGATCAGGCCCAAACCGAAGCTAGCACCGCTAGCGGTGTTTTCCCTGTTGTCGAAAGTGCTGATTGCAAACCGTGTGGAGGCATTGCAGTTCACGTTCAATTGAAGGATCTCCACTCCGAGGTGAGTGGGTGTGGTCGGATTCAGGTCTTTCGCGGATCTTTTTCCGTAATCGACGACGCCACCATTGGCCAGGCTCGGTGTGCACGCAACAGGAGTGATGATGCCCGTCACAGTCAGGTCAGTACTGGACGCCGCAAACGCCGACGAGGCACCAGTCAGCAGCAAAGCAGCAGTCAGAAGGGATAAACGCTTGTTCATGTGTTGGCTCTTCCTTGATGAACGATTGTTGGGAGTTGCCCTGTTATGGACAGGGCGCAATCTATCGATCGAAGTAGCCAGGCGGAATGCAACTAATACGAAAACGAACGGCCCGGTGTATGAAAACGTGTTGCGGGCTACAAATCGCCCTCCTGCATCGCGTTGTCTGTAGTCCTTCTGTGTGGCCGATGTAGCTTGTAAGCGTAGGGCGGTTCTTTTTGTTTTATAGGAGAAAGAACACCCCCCCGATTACATTGGGCGATGCGGTTTTACGGTCGGGAAAGGGCGTTGTGGTAGGAACAGGACGGCGCTATTTTTCGCGCATTCCAGTCACCAAACAGGATAAATCCGACAATGCGCGTAATCATTGCTGACGACCATCCGGTCGTTCGTATCGGCTTGCGGATGCTCGTCGATCTGAACCGGACATGTGTGGTGGTGGGGGAGGCTGATGGTCCCGACAGCCTGTTGAGCCTGCTGTGCACGACGCCTTGTGATCTGTTGATCACCGACTTTTGCATGCCGGGCAACTTGCAGGCCGACGGGCTGAAGATGCTGAGCCGGGTGCGACGTGGCTACCCGACGATGCCGATCATTCTAGTCACGATGTTTGCCAACGTCACCACGCTGAGGGCGGCGTTCGCACATGGCGTGGTGGCGATCATCGCCAAAGGCGCGTCGGCGAAGGAGTTGCCGATGGCGATAAAATCCGTGTCTGAAGGGCGCCGGTACATCAGCGAGTCGTTGCGCACGGCACTGCTTCAGGCCGACGCCCGGGCCCGGTCGAGTTGCGCTGCGCTGTCGGCAAAAGAGCACGAGGTGGTCAGAATGCTCGCCAGCGGAATGACCGTCAGTGAAATCGCCGGCTACTTCAAACGCAGCGTATCGACCATCAGCAAACAGAAAAACATGGCCATGCAGCGGCTGGGCATTTCCACGGATGTGGACCTGTTTGCGTATGCCCGTGAGAGTGGCATGGTGCATTAGGCTTCGGCACACCTGAGGGTATTCCCGCCACGAATGCCGGTAGTGTTCCGTTCATTAGTTGACTATCGTGCAGGCAATTCTACGAAACCCATTTTCAAACCAGGGAGCTTGCCCATGAGTGATGCCCACAACGCCTTGATCACCCGATTCTATGAGGCCTTCCAGCGCCTGGATGCCGAGGCCATGAGCGCCTGCTACACCGACGACGTGGTGTTCAGTGATCCGGCATTTGGCGAGTTGCGCGGGCGTGACGCGGGCGACATGTGGCGCATGCTCACCACTCGTGCCAAGGATTTTTCCCTGACTTTCGACAACGTGCGCAGCGATGATCGCAGCGGCGGCGCGCATTGGGTGGCGACGTACCTGTTCAGCCAGACCGGCAATACCGTGGTCAACGACATTCAGGCGCGTTTTGTGTTTCGCGACGGCAAGATCTGCGAGCATCACGACCGTTTTGATCTGTGGACCTGGTCGCGTCAGGCGCTGGGGTTCAAGGGCCTGCTGCTGGGCTGGACGCCGCTGGTGAGAAACGCCGTTCGCGCTCAGGCCTTGAAGGGGCTGAAGGCATTTCAGGCCAGTCGCTGATAAGATCGCGGCTTGTTTTCTTTCAAGCCCTGATCGTCACGTGAACACGCCGAGCGAACCCGCCGCCATTGCCGCCGAACCGACGCTGCCCGTCAGCAAACCCTGGTTCGTCTACCTCGTTCGCGCGGCCAACGGTTCGCTCTACTGCGGGATCAGCGACGATCCCGTCCGCCGCTTCGCCACTCACCAGAGCGGCAAAGGCGCGCGGTTCTTCCTTTCCAGCCCGGCGGTGGCCTTGGTCTACACCGAAGTCTGCCGCGACAAAAGCGAAGCGCTGCGCCAGGAACGGCTGATCAAAAAACTCAAGAAAAGCGCCAAGGAATGTCTGGTGGCGACCTTTGCTGCGGACTTATCAATCTGATTGATCAGTTCCCATCAGGCAGATCTGTAGGCTGCTCGCGGATTGCGCGCTAAGCTGCAGATTCCTGATTCGTGCGGCGGAGCCGAGCATGTCCGAGTTGATTCTTCATCATTACCCGACGTCCCCTTTCGCCGAAAAGGCCCGCCTGCTGCTGGGCTTCAAGGGCCTGTCCTGGCGCTCGGTGAAGATCTCGCCGGTGATGCCAAAACCCGATCTGACGGCTTTGACCGGTGGCTATCGCAAGACGCCGGTGTTGCAGATTGGTGCGGATATTTATTGCGACACGTCGCTGATCGCTCGTCGACTGGAGCAGGAAAAAGCCTTGCCGGCGTTCTTCCCGGAAGGTCAGGAAATGATCACCGCGAGCTTCGCCGCGTGGGCGGATTCGGTGGTGTTCCAGCATGCCGTGAGCCTGGTGTTTCAGCCAGCGTCGGTCGCGGTGCGTTTCGGCCATTTGCCGCCGGAAGCAATCAAGGCGTTCCTCGCCGATCGCGCCAGTTTTTTCAGCGGTGGCAGTGCGACAAAGTTGTCGGCCGAACAGGCGCGGCACCAATGGCCGACGATCATGGCACGCCTGGAGCAACAGCTGCAGCGCGAGCAGGGCGACTTCCTGTTCGGTGAACCGTCGATTGCCGACTTCGCCCTGGCTCATTCGCTGTGGTTCCTGAAAGCGACACCGGTGACTGCACCGCTGGTCGATGCGTACCCGGCGGTTGCCGCGTGGCATGCACGGGTCTTGGGTTTCGGGCATGGTGCGTTCAGCGAGATGACATCCGAGGACGCGCTGGCGGTGGCGCGTAATGCTACGCCTGCCGCATTGCCGGATGAGCAGTTCGAAGAGCCGAACGGGTTTGAGGCGGGTCAGCAGGTGGCTATCACGGCGACCGATTACGGTGTTGATCCGGTGGCCGGGGAGTTGCTGTTTGCCGGGCGTGAGGAATTGATTCTGCGCCGTGAAGACGAACGTGGCGGGGTGGTGCATGTGCACTTTCCGCGGTTCGGGTTTCGTATTGAAAAACGCTGAGAATTACCTGTAGGAGCGAGGCTTGCCCGCGAAGAACGATGACACGGTTCAACAGTTACACCGCGTCATCGTTCTTCGCGGGCAAGTCGGGTCGCCGCACCGCTCGCTCCTACAGGGTTTTTACTCATTTCAAGGCCGTGAGGATGGTATCCGGGTCATACCCGCGAATCAGCGTTCCGTTGACGTCGATGATCGGAATCCCGCCACCACCCAACGCTTCATAAGCCTTGCGCGCCTCGGCGTCTTTCTCGATGTCGAATTCCTTGTACGGAATGCCTTTCTGATCAAGAAAGCGCCGGGTCAGTTTGCAGTAACCACACCACTCAGTCGCATAGAGCACGACGTTAGCCTTGGCCTGAGTCTGCTCCGACACCACCTGCGAGGGGTTGAACACCCGCTCGATCTTGCCCCAGTTCTGATAAACCACAACCACCAGCAGGATCAGCAGGAATTTCTTCAGCACGCTGCCCAGCATCAGTTGCGTCGCTTGAGCTGGTCAGTCAGCTGAGTCGGCAGGCCTTTGATGATCAGCGTGCCGGCTTCTTCGTCGTATTCGATCTTCGAACCCAGCAGGTGCGCTTCGAAGCTGATCGACAGACCCTCGGCGCGACCGGTAAAGCGGCGGAACTGGTTCAGGGTGCGTTTATCCGCCGGGATCTCAGGCGAAAGCCCGTAGTCCTTGTTGCGAATGTGATCGTAGAAGGCTTTTGGGCGCTCTTCGTCGATCAGCTCCGAGAGTTCTTCCAGGCCCATGGGTTCACCCATTTTTGCCTGGCTGCTGGCGTAATCCACCAGGGTCTTGGTTTTTTCGCGGGCGGACTCTTCCGGCAAATCTTCGCTTTCCACGAAGTCGCTGAACGCCTTGAGCAGGGTGCGGGTTTCACCCGGGCCGTCGACGCCTTCCTGGCAGCCGATGAAGTCGCGGAAATACTCCGAAACCTTTTTGCCGTTCTTGCCTTTGATGAACGAAATGTACTGCTTGGACTGTTTGTTGTTCTGCCACTCGGAGACGTTGATTCGCGCTGCGAGGTGCAACTGGCCCAGATCGAGGTGGCGGGACGGGGTCACGTCCAGCTGATCGGTCACGGCAACGCCTTCACTGTGGTGCAGCAGCGCGATCGCCAGGTAATCGGTCATGCCCTGCTGGTAATGCGCAAACAGCACGTGGCCGCCCACCGAGAGGTTCGACTCTTCCATCAGCTTCTGCAGGTGTTCCACCGCCACGCGGCTGAACGCCGTGAAGTCCTTTCCGCCGTCGAGGTACTCCTTCAGCCAGCCGCTGAACGGGTGCGCCCCGGATTCGGCATGGAAGAAACCCCAGGCCTTGCCTTGTTTGGCGTTGTAGCTCTCGTTGAGGTCGGCAAGCATGTTCTCGATGGCGCTCGACTCGGCCAGTTCAGAGTCGCGGGCGTGGAGAACTGCGGGCGTGCCGTCGGGTTTTTTGTCGATCAGGTGGACGATGCAATGACGGATCGGCATGGGCTTCTCGGCTGTTTGATACGGCTGGTTGGAGAGAGCAGGGCAGGCTCCCAAAAAAGTGCCAAGTGTACCGCAACCACTGGTTTTGGCGCGGTGCGAAGGGCAATTCGTAGCCGACCGACGGCCCTTATGCAGTTTTTTCCTGTTTTAGAGCAATAAAGCTGACCAAATGGGTAGCAAGAGGCGGATATTTCCCCGTCTCTGTGCTAGTTTTGCCCGGTCTTACGCGAAGTCACTGCGTTAAGCGTGCATTCAGCATTTGTCAGGTCGAACCAAACCCTGATTTCGGTATCTATAACCCCGATCCCGTGGTTATTGGCCGAGGGTGCCAGATCCAGAAGATCGGGCTCGATGGCTGACACTGCACTCTGCAATCCATATGAATTTGATAGGGAAGGAACACTACATGGCTCTTACTAAAGACCAACTGATCGCCGACATCGCTGAAGCTATCGACGCGCCAAAAACCACCGCGCGTAACGCTCTGGACCAACTGGGCCAAATCGTTGCCGATCAGCTGGAAAACGGCGGCGAAATCACTCTGCCAGGTATCGGCAAGCTGAAAGTGACTGAGCGTCCTGCCCGTACCGGCCGTAACCCTTCGACTGGCGCTGCCATCGAAATCGCTGCCAAGAAAGTTATCAAGCTGGTTGTGGCCAAAGGCCTGACCGACGCTGTTAACAAGTAAGACGCAGTAAAAAAAACCGTGCTCCGGAGTGATCCGGGCACGGTTTTTTTGTGCCTGTGATTTGGCGTTGGGCTCGCAAACACCGCAAAACCAATGTGGGAGCGAGACCGGCTTGCCGGCGATGGCTGCGTGTCAGTTAACAATGATGTCGACTGATTCACCGCCATCGCCGGCAAGCCGGTCTCGCTCCCACAGTTAATCGTTGTTGGTCAGTTAATCAGCTTTTACTGGCCCAACGCTCGCGCCGCCAGACCTGCTGTTCGGATTTGGTCTGGAAAGTCCACGCGACGAAGCGGCTTTGCTTCTGGCCCTGGGACATTTCCACGACCTGGCTTTCCAGAACCCCGGCCTTTTTAAGCGCCGTCTCAATCGCCGGCAGGTTCGAGGCTTTCGAGACCAGGGTGCTGAACCACAGCACTTTGTGCTGAAAGTGCGCGCTTTCGGCAATCAGCTGCGTCACAAAACGGGCTTCGCCACCTTCGCACCACAATTCGGCCGACTGACCACCAAAGTTCAGCACCGGCAGTTTGCGTTTCGGGTCGGCGCGGCCCAGGGCGCGCCATTTGCGCTCGCTGCCCTTGGTTGCTTCGTCCATCGAAGCGTGGAACGGCGGGTTGCACATGGTCAGGTCGAAGCGTTCGCCGGGTTCGAGCAAGCCCAGCAGAATGTGCTTGGGATTGGTCTGCTGGCGCAGCTGGATGGCCTTGTTCAGACCATTGGACTGGACGATGGCTTTGGCGGCGGCCACGGCCGTCGGGTCGATTTCTGAACCGAGGAAGTGCCAGCGGTAGTCGCTGTAGCCGATCAGCGGGTAGACGCAGTTGGCGCCCATGCCGATGTCGAGCACCTTGACCGGCGCACCACGCGGGATTTCGCCGTCATTGACGCCGGCCAGCAGGTCGGCCAGGAAGTGCACGTAATCAGCACGGCCCGGCACCGGCGGGCAGAGGTAATCGGCCGGAATGTCCCAATGGGCGATGCCATAGAACGATTTCAGCAGCGCCCGGTTGAACACCCGCACCGCGTCCGGGCTGGCGAAGTCGATGCTTTCCTTGCCGTACGGGTTAATGATCACGAACTTCGCCAGTTCCGGCGTGGTTTTGATCAGCGCCGGGAAGTCGTAACGACCCTGATGGCGGTTGCGCGGGTGCAAGCTGGCCTTTTCACGCGGTTCCACGGCTTTGGCCGGGGTGGCGGGGTCAGGCTTCTTGCGCGCAGGGCGGGGTGTGCGGGGGGCGGTCATGGGCGTTGTCGATTCGGGTATGGCTGAAAGTGGCGGGTATTGTCCCATATCTATCGCCACAACGCGGTGCGCGTTTCTGTAGGAGCCGGCTTGCTGGCGATCCAGGCGGCGCGGTGGATCAGATGCACCGCGCCGGCTGGATCGCCAGCAAGCCGGCTCCTACAGGACTGCGGGGGAATGAAAAAGGGAGGCCACTTGGGCCTCCCTTTTTCATTGCGATTTGCCGTTACAGGCTGGCAATCCGCGCATGCTGCTCGGCCAGCTTGCCCAAAGCCTGTTCGGCTTCAGCCAGTTTGGCGCGTTCCTTCTCGATGACTTCGGCCGGAGCCTTGTCGACGAAACCGGCGTTGGACAGCTTGCCGCCCACGCGCTGGACTTCGCCCTGCAGACGCAGGATTTCCTTGTCCAGACGTGCCAGTTCGGCGTCCTTGTCGATCAGGCCGGCCATCGGCACCAGCACTTCCATCTCACCCACCAGCGCGGTGGCGGACAGCGGTGCTTCTTCGCCGGCAGCCAACACGGTGATCGATTCGAGACGCGCCAGTTTCTTCAACAGGGCTTCGTTCTCGGTGAGACGACGCTGGTCTTCGGCGCTGACGTTTTTCAGGAAAATGTTCAGCGGCTTGCCCGGGCCGATGTTCATCTCGCCACGGATGTTGCGCGTGCCGAGCATCAGTTCCTTGAGCCACTCGATGTCGTTCTCGGCCGCCGGATCGATGCGCTCTTCATTGGCCACTGGCCAAGGCTGCAGCATGATCGTCTTGCCTTCGATACCGGCCAGCGGCGCGATGCGCTGCCAGATTTCTTCGGTGATGAACGGCATGAACGGGTGCGCCAGGCGCAACGCGACTTCCAGTACGCGCACCAGCGTGCGACGGGTGCCGCGCTGGCGCTCGACCGGTGCGTTTTCGTCCCACAGCACAGGCTTGGACAGTTCCAGGTACCAGTCGCAATACTGGTTCCAGATGAACTCGTACAAGGCTTGTGCCGCGAGGTCGAAGCGGAACTGGTCGAGTTGACGGGTCACTTCGGCTTCGGTGCGTTGCAGCTGCGAGATGATCCAGCGATCTGCCAGCGACAGTTCGTAGGCTTCGCCGTTCTGGCCGCAGTCTTCGCCCTTGTCCAGCACGTAGCGCGCGGCGTTCCAGATCTTGTTGCAGAAGTTGCGATAGCCTTCGACGCGGCCCATGTCGAACTTGATGTCGCGACCGGTGGACGCCAGCGAGCAGAAGGTGAAGCGCAGGGCGTCGGTGCCGTAGCTGGCGATGCCGTCGGCGAACTCGTCGCGGGTCTGCTTCTCGATCTTTTTCGCCAGTTTCGGCTGCATCATGCCGGAGGTGCGTTTCTGCACCAGGTCTTCCAGCTCGATACCGTCGATGATGTCCAGCGGGTCCAGGACGTTGCCCTTGGACTTGGACATTTTCTGGCCTTGGCCGTCTCGAACCAGACCGTGAACGTAAACGGTCTTGAACGGAACCTGCGGCGTGCCGTCTTCGTTTTTCACCAGGTGCATGGTGAGCATGATCATCCGGGCAACCCAGAAGAAAATGATGTCGAAGCCAGTCACCAACACGTCGGTGGAGTGGAATTTCTTCAGGAATTCGGTCTGCTCAGGCCAGCCGAGCGTCGAGAATGTCCACAGGCCCGAACTGAACCAGGTGTCGAGAACGTCGTTGTCCTGTTGCAGCGCAACGTCCGGGCCGAGGTTGTGCTTGGCACGCACTTCGGCTTCGTCGCGACCGACGTAGACTTTGCCCGACTCGTCGTACCAGGCCGGAATCCGGTGGCCCCACCACAGTTGACGGCTGATGCACCAATCCTGGATGTCGCGCATCCACGAGAAGTACATGTTTTCGTACTGTTTAGGCACGAACTGGATACGGCCGTCTTCAACAGCGGCAATCGCCGGTTCAGCCAAAGGTTTGGTGGACACGTACCACTGGTCGGTCAGCCACGGCTCGATGATGGTGCCGGAACGGTCGCCTTTCGGCACCTTCAGTGCGTGATCGTTGACGCTGACCAGCAGATCGGCGGCGTCGAACGCAGCAACGATTTGTTTGCGCGCTTCAAAGCGGTCGAGGCCGACGTATTCAGCCGGGATCTTGCCGTCGATGCTTTCGTTCAGCGTGCCGTCGAGGTTGAACACCTGGCAGGCCGGCAGTACGGCGGCGTTCTTGTCGAAGATGTTCAGCAGCGGCAGGTTGTGGCGCTTGCCGACTTCGTAGTCGTTGAAATCGTGGGCCGGGGTGATTTTCACGCAACCGGTGCCGAATTCAGGGTCGCAGTAATCGTCGGCGATGATCGGGATGCGGCGGCCGACCAGCGGCAGCTCGACAAATTTGCCGATCAGGGCTTTGTAGCGTTCATCGTTCGGGTTAACCGCGACGGCGGCGTCGCCGAGCATGGTTTCCGGGCGAGTGGTCGCGACGATCAGGTAATCATTGCCTTCAGCGGTCTTGGCGCCGTCGGCCAGCGGGTACTTCAGGTTCCACAGGAAACCTTTTTCGTCGTGGTTTTCCACTTCGAGGTCGGAAATCGCCGTGTGCAACTTGGTGTCCCAGTTGACCAGACGCTTGCCGCGATAGATCAGGCCGTCTTCGTGCAGGCGCACGAACGCTTCTTTCACCGCTTCCGAGAGACCGTCGTCCATGGTGAAGCGCTCGCGGCCCCAGTCCACGGACGAGCCGAGACGGCGGATCTGACGGCTGATGTTGCCGCCGGACTGATCCTTCCATTCCCAGACTTTCTCGAGGAATTTCTCACGACCCAGGTCGTGGCGATTCTGGCCCTGGGCTTCGAGTTGGCGTTCCACCAGCATTTGCGTGGCGATACCGGCGTGGTCGGTGCCCGGCTGCCACAGGGTGTTGCGACCCTGCATGCGGCGGAAACGGATCAGGGCGTCCATGATCGCGTTGTTGAAGCCGTGACCCATGTGCAGGCTGCCGGTGACGTTCGGCGGCGGGATCATGATGGTGTAGGACTCGCCCGCGCCTTGCGGGGCGAAGTAATTCTCAGACTCCCAGGTGTTGTACCAGGAAGTTTCAATGGCGTGCGGCTGGTAGGTCTTATCCATGCGCGGCGGGACCCTATTGGCATTAATTCAGGAAAAGCCGACGAGTATAGCGGGGCATGGGGCGCAGGGCGAGCGGGGGCGGACAGGGCGCAGTATCAAAAACGGCACGAAACCAATGTGGGAGCGGGCTTGCTCGCGAAAGCGGTCTGACATTCAACATTTGTGCTGACTGATACGACGCCTTCGCGAGCAAGCCCGCTCCCACAGGGGATTTGTGTTGGGTTCAGTCGTTGTACTGGCTCAACAACCGCTCAAGGCGCGCGCTGAGGCGGCGTTTGATTTCGGTTTCGATGTGCGGGGCGAAGTCGTCGATCACGTCTTGCATGATCAATTGCGCGGCGGCGCGCAGTTCGCTGTCCAGGTGCAGCAGGTCGTCTGGACCTTTGGTTGCAGCGGGTGCCGGTTGCGCGGCAGCGGCGACTGGCGTCGGTGCGACGGTGGGCTGACTGGCGCTGACCGTGTCGAACAACATCGGAATCTGTTCCTGCTCTCCATCGTCGACCGTGTCGGTCAGCAGCGGTGGTTGCAGGTTGTCATCGCCGAGCAATTGGCGGATCGACTCAAGGTCGTCCAGCAGGTGCGCGGACTTTTGCAGCGGTTTTGGAGTGTCCATCGGAATGCTCAGAGTCGCTGTAAACGGTGATCTTGCAGAGGATAGCCCTGTTCGCGGTAGAAACGGAAACTCTCCCGCGCAGCCGTGCGTATCGCCGGATCCTCCACCACCACTTCCGCCACCCGGGCGAATTTGTTGGCGAAGGTCGGGACTTTCAGGTCGAGGTTGACCAGCAAATCCTGATGTTGACCGCAGTCATCGCCAAGACCCAGCACAATCAAACCGTCCGGCTCGCTTTCGGCGGGGCCGTGGGGCACGAAGCTTTCGCCCTTGAAGGCCCACAGGCGCGCATCGAGATCGTCACGCTGGGCGGCGTCGCTGCAATGCAGGTAGATGCGATGGCCCATGCGCCAGGCTTTATCGGTGAGCTTGCAGGCGAAATCCAGCCGTGCCGAAGGGTCGGCGCTGGGCAGGATATAGAAGTCGACTTTGGTCATTGCGGTTCCTGAGCCCCAGGCGGCGTCGCCCGAAAGCAACGCCGCCCGAGGTCATCGGTTTCAGGCTTTGGCGCGGTCCAGCAGGTACTGGGTCAGCAATGGAACCGGACGGCCAGTGGCGCCCTTGTCCTTGCCGCCGCTGGTCCAGGCAGTGCCGGCGATGTCCAGGTGCGCCCAGTTCAGGTTCTTGGTGAAGCGCGACAGGAAGCAGGCAGCGGTGATGGTGCCGGCTTTCGGGCCGCCAATGTTGGCGATGTCGGCGAACGGGCTGTCCAGCTGCTCTTGATACTCGTCGAACAACGGCAGTTGCCAGGCGCGGTCGTCAGCCGATTGGCCGGCGCTCAGCAGTTGGCCGATCAGTTCGTCGTTGTTGCCCAGCAGGCCGGAGGTGTGCGCACCCAATGCAACGACGCAAGCGCCGGTCAGGGTTGCGATGTCGATCACGGCTTGCGGCTTGAAGCGCTCGGAGTAGGTCAGGGCATCGCACAGCACCAGACGGCCTTCGGCGTCGGTGTTGAGGATTTCCACGGTCTGGCCGCTCATGGTGGTGACGATGTCGCCCGGACGCGAAGCGTTGCCGCTCGGCATGTTCTCGGCGCAGGCGAGGATGCACACCAGATTGATCGGCAGCTTCAGTTCGAGCACGGCGCGCAGGGTGCCGAAGACGCTGGCGGCGCCGCCCATGTCGTACTTCATTTCATCCATGCCGGCGCCCGGCTTCAGGCTGATGCCGCCGGTGTCGAAGGTGATGCCTTTGCCGACCAGGGCGTACGGCTTCTCGGATTTCTTGCCGCCGTTGTATTGCATGACGATCAGGCGCGGCGGCTGGGCGCTGCCCTGGCCGACGGCGTAGAACGAGCCCATGCCCAGTTCCTTGATTTTCTTCTCATCAAGGACTTCGACTTTCAGGCTTTTGAATTCTTTACCGAGGTTTTTCGCTTGTTCGCCGAGGAACGTCGGGTGGCAGATGTTCGGCGGCAGGTTGCCCAGGTTGCGGGTGAACGCCATGCCGTTGGCGATCGCGGTGGCGTGGGCCACGGCGCGCTCGACTTCAGCCTGGGCCGCCTTGATGGTCACCAGGGTGACTTTCTTCAGGGCGCGAGGTTCGGCTTTCTGGCTCTTGAACTGATCGAAGGTGTATTCGCCGTCCACCAGGGTTTCGGCCAGCAGACGGGTTTTGCCATAGCTGTCGCGACCCTTGACGATCACTTCGTCCAGCGCCAGTACAGCATCGCTGCCGCCCAGGCCTTTAAGGGTGTTGAGGACGCCGGCGATGATTTTACGGAACGGGCGGTCACCCAGTTCTTCGTCCTTGCCCACGCCGACCAGCAACACGCGCTCGGCTTTCAGGTTCGGCAGGCTGTGCAGCAACAGGCTCTGGCCAACCTTGCCGGCCAGGTCGCCACGCTTGAGCACTGCGCTGATGGCACCGCCGCTCAGTTCGTCGAGTTGTTTGGCAACGGCGCCGAGCTTGCGGCCTTCGCCGACGGCGACCACCAGGGTGGAGGTTTTCAACGTTTCTGGGTTAACGCTTTTTACAACCAGTTCCATGTCCGGGTCCCTGAATGATGGGTCAACACGCAAGTGCTCGACGACAGACGTTCGAGCCTGCTTATTTATAGAGTGAAAGACGCAAGTCACGGCTTGCGACAAAGGCCGCAGTTTGAACCTCGCTACCGGCGCCTGACAACCCTCGGTTGTACGATCTTCTGCGCTTTGGCCGCCTGCGTAACCATGCGCAGTGACAGGCGAGTCCAATCACAGGATAATGCGCCAACTTTTTTCGGCAGCTCTGTCTTGCGGGCTGCCTGATACGTTTGCTTGTTTGGCCGCCTTAGCCTGACAACCCTGGAGTGTCTGGTTTGATCGTCTTCCGTTACCTATCCCGCGAAGTCCTGTTGACCTTGAGCGCCGTCAGTGCCGTGCTGCTGGTCATCATCATGAGCGGACGCTTCATCAAATACCTCGCCCAGGCGGCGGCTGGCCTTCTGGATCCGGGCTCGCTGTTCCTGATCATGGGCTTTCGCCTGCCAGGCTTTCTGCAACTGATCCTGCCGCTGGGCCTGTTCCTCGGGATCCTGCTGGCCTACGGTCGCCTGTACCTTGAAAGTGAAATGACTGTGCTCTCTGCCACGGGCATGAGCCAGCAGCGCCTGTTCACCATGACCCTGTTTCCGGCCACTCTGGTGGCACTGGTGGTGGCATGGTTGAGCCTGAGCCTGGCGCCACAAGGGGCCAATCAGTTTCAGTTGCTGCTGAACAAACAAGATGCGCTGACCGAGTTCGATACCCTCGAACCGGGCCGCTTCCAGGCCCTGCGTGACGGCACCCGGGTGACCTACACCGAAACCCTGTCGGATGACCGCATCCACCTCGGCGGCGTGTTCATTTCGCAAAAGAACGTCTCGTCGGACAAGAAAGATCGCGGGATTTCCGTGCTGGTGGCCGAGAAGGGCCGTCAGGAAATCCGCCCCGACGGCAACCGCTACCTGATTCTCGACAACGGATATCGTTATGACGGTAACCCGGGGCAGGCCGACTATCGTGCGATCAAGTACGAAGAGTACGGCGTGTTGCTGCCTAAGCCGGACGTCAGCGACGAAGTCACCGACCGTGATGCAATGCCCACCAGTTCGTTGCTCGGCAGTGATGACCTGCGTTCGCGCACCGAGCTGCAATGGCGTCTGTCCTTGCCCTTGCTGGTCTTCATCGTGACCCTGATGGCGGTGCCGCTGTCGCGGGTCAATCCGCGCCAGGGCCGTTTCCTCAAGCTGCTGCCGGCGATTCTTCTTTATATGGCTTACCTGAGCATCCTGATTGCCGCTCGCGGCGCCCTCGAAAAGGGCAAGATCCCGCCCGCGCTGGGCTTGTGGTGGGTTCACGCGATCTTCCTGGCCATCGGCCTTGGCTTGCTCTATTGGGAACCCTGGCAGTTGAAGCGGGCGAGTCGCCGCAGCGCGCTGGAGGTGGCCCGTGGTTAAGCTCGATCGCTACATCGGTAGCAGCGTCTTTATCGCGATCCTGGCGGTACTGGGGATTATTCTCGGTCTGGCCACGCTGTTTGCTTTCATCGACGAGATGGGTGAAGTCAGCGATACCTACACCCTGGTCGATGTCCTGAGTTACGTCCTGCTGACCGCGCCGCGCCGTCTTTACGACATGTTGCCGATGGCAGCACTGATCGGCTGCCTGATCGGCCTCGGCAGTCTGGCCAGCCACAGCGAGCTGACCATCATGCGCGCTGCGGGCGTGTCGATCGGCCGGATCGTCTGGGCCGTCATGAAGCCGATGCTGATCCTGATGGTGGTGGGCGTGTTGATTGGCGAGTACATCGCGCCGGCGACCGAAAGCACCGCGCAGGCCAACCGCTCGCTGGCTCAAGGCAGTGGTGATGCGCAAAGCGCCAAGCATGGCCTGTGGCACCGTCAGGGCGAGGAGTTCATCCACGTCAACTCGGTACAACCCAACGGCGTGCTGTACGGCGTGACCCGTTATCGCTTCGACGATCAGCGGCACATGCTGTCCTCGAGCTTCGCCAAACGCGCGAAATTCGACCAGGATCACTGGCAGTTGAGCGATGTCACGACCACGCTGTTCCATGACAAAAGCACCGAAGTGGTCACGGCCCCGGTCGAGCGCTGGAACGTGGCGCTGAGCCCGCAACTGCTGAGCACCGTGGTGATGTCGCCGGATTCGCTGTCGATCACCGGCCTGTGGAGTTACATCCACTACCTGGCGGATCAGGGGTTGAACAATGGCCGTTACTGGCTGGCATTTTGGGTCAAGGTGTTGCAGCCGCTGGTCACTGCCGCCCTGGTACTGATGGCGATCTCCTTCATCTTCGGTCCGCTGCGCTCGGTTACCCTCGGTCAGCGGGTATTCACCGGCGTGCTGGTGGGTTTCACCTTCCGTATCGTCCAGGATTTGCTGGGGCCTTCGAGCCTGGTGTTCGGGTTCTCGCCGCTGTTTGCGGTGCTGGTGCCGGCGGGTGTGTGTGCCCTGGCGGGTGTCTACCTCCTGCGCCGAGCCGGTTGAAACACACGAACCTGTAGGAGCCGGCTTGGTGCGGGCGGCGTTCCGACGATAGCGCATCGCTGCGGTCACCCAGACCCACCGCGACGCCCCCATCGCCAGCAAGCCGGCTCCTGCAAAAGCCTTCAAAAACGCCCCTGTCGCAAGACCGGGGCGTTTTTTGTAGGTGCCGTCTGACCTGCGAACGTGACGCTTGCGCCGTGGATCAGGTACAATTCCCGGCTATTTTTCGGCGGGCCATGCCTGCAGCCTTTTTGAGTGTTGATCCGTGAGTGATTTGAGTCATATCCGCAATTTCTCCATCATCGCCCACATTGACCATGGCAAGTCGACGCTGGCCGATCGCTTCATCCAGATGTGCGGCGGCCTTGCCGAGCGCGAAATGGAAGCCCAGGTGCTGGACTCCATGGACCTGGAACGTGAACGCGGGATCACCATCAAGGCCCACAGCGTCACCCTCTATTACACCGCTCGCGATGGCATCAAGTACCAGCTGAACTTCATTGACACCCCGGGCCACGTTGACTTCACCTACGAAGTCAGCCGGTCGCTGGCGGCCTGTGAAGGTGCCTTGCTGGTGGTCGATGCCGGTCAGGGCGTTGAAGCGCAGTCGGTTGCCAACTGCTACACGGCGATCGAGCAGGGCCTGGAAGTCATGCCGGTCCTGAACAAGATCGACCTGCCACAGGCCGATCCGGACCGCGTCAAGGAAGAAATCGAAAAAATCATCGGCATCGATGCCACCGACGCGGTCACTTGCAGTGCCAAGACCGGTCTGGGCGTCGATGAAGTGTTGGAGCGCCTGGTCACCACCATTCCGGCGCCGACCGGCAACTACGACGATCCGCTGCAAGCGTTGATCATCGACTCCTGGTTCGACAACTACCTGGGCGTTGTGTCCCTGGTGCGCGTGCGCCACGGTCGCGTGAAGAAGGGCGACAAGATCCTGGTCAAGTCCACCGGCAAGATCCACCTGGTGGACAGCGTCGGTGTATTCAACCCGAAACACACCCCTACCGCCGACCTGAAGGCCGGTGAAGTGGGCTTCATTATCGCGAGCATCAAGGACATTCACGGTGCGCCAGTGGGCGACACCCTGACCTTGAGCTCCACCCCCGACGTAGACGTGCTGCCAGGTTTCAAACGCATTCAACCGCAGGTGTACGCCGGCCTGTTCCCGGTCAGCTCCGACGACTTCGAAGATTTCCGTGAAGCCCTGCAAAAGCTCACGCTCAACGACTCGTCGCTGCAGTACACCCCGGAAAGCTCCGACGCCCTGGGCTTCGGCTTCCGTTGCGGGTTCCTCGGCATGCTGCACATGGAAATCATCCAGGAGCGCCTGGAGCGCGAGTACGACCTGGACCTGATCACCACGGCGCCGACGGTAATTTTCGAGCTGTTGCTGAAAACCGGTGAAACGATCTACGTCGATAACCCGTCGAAGCTTCCGGACCTGTCCACGATCGAAGACATGCGCGAGCCGATCGTGCGGGCCAACATTCTTGTGCCGCAAGAACACCTGGGCAACGTTATTACCCTGTGCATCGAGAAGCGTGGCGTGCAGCACGACATGCTGTTCCTCGGTACCCAGGTTCAGGTGACCTACGATTTGCCGATGAACGAAGTGGTCCTGGACTTCTTCGACCGTCTGAAATCCACCAGCCGTGGCTATGCTTCGCTGGATTACCATTTCGATCGTTATCAATCGGCTAATCTGGTGAAACTGGATGTGTTGATCAACGGTGACAAGGTCGACGCCCTGGCGCTGATCGTGCACCGTGACAATGCGAACTACAAAGGTCGCCAGTTGACCGAGAAGATGAAAGAACTGATTCCACGGCAGATGTTCGACGTGGCAATCCAGGCCGCCATTGGCGGTCAGATTGTGGCGCGGACAACCGTCAAGGCACTCAGAAAGAACGTATTGGCCAAATGCTACGGTGGTGACGTCAGCCGTAAGAAAAAGCTGCTGGAAAAGCAAAAGGCCGGTAAGAAACGCATGAAGCAAGTCGGCAACGTGGAAATTCCACAAGAAGCCTTCCTTGCAGTGCTCAGGTTGGATAGTTAGGTCCTATGTCACTAAATTTCCCGCTGTTGCTGGTCATCGCCGTGTTCGTCTGCGGCCTGTTGGCGTTGCTTGATCTGGTTTTCCTGGCGCCGCGTCGGCGTGCCGCCATCGCCTCCTATCAGGGCAGCGTCAGCCAGCCGGATGTGGTGGTGGTCGAGAAGCTGAACAAAGAGCCGCTGCTGGTCGAATACGGCAAGTCGTTCTTCCCGGTGTTGTTCATCGTGCTGGTCCTGCGTTCGTTCCTGGTGGAGCCGTTCCAGATTCCTTCCGGCTCGATGAAACCGACGCTGGATGTCGGCGACTTCATTCTGGTGAGCAAGTTTTCCTACGGGATCCGCCTGCCGGTGATCGACAAGAAAGTCATCGATGTCGGTGATCCGCAGCGCGGCGATGTGATGGTGTTCCGTTACCCGAGTGATCCGAACGTCAACTACATCAAGCGTGTGGTCGGCCTGCCGGGTGACCAGGTTCGCTACACCGCCGACAAGCGCCTGTTCGTCAACGGCGAGTCGATTGCCGAGCAACTGGTCGGCTCCGAGCCGGGCACGCTGGGCAGCGCCGAACTCTACAAGGAAAAACTCGGCGCCGCCGAGCACCTTATCCGCAAGGAAATGAGCCGTTATCGCGCATCGCCTGACCATACGTGGACCGTGCCTGCCGGGCACTACTTCATGATGGGCGATAACCGCGACAACTCGAACGACAGTCGTTACTGGGATGATCCGACTATTCCCAAGGATCTGCTGGGCATGGTTCCCGACAAGAATATCGTCGGCAAGGCCTTCGCAGTCTGGATGAGCTGGCCGGAACCCAAACTCAGTCACCTGCCGAATTTCTCGCGGGTTGGCCTGATCAAGTAATCACACACGGCGCTGTTGAACACAGCGCCGAATGCATTTCTGGAACTGCCACAATCGGGGCCAGACGCATGAAAACAATGATATTCAGGACGTAATTTTTGAACACAGCGTTAATTGTCCCAAGCCTGCGCCGCACCACGGCGATGGCGGTGGAATCCAGCCACGAACTCAGCGTGGGTAAACCGTGAGCGTCTCCTTAAGCCGTCTAGAGCGTCAGCTCGGCTACACCTTCAAGGATCAGGAACTGATGGTCCTGGCCCTGACTCACCGCAGCTTTGCCGGGCGCAACAACGAACGCCTGGAATTCCTCGGTGATGCCATCCTCAACTTCGTCGCTGGCGAGGCGCTGTTCGATCGCTTCCCGCTGGCCCGCGAAGGCCAGTTGTCGCGTTTGCGCGCACGTCTGGTGAAAGGTGAGACTCTGGCTGTACTGGCCCGCGGTTTCGATCTGGGCGATTACTTGCGTCTGGGTTCCGGCGAGTTGAAAAGCGGCGGTTTCCGTCGCGAGTCGATTCTGGCCGATGCCCTGGAAGCGCTGATCGGTGCGATCTACCTGGACGCCGGCATGGACGTGGCGCGCGAGCGCGTGCTGGCCTGGCTGGCCGGCGAGTTCGAAGGCCTGACACTGGTCGACACCAACAAAGATCCAAAAACCCGCCTGCAGGAATTCCTGCAGTCCCGTGGTTGTGAGCTGCCGCGTTACGAAGTGGTGGATATCCAGGGTGAGCCGCATTGCCGGACGTTCTTCGTCGAATGCGAAATCACCTTACTGAATGAAAAAAGCCGAGGTCAGGGTGTGAGTCGTCGTATTGCCGAACAGGTAGCGGCCGCCGCAGCACTGATAGCCCTGGGTGTGGAGAATGGCAATGACTGATTCAACCGCAACACGCTGTGGCTATGTTGCCATCGTCGGCCGTCCCAACGTGGGCAAGTCCACGCTGCTGAACCACATCCTCGGCCAGAAGCTGGCGATCACTTCGCGCAAGCCTCAGACCACCCGTCACAACATGCTGGGCATCAAGACCGAAGGCGCCGTCCAGGCGATCTACGTCGACACCCCGGGCATGCACAAGGGCGGCGAAAAGGCCTTGAACCGCTACATGAACAAGACCGCTTCGGCGGCGTTGAAAGACGTCGACGTGGTGATCTTCGTGGTGGATCGCACCAAGTGGACCGACGAAGACCAGATGGTGCTCGAGCGTGTCCAGTACGTGACCGGCCCGCTGATTGTTGCGCTGAACAAGACCGACCGCATCGAAGACAAAGCCGAGCTGATGCCGCACCTGACCTGGTTGCAGGAACAGCTGCCGAACGCGCAGATCATGCCGATCTCGGCCCAGCACGGGCATAACCTCGACACGCTGGAGCGAGTGATCGCCGAGCACCTGCCGGAAAACGATCACTTCTTCCCGGAAGACCAGATCACCGACCGCAGCAGCCGCTTCCTCGCCGCTGAACTGGTGCGTGAGAAAATCATGCGTCAGCTGGGCGCCGAGCTGCCATACCAGATCACCGTGGAAATCGAAGAGTTCAAGCAGCAGGGGAAAACCCTGCACATTCATGCGTTGATCCTCGTCGAACGTGACGGCCAGAAGAAAATCATCATTGGCGACAAGGGCGAGCGCATCAAGCGCATCGGCACCGAGGCGCGCAAGGACATGGAGCTGCTGTTCGACTCCAAGATCATGCTCAACCTCTGGGTGAAAGTGAAAGGCGGCTGGTCCGACGATGAGCGCGCATTGCGTTCGCTGGGTTACGGCGACCTGTAAACCTGAGCCCAGGTGATAAAACTGTGGGAGCGAGCCTGCTCGCGATAGCGGTCTGTCAGTCAACAATTTTGTTGAATGTCAGTCCCTCATCGCGAGCAGGCTCGCTCCCACAGTGGTTTTGGGGTGTTAGTAAAATCGCGATCCGTCATTGAGAGCACCATGTCCCAGCCCATCGGCCAACCCGCCTACGTCCTCCACTCCCGCGCCTACCGCGAAAACAGCGCACTGGTGGACTTCCTCACGCCGCAAGGTCGGCTGCGGGCGGTGTTGCGCAGTGCGCGGGGCAAGGCCGGGACGTTGGCGCGGCCGTTCGTGCCGCTGGAAGTCGAGTTCCGGGGGCGGGGCGAGTTGAAGAATGTCGGGCGCATGGAAAGTGCCGGTACGTCGACATGGCTCATCGGCGAAGCGCTGTTCAGCGGTCTTTACCTCAATGAGCTGTTGATTCGCCTGTTGCCATCAGAAGATCCCCATCCCGCTGTCTTCGATCACTACGCCGCGACTTTGCTTGCGCTGGCCGAAGGCCGTCCGCTGGAGCCGCTGCTGCGTTCCTTCGAATGGCGATTGCTCGACGATCTCGGTTACGGCTTCGCGCTGAACACCGACATCCACGGCGAACCCGTCGCGCCGGACGGTCTGTATCGGCTACAGGTGGATGCCGGCCTGGAGCGGGTCTACCTGCTGCAACCCGGTCTGTTCAACGGCACCGAGTTGTTGGCCATGGCCGACGCCGACTGGTCGGCTCCTGGCGCGTTGTCCGCCGCCAAGCGTTTGATGCGCCAGGCATTGGCCGTTCACCTGGGCGGTCGTCCCCTGGTTTCCAGAGAGTTGTTTCGAAAGCCGTAGGGGCTTGATCTTCGCTCCCACCAAGGATCAACAGACCCTGTTGCCCCGTGTATGCTGTGCACCGAACTTTCTCTTCTTCTGGAGCGCTTCCGTGACCACCAGCAATCGCATTCTTCTTGGCGTGAACATCGACCACGTTGCCACCCTGCGCCAGGCCCGGGGCACTCGCTATCCCGATCCGGTCAAGGCCGCACTGGACGCCGAAGAGGCGGGCGCTGACGGCATCACCGTGCACCTTCGCGAAGACCGTCGGCACATTCAGGAACGTGACGTGCTGGTGCTCAAGGATGTGCTGCAAACCCGCATGAACTTCGAAATGGGCGTCACCGAAGAAATGATGGTGTTCGCCGAGCGTATCCGTCCGGCGCACATTTGCCTGGTGCCGGAAACCCGCCAGGAACTGACCACCGAAGGCGGTCTGGACGTAGCGGGGCAGGAAGCGCGGATCAAGGCGGCAGTGGATCGCCTGGCGAAGATCGGTTGCGAAGTGTCGCTGTTCATCGATGCGGACGAGCGGCAGATCGAAGCGTCCCGTCGTGTCGGTGCTCCGGCGATTGAATTGCACACCGGTCGTTATGCCGATGCCGAGACACCGACGGACGTGGCTGAAGAGCTCAAGCGCGTGGCTGATGGCGTGGCATTTGGTCTGGCGCAGGGTTTGATCGTCAACGCCGGTCACGGTTTGCACTATCACAACGTCGAAGCGGTCGCGGCGATCAAGGGCATCAACGAACTGAACATCGGCCATGCGCTGGTGGCGCATGCGTTGTTTGTCGGGTTCAAGTCGGCTGTTGCCGAGA
Source organism: Pseudomonas sp. IT-P44 (assembly GCF_949768225.1). Lineage (NCBI taxonomy): Bacteria > Pseudomonadati > Pseudomonadota > Gammaproteobacteria > Pseudomonadales > Pseudomonadaceae > Pseudomonas > Pseudomonas sp. IT-P44. The sequence continues at coordinate 155,676 of NZ_CATKQM010000046.1, read as the reverse complement.
TGAAGGCATTGATTCTGGCCGCAGCGTTGAAGGGCTAAGACCGAGGTGCTGCCTTCGCGGGCAAGTCGGATCGCCGCACCGCTCGCTCCTACAGGGTCGGTGCCATACGCAAAATTGCGGCACAACACGGACCTGTAGGAGCGAGCGGTGCGGCGATCCGACTTGCCCGCGAAGGCGTCCTCAAAAGCAACACAAATCTAAAGCTGCGGGGTTTCCTGGCTCGGCTTGGTCTTGTCGACCCCCGGCACATGCAGATTGCCTTCGGCCACCTGATTGCCTTCCAGCTGAGGCTGCGTCACCCAGGTCAGGATGTCGTAGTAGCGACGGATGTTCGCCACGAAATGCACCGGCTCGCCGCCGCGGGCGTAGCCGTAACGGGTTTTGCTGTACCACTTCTTCTCGGACAGGCGTGGCAGGATTTTCTTCACGTCCAGCCATTTGTCCGGGTTCAGCCCTTCCTTGGCCGCCAGTTTGCGCGCGTCATCCAGGTGACCGCTGCCGACGTTGTAGGCCGCCAGCGCAAACCAGGTACGGTCCGGTTCCTGGATAGACTCATCCAGCTGTTCCTTCATGTAGGCCAGGTACTTGGCGCCGCCCATGATGCTTTGCTTCGGATCGAGGCGATTGGACACGCCCATGGCTTGCGCGGTGTTCTGGGTCAGCATCATCAGGCCGCGCACGCCAGTCTTCGACGTGACGGCCGCTTGCCACAGGGATTCCTGATAACCGACCGCCGCCAACAGGCGCCAGTCGACCTTCTCTTTCTTGGCGTAGGTCTTGAAGTGTTGCTCGTACTTGGGCAGTCGTTGCTGCAAATGCTGGGCGAAGGTGGTGGCGCCCATGTAGCCGAGTACGTCGACGTGCCCGTAATAACGGTCCTTCAGGCGTTGCAGCGTGCCGTTCTTCTTCACCTTGTCGAGGTAGGCGTTGATCTCGTTGAGCAGGCTGTTGTCGTCGCCGGCGGCCACGGCCCAGCTCTGGTCGCTGGCGTCACCGAGGTCGAAGGCGACCCGGATATTGGTGAAGTAGACCTGGTTCATCGCCACTTCGTTGGAGTCGACCAGGGTCAGGTCAATCTGGCCTTCATCGACCATGCGCAGCAGGTCGACAACTTCAACCGCGTCGGACTCTTCGTATTCAATGCCGGGAAACTTCTGTTTCAACTCCGCCAGTTGCCCGGCGTGGGTGCTGCCCTTGAGCACCATGATCTTCTTGCCCACCAGATCCTTTGCATCGGTCGGCCGCGACTGGCCGTTGCGATAGATGATCTGCGGGGTGACTTCCAGATAGGAGTGGGAAAACCGCACCTGCTGCTTGCGCGCATCGCTGCTGACCAGGCCGGCCGCAGCGATCACCGGACCGTTGGGCTTGCCCACCTGGCTGTACAGGTCGTCAAGGTTGTCGGCGGTTTCGATCTTGAGTTCGACCCCCAGATCGTCGGCGAAGCGCTTCACCAGCTCGTATTCGAAGCCGGTTTCACCGTTGCGATCCTGAAAGTAGGTAGCGGGGCTGTTTCGGGTAACCACCCGCAGCACGCCATCCTCCTTTACGCGCTCCAGCGTGTTGGGTTTATCAACACAGCCACTGAGCATCAGGAAGAGTCCGGTTGCGATCAGCCATTTGGCGTACCGCGGACGCAAAGCCGTTGGGGAAAACATCTGCGCAGTATACGCAAAGGACCACGAGCGCCATATCTCGACAGCGAAGGCCTTGTCTGCTAGAGAGCGAAAAACCGCTCTGGAGCCCGCAGGAATGGGCTCGAGTGGCTTTTTGTGACACAAAAAATAACACCTGGCCGACCGCTGTTTCGGCCCCGGATACCCGGCCCGACGTCCGGGTGACGCCGCCCGTACCGTTTCGGGTGATGTCGCGGGCGGTTTAGGCTAGAATGCACGGCCTCAAAGCACACCCCTTCCCGAGGCTGTCCCGAAGATGTTGATCCTGCGCGGCGCTCCTGCCCTTTCTGCCTTTCGCCACAGCAAACTCCTTGAGCAACTGAGCCAGAAGGTTTCGGCTGTCAGCGGCTTGTATGCTGAATTCGCTCACTTCGCCGAAGTTACCGGCGTCCTGACCGGCGACGAACAGCAGGTGCTCGCGCGCCTTCTGAAGTACGGTCCAAGCGTACCGGTTCAAGAACCGACCGGTCGCCTGTTCCTGGTGTTGCCGCGTTTCGGCACCATCTCGCCGTGGTCCAGCAAGGCCAGCGACATCGCTCGCAATTGCGGCCTGAGCAAGATCCAGCGCCTGGAGCGCGGTATCGCGTTCTATGTCGCCGGCCAGTTCAGCGACGCCGAAGCGCAGCTGATCTCCGATGTGCTGCATGACCGCATGACCCAGATCGTCCTCGCCAACCTTGAACAGGCCGCCGGCCTGTTCAGCCACGCCGAACCGAAACCGCTGACCGCGATCGACGTGTTGGGTGGCGGCCGCGCCGCGCTGGAAAAAGCCAACACCGAGCTGGGCCTGGCCCTGGCCGAAGACGAGATCGACTACCTGGTCAACGCCTTCGTTGGTTTGAAGCGCAACCCGCACGACATCGAACTGATGATGTTCGCCCAGGCGAACTCCGAGCACTGCCGTCACAAGATCTTCAACGCCAGTTGGGACATCGACGGTCAGAGCCAGGAAAAAAGCCTGTTCGGCATGATCAAGAACACTTACCAGATGCACAGCGAAGGCGTTCTGTCCGCTTATAAGGACAACGCTTCGGTGATCGTCGGTAATGTCGCCGGCCGTTTCTTCCCGGACCCTGAAACCCGCCAGTACGGCGCGGTACAGGAGCCGGTGCACATTTTGATGAAAGTCGAAACGCACAACCACCCGACCGCGATTGCCCCGTTCCCGGGTGCGTCCACCGGTTCCGGTGGCGAGATCCGCGACGAAGGCGCTACCGGTCGTGGCGCCAAGCCAAAGGCCGGCCTGACCGGTTTCACCGTGTCGAACCTGCAGATCCCTGGCTTCGAACAGCCGTGGGAAGTGCCGTACGGCAAGCCTGAGCGCATCGTCACCGCGCTGGACATCATGATCGAAGGCCCACTGGGTGGCGCCGCGTTCAACAACGAATTCGGTCGTCCGGCCCTGACCGGTTACTTCCGTACCTTCGAACAATCGATCACCACTCCGCGTGGCGACGAAGTTCGCGGTTACCACAAGCCGATCATGCTGGCCGGCGGCATGGGTAACATCCGTGCCGAACACGTACAGAAAGGCGAGATCACCGTCGGCTCCAAGCTGATCGTGCTCGGCGGCCCGGCGATGTTGATCGGTCTGGGCGGCGGCGCTGCTTCCTCCATGGCCACCGGCACCAGCTCGGCTGACTTGGACTTCGCTTCGGTTCAGCGCGAAAACCCTGAGATGGAACGCCGCTGCCAGGAAGTCATCGACCGTTGCTGGCAACTGGGTGACAAGAACCCGATCAGCTTCATCCACGACGTGGGTGCGGGCGGTCTGTCCAACGCCTTCCCGGAACTGGTCAACGACGGCAATCGTGGTGGCCGCTTCGAACTGCGCAACATTCCAAACGACGAGCCGGGCATGGCCCCGCACGAAATCTGGAGTAACGAATCCCAGGAACGCTACGTTCTGGCCGTCGGCCCTGCTGACTTCGAACGTTTCCAGGCGATCTGCGAGCGCGAGCGTTGCCCGTTCGCCGTGGTCGGCGAAGCCACTGCCGAGCCGCAACTGACGGTCACCGACAGCCACTTCGGCAACAGCCCGGTGGACATGCCGCTGGAAGTGCTGCTGGGCAAAGCCCCGCGCATGCACCGTTCGGCCGTTCGTGAAAACGAGCTGGGCGACGACTTCGATCCGTCGACCCTTGAGATTGCAGACTGCGTCGAGCGCGTTCTGCATCACCCGGCCGTGGCGAGCAAAAGCTTCCTGATCACCATCGGCGACCGCACCATCACCGGCCTCGTGGCCCGTGACCAGATGGTCGGCCCGTGGCAGGTTCCGGTGGCCGACGTTGCCGTCACCGCCACCAGCTTCGACGTCTACACCGGTGAAGCCATGGCCATGGGCGAGCGCACTCCGCTGGCTCTGCTGGACGCTCCGGCGTCGGGCCGCATGGCCATCGGCGAAACCCTGACCAACATCGCCGCTTCGCGCATCAACAAGATCTCCGACATCAAGCTGTCGGCGAACTGGATGTCCGCTGCCGGTCACCCGGGTGAAGACGCGCGTCTGTACGACACCGTGAAAGCGGTCGGCATGGAACTGTGCCCTGAGCTGGGCATCACCATTCCGGTGGGCAAGGACTCCATGTCCATGGCCACGCGCTGGAACGACAACGGCGAAGACAAGACCGTCACCTCGCCAATGTCCCTGATCGTGACCGGTTTCGCGCCAGTGGCTGACATCCGTCAGACCCTGACCCCGGAACTGCGCATGGACAAGGGCACCACCGACCTGATCCTGATCGATCTGGGCCGTGGCCAGAACCGCATGGGCGCCTCGATCCTGGCCCAGGTTCACGGCAAGCTCGGCTCGCAAGCGCCGGACGTCGATGATGCCGAAGACCTGAAAGCCTTCTTCGCAGTGATCCAGGGCCTCAACGCCGACGGTCACCTGCTGGCCTACCACGACCGTTCCGACGGTGGTCTGCTGACCAGCGTTGTGGAAATGGCCTTTGCCGGTCACTGCGGCCTGAGCCTGAACCTCGACGGTCTGGCAGAAACCTCCGCCGACATCGCCGCGATCCTGTTCAACGAAGAACTGGGCGCCGTGATCCAGGTTCGCCAGGACGCGACTCCGGACATCCTCGCGCAGTTCAGCGCTGCCGGTCTGGGCGAGTGCGTGTCGGTGATCGGTCAGCCGATGAACAACGGCGAGATCAGCATCACCTTCAACGGCGAAACCGTGTTCGAAGGTCAGCGTCGTCTGCTGCAGCGTACATGGGCTGAAACCAGCTACCAGATCCAGCGTCTGCGTGATAACGCCGACTGCGCCGAGCAAGAGTTCGACGTGCTGCTGGAAGAAGACAACCCGGGCCTGAGCGTCAAGCTGAGCTACGACGTCAACCAGGACGTCGCCGCGCCTTACATCAAGAAAAACATCCGCCCACAGGTTGCCGTGCTGCGTGAGCAGGGCGTCAACGGTCAGGTGGAAATGGCGGCCGCGTTTGACCGCGCCGGTTTCAACGCAATCGACGTGCACATGAGCGACATTCTGGCCGGCCGTGTCGACCTGAACGACTTCAAGGGCATGGTCGCTTGCGGCGGCTTCTCCTACGGCGACGTACTGGGCGCCGGTGAAGGCTGGGCCAAGTCCGCGCTGTTCAACAGCCGCGCCCGCGATGCGTTCCAGGGTTTCTTCGAACGTAGCGACAGCTTCACCCTTGGCGTGTGCAACGGTTGCCAGATGATGTCCAACCTGCACGAGCTGATCCCGGGCAGCGAGTTCTGGCCGCACTTCGTGCGTAACCGTTCCGAGCAGTTCGAAGCCCGTGTGGCGATGGTTCAGGTCCAGGAGTCGAACTCGATCTTCCTGCAAGGCATGGCCGGTTCGCGCATGCCGATCGCCATCGCACACGGCGAAGGTCATGCCGAGTTCTCCAGTGAAGAAGCGTTGCTGGAAGCCGATCTGTCGGGTTGCGTGGCGATGCGTTTCGTCGACAACCATGGCAAGGTCACCGAGAAGTACCCGGCCAACCCGAACGGCTCGCCGCGCGGGATCACCGGTTTGACCAGCCGCGACGGTCGCGTGACGATCATGATGCCGCACCCGGAACGTGTGTTCCGCGCCGTGCAGAACTCGTGGCGTTCGGAAGACTGGAACGAAGACGCGCCATGGATGCGCATGTTCCGTAACGCTCGCGTGTGGGTGAACTAAGCGCCGTGTACAAGCTCAGCTTCTTTGTTCCGACCAGCCATGTCGAAATGGTCAAAAGCGCTGTGTTCGCTGCCGGTGGCGGGCGGATCGGTGCTTACGAGCACTGCGCATGGCAGGTGTTGGGCCTGGGTCAGTTTCGTCCAATGGAGGGCAGTCAGCCGTTCATTGGCGAAGCAGGGCAGGTCGAACAGGTTGAGGAATGGAAAGTTGAGCTGGTGGTGGCGGATGAGTTGATCCGTTCGGTGGTGGCGGCTTTGAAACAGAGCCATCCCTACGAGACACCGGCTTATGAAGTGTGGCGGCTGGAGGATTTCTGATCCGTTGGCCGCTGTAATGAAAAACCCGCTACGGCGGGTTTTTTGTTGCCCACAATTCAACGGACCTACACCACCCTTGTAGGAGCCGGCTTGCTGGCGATAGCGGTTTAACATTCAACGTTGATGTTGGCTGTAAGTCAGCAATCGCCAGCAAGCCGGCTCCTACAGGGTTGTGTGTCGATCACAAAAAAGGCGACCCCCTCGCGGGAGTCGCCTTTGCTTTAACCGCCGCTAAAACTTATTCGGACAGTTTGTACGCAATCACATAGTCACCTTGCTTGGTGCCCAGCGACCCGTGACCGCCCGCCACGACGAGCACGTATTGTTTGCCGTCCTTGCCGGTGTAGGTCATCGGTGTGGTTTGCGCGCCCGCAGGCAGGCGACCTTCCCACAGTTGCTTGCCGTTTTTCACGTCGTAGGCACGCAGGTACTGGTCGAGGGTGCCGCTCAGGAAACCAACGCCACCGGCGGTGGTGAAGGTGCCGCCCAGGCTAGGCACGCCCATGCTCAGCGGGATCGGAACCGGCGAGCTGTCGCGCACGGTGCCGTTCTTGTGTTTCCACAGGACTTTGGCGGTGGTCAGGTCAACCGCCGCTACATAACCCCATGCCGGCGCCTGGCACGGCAGGCCCATTGGCGACAGCAATGCTTCGAGGACTACGCCGTACGGCGCGCCTTTGTTGGGCTGCACGCCTTCGGTTTCGCTTTTGCGCGGGCCTTGGGCAGCGATTTCGGCGGCCGGGATCAGTTTCGATTTGAACGCCATGTAGCTCGGGTTCACGAAAGCGATCTGACGCACCGGGTCAACCGAGATGCCGCCCCAGTCGAACACGCCGAAGTTGCCTGGATACACGATCGAACCCTGCAGCGACGGCGGGGTGAACGGGCCGTCGTAGCGCATGGATTTGAAGTCGATCCGGCAGATCAGTTGGTCGAACGGCGTCACGCCCCACATGTCGCGCTCTTGCAGCGGCGGCGGCATAAGGTTGAGGTCGGATTTCGGTTGGGTCGGCGAGGTGTGATCACCTTCGACAGCGCCTTGCGGAACTGGCACTTCGTTGATCGGCACAATCGCCTGGCCGGTGCTGCGATCCAGCACGTAGATGCTGCCTTGCTTGGTGGACGCGAGTACCGCCGGCTTCACGCCGTCTGCGGTTTTCAGGTCCATCAGGGTTGGCTGGCCACCGACGTCCATGTCCCACAGGTCATGGTGGGTGAACTGGAAGTGCCAGCGCACTTTACCGGTGCCAATGTCGAGGGCGGTCAGGCCGGCGGCGTGCAGTTCCGATTCCGGGGTGCGAGCGCCACCGAACTGGTCCGGCGTCTGGTTGCCCATCGGCAGGTAGAGCATGCCGAGTTTTTCGTCGACGGCGAACATGGACCACATGTTCGGCGAGTTGCGGGTGTAGACCTTGCCTTCGGCAATCGGCGTGGTGTCGTCCGGATTGCCGCTGTCCCAGTTCCACACCAGTTTGCCGGTGTGCACGTCGAACGCGCGGATCACGCCGCTCGGCTCGTCGGTGGAGACGTTGTCGGTGACGTGGCCGCCAATCACCACCAGGTCCTTGGTGACCGCTGGAGGCGAGGTGGAGTAGTAGCCGCCGGCGGTGAAACCACCGATGTTGGCGCGCAGGTCGACCTGACCTTTGTCGCCGAAGTCTTCGCACATCTTGCCGGTGTCGGCGTTCAGGGCGATCAGGCGGGTGTCGGCGGTCGGCAGGAAGATCCGGCGTGGGCAGACGCTGGCGACAGGCGCGCTGGCGCTGCCGGTCGGGCTCTGCTCGGAGGCGTAAGCCGCGTCATCGTGATACGTCACGCCACGGCAGGTCATGTGCGCCCAACCCTTGAAGTTCGCCGCGTTTTGCGTGGAGAGCTTCGGATCGAAACGCCAGATTTCCTTGCCGGTGTCCGGGTCCAGTGCGATCACCTGGCTGTGCGGCGTGCACACATAGAGCATGCCGTTGGCTTTCAGCGGGGTGTTTTCAGCGGTGGTTTCACCCGGATCGTTCGGCCCCGGCAGGTCGCCGGTGCGGTAGGTCCAGGCCGGAACGAGCTTGTTGACGTTCTGCGGGGTGATCTGCGCCAGCGGCGAGTAACGGTCACCGTGAGCGCTGCGGCCGTAGGAGTTCCAGTCACCGTCGGGCATGGCCGGGGCGGTGTTGGTCATGCCCGGCACGCTGTCGCGGTCCAGTTGGCCTTTGATTTCACCGGGGTTGGTGAATTGGCTGGCCAGTGCGGTCACGCCCGCGAGCACCACGGCCACGCTCAGTGCGCCGGTGCCTTTCGGTGCAGCGCCTTCGCGCAGCAGCGGACGACGGAACCACGGCAGCAGCATGACGATGCCCAGCGCGAACAACATTGCCAGACGCGGCACCAGTTGCCACCAGTCGAGGCCGACTTCCCACAAGGCCCAAACGGTGCTGGCGAACAGCACCAGCGCGTACAGGCCCAAGGCTGCGCGGCGGGCAAGGATCAGCAACACGCCGGTCAGCGCCAGGCCGATACCGGCCAGCAGGTAATACAGCGAGCCGCCGAGCATGCTCAGCTTGATCCCCCCGGCCAGCATGGCCAGGCCCATTAGCAGAAGCAGAATGCCGAGCAGGGTCGGCAATAGACGGCTTCGACTCAAAGCACCATCAGTGCTCATAGTGTGGTTCTCCGTGACGTTTCAAGTAGTCCCGCGCAGGTTCACTGTAGATGACGATCTGGCGCGGGCATGGTTCATATAAAAACTGGAACTGTTGTGTTCCCTTGTAGGAGCGAGGCTTGCCCGCGAAGACGGACTAATGTTCAACATTAATGTTGGTTGATAGATCGCCTTCGCGGGCAAGCCTCGCTCCTACAAGGTTTTGCGGTGTTTGTTAGAACTGCGACTGGATCTTGATCCCGCCAATCAGCGCGTCATCGACCTTGTCCACGCCACCGGGGTGGCGGATGTATTGCAGGTTCGGGCGCACGGTCAGCCAGTTGGTGACGTGCACGCCGTAATAGAGTTCGGCGCTGTATTCGGTGTCCTGCGGCGGCAGGAAGGACGGATCGTCGAAGTCGGAGACCGCATGGGCCTGATTGCTCGCCTCGGCGTTCTTGCGATAAGCCGGGTTGACGTGAACACGGGCGAGGGCGAAACCGATGTCGTCCTTGGCGCGCGCATCGAACAAGCCTTTGTAAACGACGCCCGCCTGGACATAGTTGTCGATGGCGTTGGTCTTCTTGTCGTGCATCGTGCCGTTGGCGAACACGTTCAGGCCACGGGAATTGTCGCTGGCGCGGCTGGTGATCTGCTGCTGCACACCCAGCCAGACGCCGTGCTTACTCGACGCGCTGCGGTAGGCCTCGCCACTCAGGGCGGCGGGCTGGCCATTGCTGTCCTTGTAGGCATCGGTGGCGTTGGCGTTGCTGTAGTAATAACCGGCGCGGTATTCGCCCGGCAGGCCGTTGAGCTTCGGCGTCCACACCAGCTCCACCGGCAAAATTGCGCCTTGGGTTCCGCTGCCGCTGAGCTTGAAACCATTGCCACGATCGAGGTTCGACGGGTTCTGCTCATACGCGCCGACCTGCGCGTACAGCTCTGGCGTCAGGTGATACTTGACCCGCATCGCCCACTGGCTGACCGGCCAGTTGTACCAGATGCCCCCGACCCAGTTACCGACCTGGGAGCCGCAGAACGCCAGGTTCTGGAAGTCGCAGGGGAAACTGTTGAAATCTTCGCCTTCGCCGAAACGGCCGACCTTGATGTCGAGTTTCTGGTCGAAGAATTTCTGCTGATACCACATCTGCGTCAGGCGCCAGGTTTGCCCGCGACCCCAGACTTCCTGGGCCGAAGTGAAACCGCCGACCCGTGGATCATTGATCCGGTCGTTGCTGATGTTGTTGCCGTTACGCTCGGTGATGGTCAGCTGAAATTCCGCGTCGTCCCAACCGAGGATCTTCTGCAGATCGAGATGCGTGCCGAGGCCGAACTGATCGCTGTAGCGCGCGGTGCGATCGTGGTCGTAGCCGCCGTGCAGATTGCTGCCCATTTCACCGGTGTAATCGACTTTGAAGTCGTAGCCTTTTTCCGAAAGTTCGGTGCGCGTACCGTTCCAGTCGCCGAGCATCCACGGCGATTCACTATCGAAGGCCGGGGCGGCCTGAACGCAGGTGGCGAGGCTCAGCGCGGTGAATCCGCCGATCAGGTTGAGGACTTTTCGCTGGGAAACAGGCGTGCAGACAGCGCTGTCTCGCAAAAATTGAACATAAGGCATAGAGGAGAAATTCTTGATCTTTTTCTGGGGAGTGAGGGGCGAAGCGGTTAGCGGAAGCGTTTCAGCAGATTCGGGCGTAAGGATAATGTTCTGTTACAAATAGAGAAAGGCCTTTTGCCGAGATGAATTTTTGTTGATTCGGTAACAGTCAGCACACCACAACACCCTGTAGGAGCCGGCTTGCTGGCGATGGCGGTGTGTCAGGCGATATCAATGTTGACTGATACGCCGCCATCGCCAGCAAGCCGGCTCCTACAGTCGATCGTGTGGTCAGGAAAATCACGTGAGTCATGTCGCGGCATTCAAATGTTTTGTTCCGTTTCGCCTACATTCAACAGATAGCGCACAGACGCCTTTCCCCCAAGGCGGCCCTCGGCTAAGGTGCGCGGCTTCCAATTCATCTATCGCTCGAAGGCCCGGCATGACCGAACAGAACAACAACCCGCTGCATGGCGTGACACTGGAGCAGATCCTCAACGCGCTGGTTGAACATTACGAATGGTCGGGGCTGGCCGAGCGCATCGATATCCGCTGCTTCAAGAGTGATCCGAGCATCAAGTCGAGCCTGACCTTCCTGCGCAAGACCCCGTGGGCGCGGGAGAAGGTCGAACGCTTGTACGTCAAGTTGATGCGTACCAAGCGACCGCTCTGAACATGATCATGCAACCTGCCGTGCGCCGTCGTTTTGTGGCCGTGGCCGCTGTCCTCGGCTGGGCGGGATTGAGCATTCAGCTGTACCTGATTTTCTATTCGCGCTGGACGCTGGGCGCCAGTCTGCTGGGCGGGCTGGTGAGTTTTTTCAGCTACTTCACCGTGCTCAGCAACACGCTGGTGGCGACCGTGCTGACCTGCGCGCTGACGTCCCGCGAGTCGGCTGCGCGCCGCTGGTTTTTGCAGCCGTGGGTGAGCGGCGCGATTGCCGTGAGCATCGCCGTGGTCGGCCTTGCCTACAACATTCTGTTGCGGCATCTGTGGCATCCCGAAGGCTGGCAATGGCTGGCTGATGAACTGCTGCACGACGTCATGCCGTTGCTGTTTCTGGCCTGGTGGTGGTTGTGTGTGCCCAAAGGCACCCTGCGTCTGCGGCATATTGCGTTGTGGGTGATTTACCCGTTGCTGTACTTCGCGTATGCGCTGCTGCGCGGGCATCTGCTGGCGGTTTATCCCTATCCGTTCATTGATGTCGACAAGCTGGGTTATCCACAGGTGTTTGTGAATGCAGGCGGATTGTTGGCGGGGTTTGTGGTGATTGCGTTGTTGGTGATCGCGCTGGATCGGTGGCGGCTGAGTCACACGGACCTGTAGGAGCCGGCTTGCTGGCGATGGCGTCCTTGGCAACGATGCAGGGTTCAAGGGACCTATCGCCAGCAAGCCGGCTCCTACAGTTTATGTGGCGTTATTCCTCGTCGCTGTCGTCCAGGCGCCAATAGCCGACGGCTTTGACGAACTGCTCGTTCAGCCCGTGCTCGTCCAGCAGCACCCGCCGAATCTGCCGCGACACTTTGGTCTCGGTCGCCACCCACGCGTATAGATTGCCGCTGGGCACTTGCAGCTGTTTCACGGTGGTCAGCAAGTTGTTCTTGCCACCTTCGCGCAACACCCAGATCACATTGACCTGCGCCGGGCTTTCGAGCTTCTGCTGTTCCGCGCCGTTCTCCACTTCAATGATCACCAGCGCCTGGCGATTGGCCGCCAAACCCTCCAGACGCCGCGCAATCGCAGGGATTGCCGTCTCGTCACCGATCAGCAAATAGCTGTCGAACATGTCCGGCACGATCATCGATCCCCGTGGCCCGCCAATGTGCAGGAACTGTCCCGGTTTGGCCTGTTCCGCCCAGGTCGAAGCAGGGCCGTCGCCGTGCAACACAAAGTCGATGTCCAGTTCCAGCGTGTCGAGGTCGTAGCGACGCGGCGTGTAGTCGCGCATCGCCGGCATCGGGCCGTTGTCCTTGCCGGCACCGAGCACCAGTGTTTCCAGCGCCGCTTGTTCTGCCGCGTTTTGCGGGAACAGCAGTTTGACGTGGTCGTCTGTGCCGAGGCTGATGAAACCTGCCAGCTCAGGCCCACCCAGGGTAATCCGGCGCATGCGCGGGGTCAGGTCAACCACGCGCAACACTTGCAGGCGACGGCGTTTGATTTCATGCATGACGCGGTGAATGGTGTGCTCGATCACTTCAGTCATTCAGTTTTCTCCTGAGCGGGTTGAACCAAGGGGCCGTCGACGATGGCTTTGGCGGTGTTGTTGAGCAGGGCGGCGACCCGAATGATTTCATCTGCGCTCCAGCGGCCGTGGTGCAGTTGCAACGCATGACGCAGGTTATGCACCGCTTCGTGGATCTCGGGCGGACGGTCATGGCCGCGCAATGAGCGCTTGCTGACATCGATGCGCATCCGCACGCCGTCCAGTGCAACCGCTTGCTCACCTAAAGACAGACGACCGGCGTCGGTCACGCTGTAGCGTTTTTTTCCGCCTTCGGCATCGCCCTGGATCATTTCGCTTTCTTCCAGAAAGGTCAGGGTCGGGTAGATCACGCCGGGGCTGGGGCTGTAGGCGCCGTCGAACATGCCTTCGATCTGGCGGATCAAGTCGTAGCCGTGGCAGGGCTGTTCGGCGATGAGCGCCAGCAGCAGCAATTTCAGATCACCGGGGGCAAACACCCGTGGGCCGCGACCGCCGCGTTCGCGGCCGGGGCGTTTCTCGAAGCCGTCGCGGCCGTCACCGTGTTCGCGGTGGGGGGAATGATGGTCTCTCATTTTTCCTTCTCTCTGTCGTGTTTAGATACAACTTAAGATATATCTTATCGAGAAGGCAAGCGAACAGGACCAACGGTCGTCGCCGAAGGACGTGGTGGCGGATTTCAGTGTGGGGCGGGAAAAAGCTGTTTTGTGGCTTGCTGTTTTAGAGTGATTGATCTAATTATGCGTAACTAACAGAGAGTGATTATTAGTAATTAAGCCTAAGTAGTCTTTATCTTACAGAGACTGTATTTAGTTTGACTGTGTGCTTTTTTTGTTAAAACTGTTTGTAGTATGTTTCTGTCGGGTGAACGGTTTAATTATTGATTTTTCGGGTTTTTTCTGCTGGGTCGTGGGCGGTTGTTACTACATGTTCTTCGGAAGTTGCGTACTTACTTTCTCAAGTAATTGGCCGATCATTCTCCTCGTCGAAAGTTGAGCCAAATTGCCACTATTTAAACCGGCGATAGGGACGATTCACGCTTTCCACGGACCAATCCTTTGAAAAAGACAGGTACTAAAAAATGTTCAAGAAGTTTGCAATCGCCGTTCCGATGACCCTCCTGGCCCTGAGTGCTTCGATGGCGTTCGCTGCGGATGAGTCGCGCACCTCCATCAACATCACTGCGGAAATCCCGAGCAAGGTGTTTCACGCTCAACCCGTGGACCTGGACTTCGGTAAAGACGAAAGAATGCAATACCAAATTGGCGCCGGCACCCTGTCGGAGGTCCGTGGCACCTATGATATCCAGCACACCAATGGCGCAGTGGGCGCTTACGTCGTCGGCGGCCCGACGCCGCTGTTCAACGGTAATGCGACCTTGAACATTCCGCTGACCTACACCTTCAACGGCACTGTACTGACTGCCGATTCGAAGGAAGTGGTCGGCGACGTCGAGTCCAACGGTGGCATGCGCGCCGACCTGGTGATTACGGCCGACAAGCCGGGCAACAATCAGGTGGGTATTTACACCGCCAACCCCGTCGTCATGTTTGATGCCATTCCGCGCATCTGAATGACAGCGTTCTGTCAGCAAGTTCTTGCTTGATAACGCGCACCGATCGATAGGGCCGTAATCCCTGTCGATCGGGTTTCACCGTCTTTATCCACAGAGTATTTCTTTCATGTTCCCGATGACTCCCATCGCGACGGCGCTTGCCTTGTGTTTTTGCGCAACTGCCCTGGCCGCGCCAGCGGATAACGGCCACACACCTCGAAGTTTGCTGGCGCAGGCCAAGGGTTTGCCGAGCGAATTCGAAGAGCACTTCTTCGATGTACCGTTGGCGGTGCGCGTGGAACTTGATCAACAATTTCTGGGGGAGGCGATGGTCGTGTTGACCCGCGACGACCGCATCACCCTCGTTGACTTCACCGATGTCAGCGACAGCACGATCAAAGCCAGTGAACGCGACACCTGGTCTAGCTATTTGAAGCAAGGCGTGGCGCTGGGCAACTGCGAGGCGAAATGCCCCGAGTCGCTCTTGGCCGTGCACTACAGCCTGGAAAACTCGCTGGTGTCGATCCTCACGGAAAACGCCGAGCGCGACGATCAGGTCCAGCGTTATTACAACCAGCCCGAAGGCGGCAGCACCGGCTTGATCGTGCGCAACCAGTTGAACCTCAACGGCGGGCAAAACCAGGACCTTGGCGGGCGCTATGGTCTTGAAGCCAGCAGCAGCCTCGGCAACTGGACTCAAGCGGTGAACCTGCAACTGTCGCGACTGGGCGGTGTGGATAACCAGACCTATCACGCCGTGCATGAGCTCTATACCCAGCGTGAACTGGAAGGCAGCTTTGTGCGCCTGGGCTATTTCACCCCCACCTCCGAAGGGCTGACTCGCCAGCCGCGTTCCTTCGGCGCGGCTCCCGACACGGCGCTGGGTGTGATGTACGGCAGCTCCGACAGCCTGGCCATCAACCAGCCGACACCGGCGGTCTACCCGATCTACGTCACCGCCAATCGCCAGGGCTCGGTGGAAATCTACCGCGACGGTTTGCTGATCAATACGCAGGCGATGCCCGCAGGCCTGCAAACCCTCGACACGCGGCCGTTGCCCGGCGGTATCTATGAAGTGGAAGTGCGCCTGATCGAAGACGGCCAGATCACCTCCAGCACCCAGGAACTGGTCTACAAGCCGAACAACTGGCGCAACCACGACGAGCAATGGCGCTACAACCTGTTCGCCGGGCGTGAATCCAAATTTCTCAGCAACTGGGACGATCAGAACGACGGCGACATGACGGCCGGTGCCGCCTTCAACTTTCTGCTGCACCCGCGAGTCATCCTCGGCCTGTCGGGTCGACAGGTACGTGACAGCCTGCAATATGGCACCTCGGTCGATTGGGCCGTCGTCAACAATGCCAGCGTCTATGCCAACGTCTACAAGACCGAGGACCACGGCACCGGTTTCGACGTGCAGGGGCTTTACTCCTACGGCAGCGGCAGCATCGTCGCCAGCCACAACCGCAGCTGGCTCGACACCACCCGGCTCTACGACACGCTGCCGGACGGCACGCGAGTGCGGCAACGCAACGTGTTTATCGGCCAGACCAGCAACTCGTCGTTGTCGCTGAACCATCGGCTCACCAGCAAAAGTTCGGTCAATGCCAGGGTGTCCCACAGCGAGGGCAACACCGAAGGCGTTGGCGTGGATCTGGGCTGGAACCAGCGCGGCCGATTGTTCGGCAGTGACGCCAACTGGCGCTTGTCGCTGTTCGACAGGCCGGGCAGTTTCAGCTCGGGCAATGACCGCAATCGTGGCGTCGACCTGAGCGTCAACATCGCCCTGGGCGGGCCGGGCGAACAGATCTCCGGCAGCATCGGCACCCGAACCGATCGCGACGGCGGACGCGATAACAATGCCTCGGTCACCTACCGCAAAGACTTGCAGGATCACCTGCTGCAAAGCGTTTCCGCCACAGCCATCACCGACACCTATGGCATCGGTATGAACGCGATGGCGACGATGCAATCGGAGCGGGTCAACGCTGACGGTTTTATCCAGCGCTCTTCATTCAACAACGACTTCACCGGTGGTTTGAACCTCGACAGCACCGTCGCCGTCGGCGGGCAAAAAATGGTCGTGACCAGCCAGTACCACCGCAACGGTGCCGGCATGATCATCGATGTCGAATCGGACATCGATGACATTGCCCTGCGCGCCGACGATTTGAGCGGTGGCAGCGCGGTGCTCAGACCGGGGCGCAATTTCGTGCCGATCACCGCCTACAAAAGCAGCTCGGTCAGTTTCGATTTCGAGGGCAATCACGTGCCGGCCGCGACCATCCAGCCGGCCCGCTCCAGCTATCACCTGAACAAGGGCGGCGTCGAGTATCGCCAGGTTCGCGTGATGAAAACCCTCACCGTGCTCGGTCGCCTGGTGGACTACCAGGGCAGCCCGCTCAAGGGCCACCACATCATCAACCACGCCAGTCGCGGAGTGAGTGAAGTGGACGGCTTCTTCTCCATGGAAATGAACGCCGGTTCACCGACCCTGGAAGTGCGTCACGGCAACCAGTTGCTGTGCCAGTTCCGGCTCGACCCGAGCCGTGGCCGCACGGAAAACAATGTACTGATGATCGGCGACCTGCGTTGCACGCCGGATACGTTGGCGGACGCAACGACAGAGACGCCGACGGCAGGCTGATGCCCGGCAATACGCACTTTATCTACGAGGTAAATGACGATGAAACGTCGGTTGGCACTGATTGGTTTTTGTTTGTTCACGCAGACGGCACACGCCGGGCCGAGCATCAATATCGGCACGGTTTACGACTACCTGGATGGCGATAAAAGTACCTATTTGAAGCGCGTCTTCAATGGCGGCGACAGCACTGCGTTCGTCAAGGTCAACATCCTGGAAATCCTTTACGACGCCGACGGCAAATCGCAGGAAGTGCCGCTCAAATCCAGTGCCGACGGCAGCGCCCGGGACGGCTTGATGGCCAGCCCGGCCCGGCTGATCGTGCCCGCCAGTGGCATGCAGGGCACGCGACTGCTGTACATGGGCGAGCGTGACCGCGAGCGTTATTTCCGCGTGCGTTTCGTGCCGGTGGTGCCGGAGAAAGAAGACGAGTTCGCGGTCTCTGGCGAAGAGCGTGAGGAATACAAGAAGACCCTGTCCGCCGGGGTCACGGTGCTGGCCGGTTATGGTGCGGTGTTTTTCGTCCGTCCCAAGGACACGCGTTACGCCAGCGTGATCGAGAACGGCGCGACGGATTACCGCATCCGCAACGACGGCAACACCGTGGTGGTGATCGACGAGTTCAAGGATTGCGCGGTCAAGAACGATCAGGACTGTATGCCGACCACCAAGCATCACATCCTCGCGGGCCGCAGTTTTCAGTTCGAGAAACAGGCCGGTCGCGAGTATCGCTTCACACTGGTTGAAGGCGAGAGCAGCAAGAAACTCGATGTGAAGGGCTGATGACCATGTTCAGAAAACTGACGGTTCTGATGGTATCGGCAATGGCCTGCCATTCAGCGTTTGCCGCCCGCGAAGTGCACCACTTCGACGTGTTCGTGACGATTCCGAGCCAGGCGTTCTATGTCATTCCCGCAGACTCAGGCTGGATTCACCGCGAACAGCAGTTGCCGTGGAATCTGGCGACCTCGACCTTGGGCGGCTTGCGCAAGTATTTCGATGTGAAGAATGAAGGCGGCTCCATCGAAGCCCGGCTTGAGGGAAGGCCTTACCTGTCCAACGGGACGCCGGCCCATGACATTGGTTTGCGTGTGCTGTTCAACGGCAAGTTGCTGAGCGAACTGGAGAGTAGCGAGGTGGTGTCGATGAGCGAGGCGGCGCCAGGTAAACGTGTGTTGCTGGAGATCTCGCCGGTGCCGCCGATCGATGGAGTTTATAAGCCCGGCAGCTATTTCGGCAGCGTCAATTTGCTTTTCAATGCGGTGCTGCCTGATGCGTGATGTCAGGGTGAAACAGTCATCGGAGTCGTGCGGGTACCACTGGGGTAAAAAATGAACCGTCTAAAGGAAGCCAATCGAAATGTACGCGGCGTCGGATTGGGGCTATTGCTTACCGTGTGCGGGTCTTCGGCGTGGGCGATAGATGTCTCGATTCAAGCATCGTTCAGACCAGACTCTGCGAACCCTCAGCAGAATAGATTCAAAAATGACACGCCACCCAGTGGATATTGCGCAGACTATCCGGTTCAGTGCAGCGATAACGAGATGTTCAGCTTGCGCGTGCCGATTCAGTTCCACTCCAATGCGCCGATCGAGGCCAATCATGCATCACCTCGCCAGGGTGCGACATTCAAGGTGCCTGCCCAGTGGAGCGAATTGTCCGTGGTCCATGAGGCGACGGGAGAGCCGGAGACGGTCAGGGTCCGAATTGCAGGTTTGGGCTCTACTTATGTTACCGAAGATGTCATCAGCCTTGTGGGCGGAGGGAGTGACTACCGTATCGCCCACAATCAACTGTGGGGCGCCAGTTGGGTGTATGCGCCTGTTCCCTGCCTGTATAGCGGTGTCGGTTATTTCGGCAGTGAATATTACCGTTTTTTCTGGAAAACACCGACAGAGGGGACTTGTTCGAAGCAGGCTCGGTTCGATGTGCCCTGGTTGCGATACGACTATCTGGATTTTGCCTATGAACTGGTTACGCCCAATCCGTTGGGCATGTCTGCGGGTCGCTATACGGGAAACCTGACCTATAGCGTTGGGCCCAACGGCGATTTCGACATGGGCGATGTCATGCAGCCGACCGATTCGGCGCTGACCTTGAATTTCACCCTGGAAGTGCAACACACGCTCAAGGTCGAGATTCCCCCGGGCGGCAATCGCATCGAACTGGTCCCGCAGGGCGGCTGGCAGGCCTGGCTGACGCAGGGGCGCAAGCCGACACGGCTGTTTCGTGATCAGACGTTTAATCTCTCTTCATCGAGTCGTTTCAAAATGAATCTGGGGTGTCAGTACGTCGTTAATGCTGAAACTTGCGCTTTGAAGGATCGTGTCTCCAACCATTACGTTCCGATAAATGTCAGCGTAACCCTGCCCAATGGTCTGGTGGATGCCGCCTCGCAACCGGTCAATCGTCGGCCGTTGCGACGCGACGGCAGTGGCACCGAGCAGTTCCAGCCACGCTTTTATGTCGATCGCAAGCCTGGAACGTTGCACTTCGAAATTGCGCAGGATCAGGTCGGCGAAATGATCAAGCCCGGTGTCGCCCGATCCTACTCAGGCCTTGTCACGGTGATCTGGGATTCGGAAGTGGGTTAAGGCGTGAACCCTGATGCATCACCCGATGCATCAGGGGTTCCCGATTATTGCTCTGCGGCTTTTTGCAGTGCTGTGCGGGTCAGCTTTCTGCTCAGCTCTTTTTCTTCGTAGCCCATGTCGTGAAGCAGTCGGAAGTAGACCTCATCACTCATGTCTTCATCGGTGAGCACCACACTGTCATCGACATCCAGGCGGCGGGCGAGGTCTTGCAGACGTTGTTTGAGTGCGCGTCGTTGCGCAATCTGTTGGTTTCTGGAGCTTGCCCAGGCGTGCTGAGCGTCGCGCAACTCGTCCAGCAAATCACTCTTGGTTTCGTACAGCCGGGCATTGCGCCTGAACTCGTTCGGGTAAGTGTCACGCAAGTATTTCTCCCAGAACGGCTGTTCGAGCATGTCGTTGATCAAACCGTCGCCAGCCTCCATCGACATCACCGTATCGAAGGCGGTGTCGAGGGTTTTGGCGCTCACGCCGGCCAAGGGGCGATACAGCATCGACTCCGATTGCCACGGCAAACCGAGGCGTTGAGCCAGGCCGGTTTCGTAGGCAAGGTAAACCTCCACCTCATCGGGAGTGCCTTCACGGCCGCCGAAATCGGCACGGGCGATGTCATCCACGCGCGCGAGGCGAGCGGCGCCTTTTGCCAGGTTCACCAGTTTGTTTTCGAGGACGGCGTTGGACGTCGACAAGGCATAGGCTTCGGAGGCCAGCACCTTGATGCCCATGTGGTTGAACACTTGGGCCCCGGCATCGGCGCAGGTGGTGGGCGCCTTGGCCATTTCGAACAGTTCATTGCGCAATGGGGTGTCCAGGTCGATGGCCTCGACCATTCGCCAGACCCGGCTGCTGAGTTGTTGGCGCAGTTCTCCGCCGGCCCGGTAATCGGCGGAGAGTGTCTGTTTCTGGATCAAGGCAAAGAAATCTTCGGAGCCAGGCTCGGTCATCAGATCGTGCCAGGCGTCCTCGCGGAAAGTACCCAGCCCTCCGACCTCGGGACTCCA
The DNA here is from genome assembly GCF_949768225.1 of Pseudomonas sp. IT-P44. Classification (NCBI taxonomy): domain Bacteria; kingdom Pseudomonadati; phylum Pseudomonadota; class Gammaproteobacteria; order Pseudomonadales; family Pseudomonadaceae; genus Pseudomonas; species Pseudomonas sp. IT-P44. Next base: position 135,313 of record NZ_CATKQM010000046.1, on the reverse strand, counting down.
CCAGACAGAGTCGTCCTTTGTCGGCCATTGACGCATCGTGTCGGCGGCAGCTTCGGCATAGATCTGATCGGGCGCGAGGCCTACCGAACGTCGATAGGCTTTGAACGTGATCAGGTTGGCCTCCGAAAGTTTCTTTGGAAACAATCGGGTCCGCGCCACGATGAAGGCGTCTTCCGAGCCAGGCACGACCGTCGGAATGACGCTGAGCGGGTTCTCCTGCAAATCCAGGAAAAAGCCACGCGGTCGACGTTTGCTGAACGGCCCAAGCAGGCCATCGGGCCAGGTGGTTGCCCCTGTGTTGCTCAAACTCAGGATTCTCAGTTTGGGCATGCGCCCGACATTCGGAAGCATGCCCAGCCGCGTGTTGTCATCGAGCCTGATGGTTTCCAGGTGAGTCAGGTTTCGCAGTTGCTCGACGGCCGACGGGGTCAACGTGATGTCGTTGTTCATCAGCCGCAACGTCCGCAGGTGGTGCATCTTGCCGATTGTCTCGGGAAGTCGCGTCAACTCGCAGTTGCGGGCACTCAGTTGCCGAAGATGCGGGAAGTCGTTCAACAGGCCGGAGGAGCTTTCGGAAAAGTTTGTACGATCCAGATTCAGGGTGCTGATCTGATCGACGTAATGTTTGATCTCCGGCGGCAGTTCCTTCCACCAGCGTTCAAGGTCGGGCACATCGAACTCTACGGACAGGTCCAATGCATAACCGCCGTCGGCCGTGGTACTGCGCTCACCGAACACGGTGGGTTTTCTTGAGAAACAATCGATGAGCCGCTCGGCAATGTGCAGCCCGCCACCGCGCACGAACCCTTGTCGGTCAGGCCCCCACGTATCGGGTCGCTGGTTTTGCCACCGGTTAAGCAGCTTGCGCAGGTCATATTGCTCTCGGTCAAGCCTCGTCAGCGTCTGACGTCCTTGCTCTGGCGAACCCAGGGATCGAACGAAGGTAGCGACCTCTCGTTCGTTGAAGTGCGGGTACACATCCTGCACCCGTTCGGTGAGCGTGGCGGCAGTGATGGAGAAGCCGGGGCCGCGCAACAGCATCATGTCTTCGTGGTTCGCCATCGGGCGGATCGGCGGGGCGGCGAGTGCGGTGCGGCGTTCAGCCGGAGTATCGGTCTTGGCCATGACCCATTGCTTGAAAAACGTCCCCTGGCCTGGCCGATAGCCCAACTGCACCTGTTTGTTTTTCGGCAACGCCGTGAGCACAGCTTCGAAAAAATCAGCGGCGTCGTGCAGTTTGTGGTTGTCGGCGTCCCAGACTTCGAACCGGTTGGCCTCATCCTTGACCAGCACCCGCACCGTCGTCGCATCGTGTGCCCCCACGCTGCCGCGCAGTGGTCCGGCATCGTTGCCTTCACGCACCTCGATACGCAATTGCGCGAAGGTGTCGGTATGAATCCTGAGCGCATTCAGCACCAGGCTTTCGGTTTGCGCTACCCACTGCGCGCCGTCATGAAAGCCCTCGTACGCATGGTTGGTCCGGGCTTCGAAGGCGGCTTCACGGGCGCGGCTCTTTAGGCTCAACGGCAGGCGTTGCTCCTGGGTCATGCGCGTGAGGTCGGCCGCGTCGGAACTGTTCAGCAGCGTCTGTGCCGCGCGGGTCGGCAGCTCGGGGAATGTCTGGCGAATGAGTCGGACCTGCGGGTCGTCGGACGCGTCTGCACCTTGGTAAAGCTGATTGACGATGTCTGCGTTCAATCGATTGGCTTCGTCCGCCAGTCGATTGCGCAGGGCTTGCACCTGTTCACTTTTGGCGGTTGACCGACCGAGCATCGCTTGTCGCTCTTCTTCGCCGAGGAACTCGACAAGCCTGGGCGCAAACTGTTCGCTCATGAGCTGCGACTGGCTGGTGGACAGTGTCTGCGCCTCGCTCGCCTCGGCATTGCCGTACAGGCGGAAACGCCCGGTCATGTCGGCGTCTTCGTAAACCTTCAGGGCTTTATCCACAGGCCAGCCGTCGAGATAAGTCGCCAGGGGTTCAAACCACCAGGAGGCAGAATCCAGAGGTTGACCGGTTCGAATCCGTTCAATGGCCTCGCGGGTCTGGCGCTGGATTTTCAAGCGTGTGAGGCTGTCGTCCAGCAGCGGTGGCGGGGCCGTGTTGTCGACGTACATGCGGCGCAGCGCCGCGTCGTCGGTGCCGCTGGCGATGCGCAAATTGTCCAGTTCTGCGTCGCTGAAGCCGTCCACGGAATGGCCGAGGCGACGCATCAACGTCGGGCGCTGCCACGCTCGCGGGTTCTCGGCTTCGTGGGTCCAGGCGCCCTGGCCGTTATGTTTCAACCCGGGTAAATAGGCGTTGTCGCGATGCGGGTGCTTGACGCGGTAGTTGCCGGTTTGTGGGTCTTTTTGCACGGCGAAGTGTTTGTCATCCAGCGGCAAAATGTCCTGGCCTTCGTGGGCATGAAGTCCCAATGCGTCAGGTTTGGCTTCAGCGGGTAGTTTTACATCCGGCCTCTCATAAGGCTTGAGATCGGGATGCCACAGTCGAGGTTCGCCATTGGGCAGACTCACCGGTTTCATGCCTTCGATCAGCGGCGAAAGCTTCAGGCGCGCAACGTTGCCGATCTTCACCCCGGCGGCGAATGCCACCAACTGAATGACGTCAGTCACCACGCCGGTGATGTGTTCGGCAGCTTCAGTCCACAGCCCCAGGGTCATATCGACGATGCCTTCGATGACGTCACTGGCCATCTGATACGCCGTGTAGACCATCATCAATTCACCCAGCCCCGGAACGAACGGCGTGACGACCATCAGCGCGACGTTGAAGATGTCCGAGACTATTTTCTTGAAATTTTCCCACCAGGCCCATCGGGCATTGCTATCGCTATCGGCGGTGGACACGGCAATGTGTCGAGCGTCGTTCAGCACCTTGTTGAGCTTCAGCTGGAAGAGGTATTCCCAGAGTTCACCTTGGATCGGTGCCGCCTTGAAATGCAGATTGGGGTTGTCGACCGGCACCTCCCGCCAGCTCGGTCCCTGCTCCAGCGGCGCTTTCTGATGCCATTTCACCTCGAACAGACGCTGCTGCAGCCCGCCGAAAAAATGCCCGCGCTCCGATTGATCGACGAACCGACTGAAGTACTGCTGGTAGGTCATGCCGGTGGATGAAACGACGTTGTTGTCGCGCAGCTGGCGCGTCAGTTCATTCATGAACGCGACGGTCGAGGGGTACTCTTTCAGTGGGTGCTCAGGGTCCTGCGGGACGTAAACAATCACCGGCGTCACCTCACGGATGTGTTGTTCCGGCCAGGGTGTGATCAACACGATTGCGCTCAGCGGGCTGTCGAGAATCGACAGTTCGGCAAATTGCATCACCCGGCCTTTACGGGTGAGGTTGCGCTGGCCATCGAGCATTTTCAGGATCAGGTCACTGGCCTCGGCGTCGATGTCGCCCTTCAGAGCCGCCAATTGGACGGCGGCTTTGAACGCGGCTTTCTCGCTCTCGACGATTTTGAGTTTCAAAAAACCTTGGGCGAGGCCGTCAGTGGGCAGCAACTGTTCTTCGAGGTATTTCGTGTAGCGCGCGCCGATGTCCAGTTCGCGGCAGAGGTTCTGGAACTGGGCAATGGACATTTTGCGTTTGATCGGCAGGACGTCGAAGTGCCCGCGTGCGTCGGGCTGGCTGATGAAGACCGAGTCCGGTTCGCAGGTTTCGTGACGTGCGAAGTTGTGCAGGGCGGCGTCCAGCAATGAGACGGTTCGGGTAACAACACCACCGGAGACGTCGAAGACATACCACGGGCGTGCTTTGGGTAAGTACAGATGCAGGAACGTGCGGGTGACATCGACATCGACATTGAATTTTTTTTGCAGTGCGTCGGTGAGTAACGGTTCGGCGAACGTGTAAACGTCCTGCACTTCATCCATGAACCGGTCGACTGCGTTCTGCGTGGACCAGAGTTCAAGATTGGCTTCTTGTAACGGCGCATGGTCGAAGTCTGTGACGCTCCGGACCCAATGTCCTGAAGCCGTTTGTGTGAGGCTCAGTTCCTGAGCCCGTCGCACTGAAGCGCCTTTGAAAACGGGGTGGATACGGTTCTTGATGAACGCGTAATGGTGACCTTTATGGTCGTCGGCCACGGGTGACGGTAGCGCTGATATACGTCCGTGTAAGTCAGTCATGCTTTCAATAAACCTTGAACATTAAGTGGAGTGACCAGCCTAACGCCCGAGGTTCAAAGTAAAAGTCTGAATTCCCGCTGCTTGAAAAGCGTTCTTCCCGGCAAAGCATTGGAATTTTCAATGCCGAAAATAATTATTTACCGCCATCGTTTTTCAGCGTCGTGCGACCTCCACGGGCAGGCATTGCGTATGCGTGCCCGGTTGCAGATACGGCGTGAGAATCGGTGCCATGCCCTTGAGCACTTGCACCGGCAAGGCCGAGGTGAACTTGAAGGCTTCGGCCGTGCGACCGGGTACGAATGCGGTCAATGTACCGAAGTGGCTATCACCGATGTAAAACACAAAGGTGGCCGTGCGGTTGATCGACTTCGAACTCAAGATTCGCCCACCGGAACCAATGGCTTCGATGCGGTTGTCACCGGTCCCGGTCTTGCCGCCCATGGCCAGCGGCTTGCCATCGGGGGTGATGAAACTGCCGGAAACACGTTTGGCCGTACCCGCGTCCACCACGTGCGACAAGGCCTCGCGCATGGCCGTGGCCACTTCGGACGGCATCACCCGTTTACCCACATCCGGGTCGTTGATCAGCTTGGTTTCATAGGGCGTATTCGCCGCGAAATGCAGGCTGTCGATGCGCAGCGTCGGCATGCGCACGCCGTCGTTGAGGATGGTGCCGATCAGCTCCGCCAATGCGGCAGGTCGGTCGCCGGAACTGCCGATGGCGGTGGCCAGCGAGGGCACCAGGTGATCGAACGGATAGCCGACTTTCTGCCAGCGCGCGTGAATGTCGAGGAACGCCTCGATCTCCAGCATGGTGCGGATGCGGCCATCACGGGCACCCTTATGTTTGCTTTTGAATAGCCAGCTATAGACTTCCTGGCGTTCAAACTGACTGGCCTTGACGATTTCGCTCCATTTGGCGTCAGGATGATTCAACAAATAACCGATCAGCCACAATTCCAGCGGGTGAACCTTGGCGATGAAGCCCTGGTCCGGCAAATCGTAGATGCCGGGGCTGTAATTTTCGTAAAGCCGTTGCAGGCGTTCGTCCGTGAGTTTCTCGGTGAGCTTGGCGCCTGAGAGGTGCGAGCGCACGAAGGTGTTGAAGCTCTCCTGACTGGCTTGCGGCAACAGGTAGCGATGCACCGCAGCCATGCGAATCGGGGTCGGGCGCATGCTGTCGAGGAAGGTTTCGAGCCGTGCCTGGGTGTCCTTGTTTTTGTAGCGCTTCCAGAACTTCAGCAGGAACGAAGTGCCCTCGCGGTCGGCGAACTCGGCCAGGTATTCCTGGCGCCGAGGATCGCGGTCGTCCCCGAGCAGAGCAGCGCTGTTGTTCGGGCCGGAGTAGGTGGTGTAGCGCACCAGATCACGCATCAGCCGAATGAACGGCAGGTTGATCGATTCGCGCAGGGCATCGCGCAAGGTCGGTATGCGACCGTTGTCTTCCTTGCGGAAGTTGACGAAGGTATGCAGCCCGCCGCCGGTAAAAAAGGCTTCGCCGGGGCTGGCCGAGTATTTGCGGTCCAGCGCGGCGCTGAGCATGGCCGACAGGTTGTGGTCCTTGTTCTCGATCAGGTAATCGACGGCCCAGCGGCTCAGGCGATCCTGATCCGGGACGTCGACTTTCTTCAGTTCCGGGACGGTCATTTCGGCGTACTTGTCGTGCAGCTCGGCAATGATTTGCAGATAAGTCGTCAGCACCCGCATTTTCGCGGTGGAGCCCAATTCCAGTTTGCTGCCTTCGTTGATATCGAATGGCTGATCGGTGCTGTCGGTCTGCACGCGCACCCGCGAACCGTCTGGGGTCAGTTCGAACAGCGTGAAGCTGTAGCGCACTTGCGTGGTGCTGGTGGGCGTGAGCAGGCGTTCGCCCATCAAACCGATCTGCGTTGCAAACGCCGGGTCGGCCAAGTGCTTGAGGTACTCGGTGACCTGGGTTTGCAGTTCACCTTGCAGGGTGCTGGTGGCGGAGAGATCGAGGCGGTCGAGGTCGTACAGCGGACGATTGAGCAACCCGCCCAGGCGACTGCGCGCCACGCTGATGCCTTTGTTGGTTTCGATCGGTTGAATGGTCGGCTGGGTCTGCCAGTCGCGATAGGTCACTTTGCTGGCCAATGCGGCGGCGGCGAACGGAGCGTCGATCACAAAGTTTTGCGCCAACAGGCGAATGTGGCTGTCGGTGAGGTCGGCCAGCTCATCGCGGCCCTTGGTCAGGTAGTGGGAAGGGCGGCGCTGGGCAATCATCAACGACAGCATTTCACGCAGGGCCAGGCCTTTTTCCGCCATGGCCTTTGGATCCGTGTCGGTACTGGCCAGCCGTTCGTTGGCCTTGTTGAAATCGGCTCCGTACCAGACACGCAAACCTTCGGCCATGCCGTGTACTTCCCCGTGGCCGGGCACGGCGGACAGGGGCACGCTGTTGAGGTAATCACGCACCACGTTCTGGCGCGCCGCAAGCGTTTCCGGCCCGGCCTGATAGGCGCGCACGCTGGCGGAAATCATCTGGCGGATTTTTTCCCCGCCGGACACGGTCAAGCCGTCGGGCGAGTGTCGATACTTCTCGAGTTGCGTTGCAAGGGTACTGCCGCCCGCCGATTGGCCAGGCATGTGCAGCATTTTGGCGACCTGCGACCACGCCGCCATGCCGAAGCGTGGCCAATCCACGGCGGGGTTGGCCCGGGGCTGACGAGGGTCGAGCAGGAAGCGGTTTTCGATGAACAGCAAACTGCTGACCACCACCGGCGGAATCGCGTCAAAGCTTGAATAGAGCTGCTGCGGGTATTTGTACTGATAAAGCGGCGCCGCATGGCAATCGGTGATCGACAATCCTGCCTGGATCTTTTCCGCATAGGGCACGAAAAAGCCTTTGTCGGTGTAGTCCATCAACGGTTGGGAAAAGCGGGTCTGTGCCGCAACGACGTAGTCGCGCTTGATCAGGCGCGGCAGGAATTCACCCAGAGAGCTGTAGCCCAGACGCAAGTCAAAAGGGCCGGCCCCTGGATAGCGAATGGAGTCGCTTGGGCCTGGCTTCAGTTCGTAACTCAGGGTAGCGGCATATTTGCTGGCTTCCCGGGATTGAAACTTCGAGGTACGCATTTCCCTGGCAGCGGCCAACCCCAGAGCAATCAGGATAATCAACACCAGCAACCAAAACGCCTTCCACCCGTGTTTGGTACGACTACGACGGGGTTTTTCGGGGATAGGCGCTTCATCCACACGTTCAGTCGGGACCACAGTTTTACTCGTATCGGTTTGCCATAACGCGCCCATAGTCGACTGATCCATTCACGCAGATTGATCGGACTTGTTTGAAGCTTAGACGGTGGATGCTGCCGGTGAAAAAATTGTGAACACCCGGATATCGAATATTCACCCTGACGGGGAGTGAGCGAATGTTCTTTTTGCAGGGGGCTGGCTTGTTGGCGATGGCGGTTTCACGGGCGCCATCGCCAGCAAGCCGGCTCCTACAGGGTTGTGGTGAGCCCGATGTTTTGGACTGTGTCCCCGATCCGTAGGAGCCGGCTTGCTGGCGATGGCGATTTCACGGACGCCATCGCCGGCAAGCTGGCTCCTACAGGATTGTGGTGAGCCCGATGTTTTGGACTGTGTCCCCGATCCGTAGGAGCCGGCTTGCCGGCGATGGCGATTTGATGGGCGCCATCGCCGGCAAGCTGGCTCCTACAGGGTTGTGGTGAGCCCGATGTTTTGGACTGTGTCCCCGATCCGTAGGAGCCAGCTTGCTGGCGATGGCGATTTCACGGAAGCCATCGCCGGCAAGCTGGCTCCTACAGGAGTGCCGTACTAGAGCCATCGCCACGTAAATGCTGCCTAGGTAGGGGCATGACGATGCACCAATGCTGTGCAATACTCCGCGCCGCTTTAGCGGTAAAAATTCCTACAAAAAGTCAGGTAATGCACCTACAGAAGCCACGCTTTTGCCGAGATTTCTCGCTGAATATTGTGGGTTGTAGAGTGAAATATCCTGCAGGAAGCTTTTTAGACTGCACGCCCCGCTGATCTTGAAGGGTTTTGCCCTGCAGGACGGTTCTGCCCACGAAGCAGGTCCGGTTTCAGGCAAGCAATGGCTTATCGGTCAGCGCTTCGACACTCGGTGGTCATATCCAATAACAAGACGAGGTTGTACCCCTATGCCAGTCGGCAATCACCTGCCCCACGGCGAGACCGCTCAGGGCGGCCCGCTTAAACGCGAACTCGGCGAACGGCATATTCGCTTGATGGCACTCGGTGCCTGTATCGGTGTCGGTCTGTTTCTCGGTTCGGCCAAGGCCATTGAAATGGCTGGCCCGGCCATCATGCTGTCCTACATCATCGGCGGTCTGGCGATCCTGGTGATCATGCGCGCCCTCGGCGAAATGGCTGTGCACAACCCGGTCGCCGGCTCCTTCAGCCGTTATGCCCAAGACTATCTTGGCCCGTTGGCGGGCTTCCTGACTGGCTGGAACTATTGGTTCCTGTGGCTGGTGACCTGTGTCGCGGAAATTACCGCAGTGGCGGTGTACATGGGCGTCTGGTTTCCCGAGGTCCCGCGCTGGATCTGGGCACTTGCCGCGTTGGTCAGCATGGGCTCGATCAACCTGATCGCCGTAAAAGCCTTCGGTGAATTCGAATTCTGGTTCGCCCTGATCAAGATCGTCACGATCATTGCGATGGTGATCGGCGGCGTCGGTGTGATCGCGTTCGGTTTCGGCAACGACGGCGTGGCGTTGGGGATTTCCAATCTCTGGGCTCACGGCGGCTTCATGCCGAACGGCGTGCAAGGCGTGTTGATGTCCCTGCAAATGGTGATGTTCGCCTACCTCGGCGTCGAGATGATCGGCCTGACCGCCGGTGAAGCGAAGAACCCGCAGAAGACCATTCCCAACGCGATCGGCTCGGTGTTCTGGCGGATTCTGCTGTTCTACGTCGGCGCGCTGTTTGTGATTCTGTCGATCTACCCGTGGAATGAAATCGGCACCCAGGGCAGTCCGTTCGTGATGACCTTTGAGCGTCTGGGCATCAAGACCGCGGCTGGCATCATCAACTTCGTGGTGATCACTGCTGCACTGTCGTCCTGCAATGGCGGCATTTTCAGTACGGGGCGCATGCTCTACAGCCTGGCGCAGAATGGCCAGGCTCCGGCCGGTTTTGCCAAGACGTCGAACAACGGGGTGCCGCGTCGTGCGCTGCTGTTGTCGATTTTCGCCTTGTTGCTGGGGGTGCTGCTCAATTACCTGGTGCCGGAAAAGGTCTTCGTTTGGGTGACGGCGATTGCTACTTTCGGCGCGATCTGGACCTGGGTGATGATCCTGCTGGCTCAGCTCAAGTTTCGTAGAGGCCTGAGCGCCAGCGAACGGGCCGGGTTGAAATACAAGATGTGGTTGTACCCGGTGAGTTCGTATCTGGCACTGGCGTTTTTGGTGTTGGTGGTTGGGTTGATGGCGTACTTTCCGGACACTCGGGTGGCGCTGTATGTGGGGCCGGCGTTTCTGGTGCTGCTGACGGTTTTGTTTTATGTGTTCAAGTTGCAGCCGACTGGTGTTGCGGTGCGCTCGGCGGCCTAGGGATTGGATGGGGGGCATATCCGTTGCTGTGGTCACGGCGACTATCGGTTCCGCCCTTACGGCGGGTTACTTGGAAAAGCGCCAAGTAACCAAGCGCCCGCGCCCCTGACGTACGGTGGCTCGCTAATGCTCGCCATGCCCTCGCTCCGGTCCTGCTCCGTGGGCCCGCCGCCATCGGCCATCCATGGCCGGGGGCGGCTAACCCGGCATCCATGCCGGGTTGCCCACTGCGCAGAACCTCCACTCGGCCTCCCGACGGGGCAGATCAAAATCAAAAGCCAAAGCAAAGCAAAGCAAAAACGAGGCGGCCTGCCAGCCGACCTGTCTCTATGATCGTACGCATTCCCCTGTAGGAGCCGGCTTGCTGGCGATGGACGTCAACGATAACGCGGGCTGTCTGAATGAACGCGTTGTCCGGACGTTTTTCGCCGGCAAGCCGGCTCCTACAGGAAATCGCGTGCGCTTCTGATTTTCACCACTCATCAGGCCGAGCGTTAGCTCGCCTTCAGCTTTTGATCTGAGCGCCCCCTCGAGAGGCCGAGCGCAGGTTCTGCGTAGTGGGCAACCCGGCATGGATGCCGGGTTAGCCGCCCCCGGCCAGGGATGGCCGATGGCGGCGGGCCCACGGAGCAGGACCGGAGCGAGGGCATGCCGAGCCTAGGCGAGGCACCGAACGAAAGGGGCAAGAGCGCTTGGTTACTTGCCGCTTTTGCAAGTGACTCGCCGTAAGGGCGAAACCATTAGCGGCCGTTACCGCAGGAATGGATATGTACGCCTGAAAGAAAATGGTCGCCGGATAGACCGCTATCGCCGACAAACCAGCCCCTACAGAGAGATCCGTTCAGCTGCCGAACGCTGCGACCTGTTGACCGGCTGGTTCAACCGTTTATTAAACTCCAACCAGGCCCCCAACAACGCCATCAACCCCGCACCCACCAAGGCGGTGAATATCTGCATGGCAAACGCGTCGTCGGTCATGGCATTGACCATGTCCGCCAACGGCGCCAACAACACGCCGAGGCAAAAGATTTCCAGCGAATAACGCCCCATGCGACAACTTTGCTGCGCCAGCCAGTTTTGCGTCCAACCAGTATCGGGCAACAGCTTCGCCGTGACATACGCCAGCGCCAGAAAGTGCAGCAACCGCACCGGCGACAAGTCAGTCTTGCTGATCGGGTACAACAGGTTGCTCAGCCACGCAGGCATCAGCGCATCATGAATTTCCGGCCACCGCCAGGAAACGGTCAGCACGCCGGTAACCACCACATACACCACGGCACTGACAAACAACGGCCGGTGCAGCAACGGGCGCGCGTCAGGTAATCGGGGGCGCTGCCCGTAAGTCGCCGCCGCGCCGCCCAGCACAAACAACAGTTGCCAGACCACGGGGTTGAAGTACCACACGCCATCCTTGATGGCCGCCAGGTTCCAGCCGAACCACGGCGCCAGCAGGTACACGGTCAACGACACGGCCACCACCGCCCATGGTTTGCGCACCAGCATCGGCAGCGCCAGCGGCAAGCCGGCCAGCAGCACGATGTACAGCGGCAGCGGGTCCATGAGGTTCGGCTTGAAGCGCAGCAGCAGTTCATCGACCAGGGCTTGCTGCGGGTTGGTGATGAAGTGGTGCATGCCCATTTCCTCCACCAGATCCCTCGTTTCCACGTGGCTGTTGGCGAAGAACACGATGCCCATCAGCATCGCCAGCAAGAAAATATGCACCACGTAGAGCACCCAGGCGCGGCGCAGAATCTTCACGCAAGCAATCAGATAACCGTCCCGTCGGAAGATTTTCCCGTAGGCCAGGACCGCCGCATAACCGGCGAGAAACACGAAAATTTCCGCGGCATCGCTGAAACCGAAGTTACGCGGGGTGATTTGACCGAGGGGGTTGTGAGGCACGTGATCCCAGAAGATGAAGATCAGCGCCAGGCCTCGAAAAAAGTCGATTCGGTGATCGCGTTCAAACGTCATGACAGCGGGCTCGTGAACGGGTGTTGAATAAGGAGTGGTCAGCGCGGCAAAAGGTGCGCGCCGCGCATCGGCGGCGCGCAGGGTGGCGCGATTCGACGACAATTGCAAAAAACACGCTATTACTGAATGTCTCAGATGTGACTGGCTGAAAGAAACCATCCACTGGTCTGCCCGCGCGATGGCGCGCCCGAATAATGGTGCATGGCAGCTGTCGAATCTTTACCGAGCATGGTTCAGGAGCGTGAAACGTGAAGGTTTCGCTGATCGTTCCGGTCTTCAACGAAGAGCAAGCGATCAGCCTGTTTTATCAGGCCGTGCAGCGCGAGTTGAGGCTGGGCGGCGACGAGATCGAGATCGTATTCATCAACGATGGCAGCTCGGACCGGACGGCCGAGCAGGTCAAGGCCCTGGCGCAGGTCGACGAGCATGTGTTGTTGATCAACTTTTCGCGCAACTTCGGCAAGGAACCGGCGTTGTTCGCCGGCCTGGAATACGCTTCTGGCGATGCGGTGATCCCCATGGACGTCGACTTGCAGGACCCGATCAGCGTCATTCCACTGTTGATTGACGAGTGGCAAAAGGGCGCGGACGTGGTGCTCGCCAAACGCCGCAACCGGGCCACCGACGGTTACCTCAAACGCCACAGCGCGGCGCTGTTCTACCACGTGCTGAACCGTATCGCGTACACCCGGATCGAAGAAAACGTCGGTGATTTCCGCTTGATGGATCGCAAGGTAGTCAACGTGATCCGCGCACTGCCCGAGCATCAATTGTTCATGAAAGGCGTGTTGTCGTGGGCCGGGTTCACCACCGCGGTGGTGGAGTACGAACGCGCCGGGCGCGTGGCCGGCAGCAGCAAGTTCAATGGCTGGAAATTGTGGAACCTGGCGCTTGAAGGGGTGACGTCGTTCAGCACCGTGCCGCTGCGTTTGTGGACGTACGTCGGCGGCGGCATTTCGATTTTCGCGGTGCTTTACGCGGTGTACATGGTGCTGGACAAGATTTTCTTCGGCAACAGCGTACCCGGTTACCCATCGTTGATGACCGCCATTCTGTTTCTTGGCGGTGTGCAGTTGATTGGTATCGGCATCCTCGGTGAGTACGTCGGCCGGATCTACATCGAGGCCAAGCACCGGCCGCGCTACGTGGTCAAAGACATCGTCGGCGGCAAAGACCGGCTCGGGCTTTAGCATGGGCCGATTTCGCGATGTGCTCGGCAAGGAACTCGGCGGCCGACAGGTCTGGCTGTTTTTTCTGCTCGCGACGTTGCTGTATGTACTGCCGCTGATCCTCGCGGACTACCCGTACATCGATGACAACTGGCGATCCCTGTCGGCGGGCATGGCCTGGGCGGAGCAGGGGCGCCTGTTTACCCAGCTGTTCTACAACCTGCTCACCTTCGGCAGCGCGGCGCCGAACATCTTTCCATTACCGCTATTGATCGCCACGCTGGCCATGGCCTCGGCACTGACCCGGCTGACGTTTCATTACTTTGCGCAACCGACGCTCGCTTGTTGCCTGGTGCCGTTGCCCCTCTGGTACAACCCGTTTTTTCTGCAGAACCTGTCTTATCAATATGACGGTCCCGCCATGGCCCTGAGCCTGGTGGCGGTGATCTACGCGATCACCTTTCGTCATCCTTCGCGCAGCCTGCAATGGCTGGTGCCTTCGCTCCTGATTGCACTTGCGCTGGGGCTTTATCAGATCAGTCTCAATGTGTTTGTGGGATTGTGCTGCCTGGAACTGCTGCGCGGCGTAAATGACCGATGGGCCTGGCCACAGGTGTGCAGGCTGATCGGCTGGAAACTGGCGCAGGTCACCATGGGCTGGTTGATGTATTGCGTCAGCGCCGTGGTGTTCATGGCGCAAGATCGCGCGCTGCTGTTGAACTGGACCGCCGCGCCGCTGCTGCAACTGCAGATCAACGTCGGCAGAGTGCTGGAAAAAGTCGTGCTGCTGTTTCATGGCGGATTGGTCTGGGTGTTCGCCGCGCTGTTGCTGTGTGCCATCGTCGGTGCTGTGCAGTTGGGGCTGAGGGTGTGGAAGCGTCAGGACAGCGGGCCGAAGAAAGCGTTGATCGGCCTGTTGTGTCTGCTGACCTTGCCGGTCGTGACGCTGCTGGTGTCCGGCGTCGCGCTGTTTTTCCGCGACTTCAACGAGGGCGCTCGAACTCTGATGGGCTTCGCGGTTTTATTGATGCTGTTGTTCTACTTGAGCCATCTGGCGCTGGCGCAACTCCATGAACGACTGACGCTGTTGCTGGCGGTGCCACTGCTGGCGATGCTGTCGTTGTCGTTTGCCTACGGTCGGGTGCTGACGGTACAGAAAGCCTTCAGCACCAGCGCGCTGTTCAGCCTTGAGCACGACATTTCGACGCATCGGGAATTACGCGAGGCCAAGCGGATTTACATGTCGGTGACGTATTCCGATCACTGGCTGTCGGGGGCCGCAGGTTCGTTCAAGCAGATGCCGGTGTTGCACTATCTGCTGAACATCGACTTTTTCATGCTGGCCGAGAATCTGCCGAAGCTCGGCATCACCAACGTGGTCGCGGAGAAGGAGCGCCGCAATGCGACACGGGTGGGTTATCTGGGGTATCCGCCGTTGCTGGAGCGCCCGTACTACCGGATTTACCTGCTGGGGGACTACGGTTTTATCGTCATGAAAGAACCGGCCCCGATCAAGGCGCTTCGCTGGTGACGACGGGCCTCAGAACGCATCCATCAGCACGATAATGCAATCCCGGGCCTGGAAACGGTTGATCTGCGGCACCAACCGCCGAAAGTGCTCAGACTGGCAATGAGCATCCAGCGCCGCCTGATTCGGCCATTGTTCGACGAAGATAAAGTGGCCGGGGTCTTTTTGATCGATGAACAGGTCGTAAGCGATGCAATCGGGCTCCAGTCGAGTCTTCTCGACCAGTTCGGTGTACCACGGGCGAACCGTTTCAATGTATTCGGGTTTGATGAAATCCTGAGCGATTACTTTCAGCAAAATGTTCTTCCTTGGTGTAAAGCCAGCCTCCCTACGAGACTGGCGTTCAAACAGTGTTTACGCCGCAGCCAACTCATTGGGCTCAAAACTGTCCGCCCGCGCCATCTGCCACATCCGCGAATAAAACTCGCCGTTCACTTCTCCTGTGAGCAATTCCCCCGGTTTCAAAAACACATGCAGCTGCGAGAACAGCTTGATCTCGGTCGCCGACATGCGCCGCACCAGGTGCTTGGCCGACAACTGCGACGGATGTTCCAGGCCTGCGGCGGCGAGCATTTCCGCGAGTGCCTTGAGGGTGTTGCGGTGGAAGTTGAACACCCGCTGGGCCTTGTCCGGGACGACGAGGGCGCGCTGGCGCAAGGTGTCCTGCGTGGCGACGCCGGTCGGGCATTTGTTGGTGTGGCACGACTGCGACTGGATGCAGCCGATTGCGAACATGAAGCCGCGCGCCGAGTTGGCCCAGTCGGCGCCGATGGCCAGCACGCTGGCGATGTCGAAGGCGCTGACAATCTTGCCGCTGGCGCCGAGTTTGATTTTGTCCCGCAGGTTCAGGCCCACCAGCGTGTTGTGCACGAACAGCAGACCTTCGCGCATCGGTACGCCGATGTGGTCGGTGAACTCCACAGGCGCTGCCCCCGTGCCGCCTTCCTTGCCATCGACGACGATGAAGTCCGGGAGGATGCCGGTTTCCAGCATGGCCTTGGCGATACCCATGAATTCCCACGGATGGCCGAGGCAGAACTTGAAGCCCACCGGTTTGCCGCCGGACAGTTCACGCAATTGCTGGATGAAGTGCATCAGTTCGATCGGCGTGGAAAACGCACTGTGCCGCGATGGCGAGATGCAGTCTTCGCCCATCAGGATGCCACGGGTTTCAGCGATTTCCTTGGTGACCTTGTGCTTGGGCAGAATCCCGCCGTGGCCGGGTTTGGCGCCCTGGGACATTTTGATTTCGATCATCCGCACCTGCGGGGTTTGCGCTTGTGCGGCGAAGCGTTCCGGGTCGAAGCGACCGTCTGCGGTGCGGCAACCGAAGTAGCCGCTGCCGAGTTCCCAGGTCAGGTCGCCGCCGTTTTCCCGGTGATACGCGCTGATGCTGCCTTCACCCGTGTCGTGGGCAAAGTTGCCGAGCTTGGCGCCCTGGTTCAAGGCACGAATGGCGTTGGCGCTGAGCGAACCGAAGCTCATGGCCGAGATGTTGAACACCGATGCCGAGTACGGCTGCGTGCACTGCGGGCCGCCGACCAGGGTTCGGAAACTGCTTGGGTCACTCAACGGCGCCGGGCGCATCGAGTGGCCGATGAATTCGAAACCCGACTGATACACATCGATCAACGTGCCGAAGGGTTTGTCGGCGCTTTCGTTCTTGGCGCGGGAATAGACCAGCGAGCGCTGGGCCCGGGAGAAGGGCAGGGCGTCGCTGTCGGATTCGAGCAGGTACTGGCGGATTTCCGGACGGATGCCCTCCACCAGATAGCGGATGTTACCGAGGATCGGGTAGTTGCGGCGTACGGCGTGAGGGCTTTGCAGCAGATCAAACAGGCCCACGAGGCTCAGGACACCGGTGACAGCGGTGATCGGCCAGAGCCAGTCGTGTTCCAGGAACGGCAGACTGGCGAGGGTGAAAATCACACAGACGGCAAAGAAGGCGTAGCGGCTCAGGAGTGACAGGCTCATACGGTTTCCTTGGGTTCGGACTCGGTTGTGTTCGGCACACCTATCCCTGTAGGAGCGAAGCTTGCTCGCGAAAGCAACATTTCAGCCAACATCAATGTTGAATGTGATGGCCTCTTCGCGAGCAAGCTTCGCTCCTACGGGACCGTGCTGTGTCAGGCATTCTGCGCCTGGAGGAAAATCGAAAACAGCTCGGACTGGGACTTGATCCCCAGCTTGCTGTACATGTGTTTCTTATGGACTTTCACGGTTTCGACAGAGATTTCCAGCTTACGGGCGATTTCTTTACTGGAGCAACCGCTGAGCATCAAACGCCCGACATCCAGCTCCCGGGCGGTCAATTGCGCGCCTTTGAGTTGCTGCACCGAGGCTTCCAGCTGAACGCGCCAGTCACCTTGGACCGGTGCCGGTGCGAGAGCCACGACTTCGTTGATTTCGTAGGGCAGGCGCTGACGCAACAAACCCAGCACCCACGGCTGGATCAACGACAGCAACGCGATCTGCTGGCCGCTGAAACGCTGTTTGCTGCCCAGAGACAGGCACAACGTGCGGTCGCCTTCGAGCTGACAATTGAACTGGATTTCATCGGCCACCACATTCAGACGAAAGTAGCGCTGGTAATACTCGGTCAGCTCAAAGTGCTCCGGCGCCACTTCCGACAGGCGATACAGCCCGGTGCGCGATTGCTCGCGGCAGGCGATGTAGAACGGGTCGAGCAGGTACAAACCGCGCAGGTAATCCTGGAACAACTGATCCGGGCTGCCGTCTTCACCGGGACATTCGGCGAACACTTGCGGGTGCTGATCCGCGCTGAAAAGCAGCGCCACCCAACTGTCGAAGGTGACGTATTGATCCAGTAACCGGACAAGCTGCGTCCAGAAATTCGGCTTGTCGAGGGCGTCGATCAGTTGCCCGACCGAACGGTGCCAGGCGATGTCGTCTAACGAAAGTGTCATGCATCTACCCCTATCGGGTTACCCCAGCCGCGTGATTCCCTGGCCGGTTGCTTGCTGCGCATACTGGCGCACAGACAACGACCGGGCAATCTTTCTGCCGCCCGGCCACTAGAACAAGGACTACCCATGAAGGTCGAACTCGCCCAACTGGCGGGCCGTGACAACGACACGGCTTACAACCTCGAACGCGCGCTGGCGGCGATTGGTGCCTGCGCCGCTGACACGCAGTTGATCATGTTCCCCGAAAGCCACTTGATGGGCTTCCCGTCGGCCGAGACCGTGGCCGCCGTTGCCGAACCGCTGAACGGTCCGACCGTCAGTGCAATCGTCGCCGCGGCCCGCGAGCGCAACATCGCCGTGGTGATCGGTACGGCGGAAAACGACAACGGTCGTTTTTTCAACACCACGCTGCTGATTACCCCGCAAGGCATCGCACTGAAATACCGCAAGACGCACCTGTGGGCGTCGGATCGCGGCGTGTACGAGCCGGGCGATCGCTACGCCACGTGCCTGTGGAGCGGCGTGCGGGTCGGCCTGCTGATCTGCTACGACATCGAATTCCCGGAATCCGCCCGCGCCCTGGCGCAACTGGGCGCTGAATTGCTGATCGTCACCAACGGCAACATGGACCCGTACGGCCCGACGCACCGCACCGCGATCATGGCCCGCGCCCAGGAAAACCAGGCGTTTGCGCTGATGGTCAACCGTGTGGAAGAGGGCGATGGCGGGTTGTTGTTCGCCGGCGGCAGTGCGTTGGTGAATCCGCTGGGCACGCTGTTGTTCGAGGCCGGGCGCGAGGAGGGGCAGTTTGCGGTTGAGCTGGATCTGAATCAGCTGACCTCCGCGCGGCAGGATTATCGGTACCTGGATGATCAGCGACTGAAGTTGCCGGGGGAGACGGTTGAGCATGCTTGTGGATTGCGGGAGCTGCTGATTCCCAAGAATTGATCCGGATTCTGTGTCGCATCGGGCTGACGCCATCGCGAGCAAGCCCGCTCCCACAGGTTGTTCGCGGTCCATGTGGGAGCGGGCTTGCTCGCGAAGGGGCCCTCCCAGGCAAGACATCTGTTTGACGCTTCACCCAGAACAACAAACGCAACACCCGTAATTTGCGCCGAACTCGGCTCTGCCATAAATCCAATAAAATTCGGAGTAGTCGCTCATGGCTCGTTTGCAACGCACCCTGTCATTGGGGTCGGTGGTGCTGTTTGGCATCGCCTACATGACGCCGATCATTGTGCTCGGCACTTTCGGCATCCTCGCTCAATCCACCGCTGGCATGGTGCCGGCCGCGTACCTCGCGGCGCTGGTGGCGATGTTCTTTACCGCCATGAGTTACGGCCGGATGGCCTCGGCATTCCCTGTCGCTGGCTCGGCCTATAGCTACGTGCGCAAGGCGATCAGCCCGAAACTCGGTTTCATCGCCGGTTGGGCGGTGCTGCTCGATTACCTGTTCCTGCCGATGGCAATCTGGCTGATCGGCGCGGCTTACCTCAACTCCGCATTCCCGGCCGTGCCGCAATGGATCTGGGTGCTGGCGTTCATCGGCATCACCAGCGCAATCAATATCGTTGGCCTGAAACTGGCCAACGGCATCAACGCCTTGCTGATGCTGGTGCAGTTTCTGGTGCTGATCGCCTTCGTGGTGCTGTGCATCCACTACGTTGGCGGCGATGCGAGCACGCCGTTGTGGTCGGTGAAACCGTTCTTCAACGGCGACATGCAGATGCCACTGATCATGAGCGGTGCCGCCATCGCCTGTTACTCGTTCCTCGGTTTCGACGCGGTCAGTACCCTGACCGAAGAAACCCGCGACCCGCGCCGCACCATCCCGCGGGCGATCATGCTGATCACCCTGATCGGCGGGCTGATCTTTGTCGGCGTGTCGTACTTCGTGCAGATCGCGCACCCGTCGTTCCAGTTCGACAGCGTCGATTCGGCGGCCTATGAAATTGCCCGCAACATCGGTGGCGACCTGTTTGTGTCGATCTTCCTGATCGGCTTGATCGTCGGTCAATTTGCCTCGGGGCTGTCGGCTCAGGCCAGCGGTTCGCGCCTGCTCTACGCCATGGGCCGCGACGGCGTGTTGCCGAAATCTTTCTTCGGTACGTTGCATGAGCGTTTCGGGACGCCGATCAACAGCATCCTGCTGTGCGCAGTGGTGGCGTTGCTGGCGCTGAAGCTGGACGTCACCACCTCGACCTCGTTCATCAACTTCGGCGCGTTCCTGGCGTTCAGCCTGGTGAACCTGTCGGTGATCTTTCATTACTGGATTGGCGGCGAGAAAAAGGGGCTGCGTGAGTTGGTGCTGTTCCTGATCTTCCCGTTCATTGGCCTGGCGGCGGATTTGTGGCTGATGGTCAGCCTCGATCACCTGGCGATTTACCTGGGCCTGTGCTGGCTGGCGATTGGCGTGGTGTACCTGGCGGTGCTGACCGGCGGATTCCGTCGCCAGCCGCCGGAGATGGATTTTCAGGAAGCCACCTGAGGTACGCTGAACTCCTGTAGGAGCCTGGCTTGCTGGCGATAGCAATCTCAAGAGCGATGTAATTCTTCAGACCGCTATCGCCAGCAAGCCGGCTCCTACAGTGGGGGCTGTGTTCAGGCAGTGGGTTTTGATTGGTGGATCGGCAGTTCGACGCGGAAAGTGCTGCCAACGCCGACTTCACTCACCACCGAAATATCCCCCCGGTGTTTCTTCACGATGCCATAGGACAGGGACAACCCCAGCCCGGTCCCCTGGCCCACCGGTTTGGTGGTGAAAAACGGGTCGAAGATTTTCTGCAGGCTGGCCGGCGGGATGCCGGTGCCGGTGTCGGCGACTTCGATCCACACCTTTTCACCGTCGATTCCCGTGCGCAGGGTGAGGGTGCCGCGTTCCGGGCCGATGGCCTGCGAGGCGTTGACGATGAGGTTCATGATCACCTGGTTGATCTGCGAGGGCAGGCATTCGATGTCGGGGAGGTGCTGATAGTCCTTCACCACATCGGCCTTGTACTTCAGTTCATTGGCCACGATGTTCAGCGTCGACTCGATGCCTTGCTGCAGATTCGCCCACTGCCATTCCTGATTGGAGTCCGCCCGCGAGAATTCCTTCAGGTCTTTGACGATCTGCCCGACGCGGCTGATGCCGTCCTTGGATTCCTTGATCAGCAACGGGATGTCGTCGCGCAGGAATTCCAGTTCGATCCGCTCACGCAGCTGTTGCAAACGCTCGACCAGCTCGCTGGAACCTATTGCCTCTTCCGCATCCCGATAAGCGTCGAGCATTTCCTGCAGCTGTTTGAAATAGCCATCGAGGGTGCCGAGGTTGGAGGAAATGAAACCGATGGGGTTGTTGATTTCATGGGCGACGCCGGCCGCCAGTTGCCCCAGTGAGGCGAGTTTTTCCGACTGCACCAATTGCGATTCAAGCTGTTTGCGTTCGTCGATTTCCCGTTGCAATGCCTCACTGGCCTGTTTGAACTGGGTCGTTCTCTGGTCCACCAGATGCTCCAGGTGGCTCATCTGCACAAAGGCCCGTTCGGTCATGTCCCATTTGGTCAGCAGGGTGTTGGCCATCTGCTGGACTTCAATGTTGTCGAACGGCTTTTTCAGAATCAGCAGACGGTCGTGCGCCTGCAAACGGTCCAGCAGTTCATCCCAGGAATAGTCGGAGTAGGCGGTACACACCACCACTTGCAGGCGCGGGTCTTCCTGCCACAGATGCTCGATGGTTTGTGCGCCGTCCCAGCCTTCGGGCATGCGCATGTCGACGAAGGCCAGCGCGTAGGGCTGGTTTTGCTGCAAGGCTTCTTGGAGTTTGCCCAGACCCTCTTGGCCGCCATACGCCGAATCCAGCTCGAACAGTGCGCGGGTGGATTTCACTTCACTGCCGAACAGCGCGGCCTCCATCTCGTCCAGCTCGACGGTCTGCACGGGCGTCGGCGTGAGGATCTTGCGGAAATCCACGTGAATGGACGGCGTGTCATCGATCAGCAAAATGCGGCGGTTCGACAGTTCGCTCATGCCTCCTCCATGACGGTTTTCAGCGGGATCTGCAGGGTGAACAGCGCGCCCTTGCCCGGCCCGTCGCTGTGGGCGGTGAGGTGGCCATTCATCTCGATGGCCGCCAATGCGCA
Organism: Pseudomonas sp. IT-P44; assembly: GCF_949768225.1. Taxonomy (NCBI): domain Bacteria; kingdom Pseudomonadati; phylum Pseudomonadota; class Gammaproteobacteria; order Pseudomonadales; family Pseudomonadaceae; genus Pseudomonas; species Pseudomonas sp. IT-P44. Next base: position 113,905 of record NZ_CATKQM010000046.1, on the reverse strand, counting down.
ACTGTGCAGACCAAAGCCGTGACCTTCCTTGCGGGTGGTAAAACCGTGGGCAAAGATGCGCGTCATGTTTTCCGGGGCGATGCCTTCGCCGTCATCCTTGACGCTGACTTGCAGCGTGGCGTCGTCGACCACTTTGACCCCGAGGGTCATCTGTCGCGGGCGGTTGCTGAGGTCGGACATCGCGTACTTGGCGTTGCTGATCAGGTTGATCAGGATCAGCAGCAACCGGTGCTTGTCGCCCATGACCTGCGGCACCTCGCCGTACTCCTTGACCACCGTGACGTGATGCCGGGTCAGCGCGCCGGAATTCATGCGCAGGGCATCCTCCAGCAATTCGCTGATGTGCAGCGGCTCCACCAGGCTGTTGGCGCCCGCGTAGGATTGCTGGGTGGCGACGATGTCCTTGATGTGGTCGACACTTTTGCTCAGTTGGGCCAGTTCGTCGCTCATGCCTTGCTGTTCGAGGGCGATGGCCTCGACCAGTTGGTTGAGGTAGCCGGGCAGCAACTTGCCTTTCTCGTCCTGGGTCAGGAAGGTGCCGAGGTCGCCGGGGTGTTCGTTGATCAATTGCATGGCTTTGCCCAGCCCCTGGGCCTTGCTGGCGCGCAGTTTGCGCGAGACCAGGTCGGCCGAGATGTTGACGCTGTTGAGCACGTTGCCGACGTTGTGCAGCACGTTGGTGGCGATCTCGGCCATGCCGGCCTGCCGCGCGGTGTCGAGCAGCTCGCTCTGGGTATCCTTGAGTTCACGGGTGCGTTCTTCTACCCGCAATTCCAGTTCGTCATTGGCGGTTTTCAGGGCTCTGTTGACGCGATTGATGATGCTGAAACTGCGCATCAAGTGAATAGCCAGGTACACCAGCAACAGGACCAGCAACACCGAGAACACCAGCATGTAAAAGTGATAACGCTGCTCGACCACATCGGCCTGTTGCTGGTCCTTGTTCAACAGGCTGGTGATGTCGTCCAGGCGCTCGGCGACGGGAATCGCTTCGATATTTCCCAGCAAGCGGTTGACCACCGGTTGTTCGCGCAGAATCAGTGAAATGTGGGTGCTCAGAATATCGATCGGGCTGTGAAACTGCTCGGGCAGGCGCAGCTTGTTCACCCCTAGCTTGTTCAGCCCGACCAGAATGTCAGCGGCCTTGTCGTCGGAAGTGACCTGGGCGAACTCCAGGCTGCTGAGCAGCAAATCGTAAGTGTCGGTGGCGATGTTCTGCAGTTGTAGTTTGTCGCCATCGACCAACCGGGCCAGTGGTTCCTGAATGTCGTCCTCGGCGGTGGGCAGGAACGCCAGTGAATTGCGCAGCAGCGCGTTGTGGGACTTGAACTGCTCCACCAGCCGGGTCTTTTCCTCGATGGCGGCCAGGTACGCATCATGGCTGGCGCGCCAGATCGGCGAGTCGTTGCGGCCGTGGTTCGACTCCATGGTGTCGAACCGCTCCCACAGCTTTGTCATCTCGGTCAGCGGTGCGACCAACGGATCGTAGTTGTGGTTGGTGGCGATCCTGGCTTTGAGAATCTCGGTTTCCCATTGCGCATTGAGCTGCTTTATCCGGCCGATCAGGTCCCGGGATTCGGCGTAGGCCGACGTCTCGTTCGAATTCGATTTGAGGTACAGGAACAGCAGCGTCGAGGCCAGTAACAAAGCGACGACGCCCAGCAGTGCGAGGCTGCGACGGCGGGACATTTTCATAAGGGTTTGCCTCCCCATTCACCGGTCAGGGTCTTGAGGAATTTGATGATCAGGGTTTTGTCCTCGGCGGAAGGAATGCGACCGAGCTGGAACTTGAACATCACGTCCACCGCCTCTTCCAGCGTGTTGGCCGAGCCGTCGTGAAAATACGGTGCGGTCACCGCGACATTGCGCAGGCTCGGTACCTTGAACACGTTGCGGTCCTCTTCATCCTTGGTCACCAGATAGCGACCCAGGTCGGAGTCGGTCGGGTTGCCGCGAACCTTGAAGTAATCGCCCATGACGCCGAACTTCTGGAACATGTTGCCGCCGATGTTCACGCCTTGATGGCAGGCGATGCAGCCATAATCCTTGAAGCGTTGGTAGCCGTACTTTTCCTCGGTCGTGAGGATGTCGGTGTTACCCAGCAGATACTGATCAAACCGCGAGTTGCTGCTGAGCAGCGTTCGTTCGTAGGTGGCCAGGGCGTTTTGCACATTGTTCATGGTCACGCCATCCGGGTAGGCGTTGGTAAATGCGCTGCGGTAACCCGTGTCTGCGGACAGCACTTCCACTACGTGCTCCCAGTTGCTGCCCATTTCGCTGGGGCTTTTCACCACTTCATGGACCTGGGATTCCAGGGTGTCGGCGCGCCCGTTCCAGAACTGCCGGAAATTCAGGGTGGCGTTGAACACGCTGGGGGTGTTGATCGTCACTGGCTGACCGGCGAAGCCGATGGAAAACGCCTGGGTATCGGCCCCGCCGTTTTCCAGTCGATGGCAGCTGGCGCAGGACAGCGTGTTGTTGACCGACAACCGTGTTTCATTGAACAACTGGCGACCGAGTTCGACGCGCAGAGGATTCTGTGCAGGCGCCGTTGGCAGTGGCTTGAGGGGTTCGTCCAGCGGCGCGGCGACGGTGCTCAGACAGAAACCGAGCAGCGGCACCAGGAGCAGGTAGTGAATGGACGGCGACATCTGATAATTCCTTGGCTGATAGCCCGTGTGTCGTTGCGCATCGTTCACGTGGCGGTAAATGGAGCAGGTTTCACCGACTCAAGGTATCGGGCGAAGGCGTCCGGTTCGACGGCTTTGCTGAAGTAGTAACCCTGGCCTTCTTCACATCGATGGGCCTTGAGGAAATCCAGCTGTTCGAGGGTTTCCACCCCTTCGGCGATGATGGTCAGCTTGAGGCTGCGGCCCAGGCTGATGATGGCGCTGACCAGTGCAGCGTCGTTGCTGTCGGTGCTTAAACCGCGAATGAACGACTGGTCGATTTTCAGCACGTCGATGGGAAAGCGCCGCAAGTAGCTGAGGCTGGAGTAGCCGGTGCCGAAGTCATCGATGGCCAGCCGGATACCCATGACTTTGAGTCGGGTCAGGGCGGTGACGGTGGTGTCGATGTTTTGCATCAACACGCCTTCGGTGATTTCCAGTTCCAGCAACGCCGGTTCCAGGCCCGTTTGTTCGAGGGTCAGTCCGATGCCATCGACAAAGTCGCGCTGGCGGAAATCGATGGCCGACATATTCACCGACATGCATATTTTTGGCAGCCCTTCGGCTTGCCAGGCGCAGGCCTGCCGGCAGGCCTCGGCCAGCACCCATTTGCTCAGCGGCACGATCAGACCGCTGTCTTCGGCCACACCGATGAACTCCGAAGGGTAGATCAACCCGTGCCCCGGTTTCTGCCAGCGGATCAACGCCTCGGCGCCAACCACCTGACCACTGCTCAGGTCCAGTTTGGGTTGGTAGTGCAGGACAAACTCGTTGCGCTCCAGCGCCAGGCGAATACCGGTTTCGATACTTTGCTGATCCCTGGCGCGCTGGTTCATTTCATCGATGAAAAAGCTGAAATCATTCGGGCCGATTTCCTTGATGTTGCGCATCGCGGTCTCGGCTTTTTTGATCAGCTCGATCGCTTCGAGGCCATCATCGGGATAAATGCTGATGCCCAGGCTCGCAGTCACGCTCAAGTCGTGGCCAGCGATATGCAGGGGGATGCGAATGGCGTTCAAGAGTTTTTCGGCGATGCCCCTGGTCTGTTGAGGGTGGCGAATGTCGGCGAGGATGACCACGAACTCGTCGGAGCCATAGCGAAACACCGAATCCGACTCGCGCACGGTGGCCACCAGATTGCGGCTGACCTGTTTCAACATCTCGTCACCGGCCGGATGGCCGAGCGCATTGTTGATGCGCTTGAAGCGGTCGAGCCCCAGAAACATCACTGCCAGTTGTTTGTCATTGCGTCGTGAAAGGGCCAGCGACTGGTTCAACCGGTCACCCAGCAACGTGCTGTTGGGCAACTCGGTCAACACGTCGTACTGCAGCAAGTGCGACACCTTGAGCAGCTCGTGAACCCGCGCCTCGATGGTTTGCTCCAGGCTCAGCACTTTCATCGCTGCGTCCTGCGCCATCTGCCATTTCCAGGTCAGGGCACTGGCCATCTGGCGGATTTCCAGGCTGTCGAAGGGCTTTTTCAGCACCAGCATCTGGTCGCCGAACTCCAGTCGTTCGGTCATGGCTTCCCAGGTGTAATCCGAAAAAGCGGTGCACAGCGCGATTTCCAGGTGCGGGTCGGCTTGCCACATTTGCTTGATGGTTTCCAGGCCGTCCCAGCCGGGCGGCATGCGCATGTCGGTGAACACCAGCGCATAGGGGCGGCCTTCAGCCAATGCGTGTTTGACCAGTTCGAGGGCTTCCTGCCCCTGGTACGCCGAGTCGAGCTGAAACGTCAGGCGATCCGTGTGCGGCGTGCCAAACAGTGCGGCTTCTGTGCCAGCGAGGGTCTGTTCATCGTCGGTTTCGGGGCCGAGGATCTTGCGGAAGTCATCATGAATCGAAGGCGTGTCGTCGACGATCAGGATGCGCCGGTTGGTCCGCACGCAAGGCACTTTCATCCTTTGTCCTCCGTGGACCGGTGCGGGTTGTCCCGGATCGGCACGATGCTTCCGGCTTTCAGCAGCTCGGCGGCCTGCTGGCTGCTGACCGCTTTGCTGAAGAAGTAACCCTGGGCGTTCATCGGCGACCCGGTGGCCATCAATGAACTGCGCTGTTCCTGGGTTTCGACACCTTCGGCGATGATTCCGATCCCTACCTCCCGGGCGAAATTGATAATGGCGCGCAAGGTGTTGGCACTGGCCGGGTCGCGGGCGGCGGTATCGATGAAAGGTTGAGCGAGCTTCAGGTGATTGACCTGATAGGTCTTGAGGTAATCGAACGACGAATATTCGGTGCCGAAGTCGTCGATGGCAATCTTCACCCCCAGCTCCCGCAGGCGCGGCAGCACATCGTTGTGGGTCCATTTGGTCTGGGCCAGCGTCGCCTCGGTGACGTCGAAGCGCAGGTCCCAGGCGCAGAGCTCCCAGCGCGCGGTGGTGCGCAACACGTCATAAATCAGTTCCGGGCCGCTCTTGAGCTGGGCCAGGGACAGCTTGATCGCAATCACCGGTGGCGCGACACCTTCATCCCGCCACTGGCGCATTTGCCGGCAGGCGCGATCGAGCACCCAGTGACCGAGGGCGATGATGGTGCCGGTCTTTTCGGCGGCGGGCAGGAACGCGGAGGCTTCCAGCAAGCCGCGCCCGGGGTGATTCCAGGTGACCTGCGCTTCCATCCCGAGGATCTTGCCGCTGCTCAGGTCCACTTCCGGCCAGTAACGCAGTTCGAGTTCATCGTGCTCGATGGCCTCTCTCAATTCGCTGGCGATGGTCATGCGCTCGACCATCTCCTGATTGATCTCTTCGGAGTGGAAGTGGTACTGGTTTCGGCCCTTTTCCTTGGAGCGATAGAGCGCCATGTCGGCCTGGGTCAGCAGGCCGTCGGCGCTGGTGCAGGCCGGGCTGTAGCTGCTGATGCCGATGCTGACCGACACCCGGACATCGTTGCCGGCCAGGGAGTAGGGGAGCACCAGCGCGTCGCGGACCTTGGTGGCCAGGGACGCGGAGTGGGTCGGGTCGCTGACGTCCAGTTGCAGGATCGCGAACTCGTCGCCGCCAAGGCGGGCGACGATATCGTTCTCACGTACACACGCCTTGATCCGCCGGGCGACTTCTTGCAGCAACAGATCGCCCACCGGGTGCCCGAGGGTATCGTTGATGCGTTTGAAGTGATCCAGGTCCAGATAAAAGATGGCAAACGGGGTCGCGCCACGACGCGCAGCGGCGAAGGCCTGGTGCAGCCGTTCGATCAGCGTCGCGCGGTTGACCAGCCCGGTCAGCCCGTCGGTGCGCGCCAGCAGGAAGATTTTCTCCTCGGCCAGCTTGCGCTCGGTGATGTCGATGATGATGCCTTCGACTTCCAGCAGGCGGCCTTCATCGTCGCGCACCGGGATGTAGCGGTTTTCCACCCAACGCCAGGCCCCTTCGCCAGTGCGCATCCGAAACTCGATGGACGCTCCGGCGGCATGGCGGTCCAGCACCCGCGCCATCGCCGTGTCGACCTTCGCTTGATCGTCAGGATGAATCAGCTCTCGGGCCCAGTTGGCCGAGGCCACCAGTTTCGCCGCGACATGCCCGTATTTGGTGATGTTGTGCGAGATGTACATCAGTGGAAACGACGGTTCGCCCCGCAGCCGATAGAGAATGGTCGGGCTGTTCTGCACGATGATGTTGGCATCGGACAGTTCCCGGGTACGCTCCTCGACCGCTTGTTCGAGCAGCGACATCTTCAGCGCCGCGTCTTCGGTCATTTGCCACTTGGCGGTCAGCGCGCTGGCCATCTGACGGATTTCGATGGCGTCGAATGGCTTCTTCAGAATCAGCAGGCGGTCGCCGAGTTCCAGGCGTTCGTCGATGTCTTCCCAGGAATAGTCGGAGTAGGCCGTGCAAAGCGCCACTTGCAGCTTCGGATCGACCTGCCACAACCGTTCGATGGTTTCCAGGCCGTCCCAGCCCGGCGGCATGCGCATGTCGATGAAGGCCATTGCATAAGGCATGTCGTTGGCCAGGGCCGTCTCGACCTTGTCCAGTGCTTCAAGGCCCTGAAACGCCGAGTCAAGGATGAAACTCTGCAACGTGACGGCCGCCGTGGTGCCGAACAGGGCATTTTCAGCGCTGATCAGGCTGTCGTCGTCAAACGAAGGCGGGCTGAGGATCTTGATGAAGTCCTCGTGGATTGAAGCGGTGTCGTCGACGATAAGAATCCGACGATTGGTCCGCGACAACAGCGTATTCATCGCCATATGCCGGGACCGACAGCGTTTTGATACACCGTGTTCATAAGGGGCATCCTTTCCCTGACCACTTGGCCGAGCGTACAGATAATGGATCCGAGTGACGTGAGCATAGTCGCCCGGATCAGACTTCGCGCAACCGACTGAAACGAATCATTGCAGTGGTGGGTCGAAAATCATCTAGCCTGTAGGTCAGGATCCGGCAATAGGGGATGTTTGCCCGGTTCCCGACATATCGCTGTAACCGTTTTCGCCCGAGGTAATGCCATGGAAGAGCAACTCCCCACGAGGTCCACCTATAAACCCAAAGTGCTGCTGGTCGACGATGAGGAGTCCATCCTCAATAGCCTGCGTCGACTGTTGCGCGGCCAGCCCTACGACGTGTTGCTGGCCACCAGCGGCGCCCAGGCCCTGGAAATCATGGCGCAGCAGCCCATCGACCTGGTGATGAGTGACGCGCGCATGCCCAACATGGACGGCGCCACGCTGCTGGCCCTCATCCATCAGCATTACCCCGATACCGTGCGCATCATGTTGACCGGTTATGCCGATCCGTCAGCCATTATCAAAGCCATCAATGACGGGCAGATTCACCGTTACATCAGCAAGCCCTGGCACGATGAGGAAATGCTGCTGGTCCTGCGACAATCACTCGCGTATCAGCATTCCGAGCGTGAACGGTTGCGTCTGGTCCAGGAAACGTGGGATCAGAATCAGGAATTGAAGCTGCTCAACATCACCCTGGACAAACGCGTCGCCTCCCGCACCGCTGAGTTGCAGCAGACCGCCGACATGCTCGACCTGGCCTACGAAGAGCTCAAGCACAGCTACGTTACCGGCACAGAAATGTTCTCGCTGCTGGCCAACCTGCGCATGCCGCCGGCCAAACAGACCAACCGCCAGATCATCGAGCTGGTGCGGGTGTACTGCAAACTTCATGATCTGGACGAAGGCACCAGCCGCGACCTGACCATGGCGGCGGCGCTCTACAACATCGGCAAGCTGAGCTGGACCGACAGCATGATGACCGCCCCCGCGGACCTGTTGCATCACAATGATCGCGAGCGTTATCGCAATTACCCGAAGCAGAGCGAATCCCTGTTGATGACGCTCGATCCGATGAAGGACGCTGCCCGTCTGATTCTTCACCATCAGGAGCGTTGGGACGGCAGCGGTTTTCCCGACCGGCTCAAGGGCGAGGCGATACCGGTCGGTTCCCGGCTGTTGAAACTGGCAGTGGATTTCATCGAGTTGCAGCGCGGGTTGATCCTGGAACGGCAGATGAACAGTGATGAGGCGCTGGTGTATATCCGCAGCTATGCCGGAAAACTCTACGACCCCGAGATGGTGGAGGACTTCATCAAGGTGTGTGCCGCGTACCTGAGCGATGTGTCCCTGGCCGATCCGATGGTCAAGGTCATGACCACCCGGGAGTTGGCTGCGGGGATGGTCCTGGCGCGCAACCTCAACGCCGACAACGGCATGCTGTTGCTCAACGCCGGCAAGGTGCTGAACGGACCGCTGGTGGAAAAGCTGATCGCCTTCGAGGCCATGGAGGGCGCGAAATACAGCATTTTCGTGAAGGTGCCGGAAGAGGTGAACAGCGCGATTCTCGAGATGGAACAGGTTCCCCAGGCTCAGCACTGATCCCCCTGTGGGAGCGGGCTTGCTCGCGAAGGCGGCGTCACATCCGACATAGAGGCGACTGACACACAGCTTCGCGAGCAAGCCCGCTCCCACAGGGGGCGGTGTTTCGCGGAGGTTTTTTCGGCGTGACGATGTCCCGCCACTCATGTGATGCTTGCACCTTTCAGCCAAGGCCACGCCTCACTCATGACGCTTGCATCCGCCACTTCCCCCCGCATCATCCACATCGCCGCCGCCCTGTTGATCGGCCCCGACGGTCGCACGCTGCTGGTGCGCAAACGTGGCACTGAAGCTTTCATGCAACCGGGCGGCAAGATCGAAGCCCATGAACAACCGGTTCACGCCCTGGTGCGTGAGCTGGAAGAAGAATTGGGATTGGCCATCGATCCGGCGCACGCTACTTATCTGGGGCAGTTCTCGGCACCGGCCGCCAACGAGCCAGGTTTTGTCGTACAGGCCGAACTCTTTCTGCTGACCATCGATTCAGACGTATCGCCTGCGGCGGAAATCGAAGAGGTGCGCTGGATCGACCCCGCCACCGACGGCGATGTGACGCTGGCGCCATTGACACGAGACCTGATCCTGCCGTTTTATCGAGCCTCGCTGAGCGCAATCGCCTGATCATTCACGCCAAGGAACCGCCATGATCCCGCTTCAAGACTTGCTGATCTTCGCCGCTGCCGCGTTGCTGATGGTACTGACGCCGGGACCGAACATGATCTACCTGATCTCTCGTTCGATCTGCCAGGGGCGCAAGGCCGGAGTCACTTCGTTGCTCGGTGTGGTGGCGGGCTTTTTTGTGCACCTGTTCGCTGCGGCAGCGGGATTGACTGCGGTGTTCCTCGCGGTGCCGATGGCTTATGAAGTGTTGAAGTGGGCCGGCGCGCTGTACCTGGTGTGGCTGGCCTGGCAGGCGGTCAAACCGGGCGCGCGTTCGCCGTTCGAGGCACAGCAGTTGCCGCCGGATTCCTCGCGCAAACTGATCACCATGGGCTTTTTGACCAGCGCCCTGAACCCGAAAATCGCGGTGTTTTACCTCTCGGTGTTTCCGCAATTCATCACCCCTGAGCACGGTTCGGTGTTCAACCAAAGCATCATCCTCGGCCTGACCCAGATCAGCGTCAGTTTCAGCGTCAACCTGCTGATCGCGGTGTTCGCCGCCGGCATCGCGTCGTGGTTCGTCAACAACCCGACCTGGCTGGCGGTGCAGCGTTACTTCATGGGGTTTGTGTTGGCGGCGCTGGCCGTGCGGCTGATGCTTGAGCAACGACGGACAGCGTGAACATGTGGATTGAACGGCTTGATGCCAGCCATGCCCTGGACTATCGGGCGTTGATGCTCGAAGCCTACGACCTGCATCCCCAGGCGTTTACCTCCACCGTGCGCGAACGGGCCACGATGCCGCTGAGCTGGTGGGAGTCACGCCTGACCAGCAAGCTCGATGTGGTGTTCGGGGCGTTTGAGGAGGGGAAGTTGGCGGGCATCGTCGGCCTCGCTTTCGATCCTCGGGAAAAGGCCCGGCACAAGGCGACGCTGTTTGGCATGTACGTGTCCAGTCAGGTCCGCCAGCGCGGGCTCGGTTATCAACTGGTGCAGGCGGCGTTGGCCGAAGCGCAAACCCACCCGGGGTTGAGGCTGATTCAACTGACCGTTACCGCCGGCAATGACGCGGCGTTCAACCTGTACCAGCGATGCGGCTTCATCCAGTTCGGCCTCGAACCGCTGGCGGTGCGGGTGGGCGAGGACTACTTCGACAAGATTCATATGTGGCGCGAGATCTAAAGATCACCGCAATCCCCTGTAGGAGCGAGCGGTGCGGCGATCCGACTTGCCCGCGAAAGGAACGACGCGGTTATTTGGAGAGACCGCGTTATCGTTCTTCGCGGGCAAGCCTCGCTCCTACAAGTCCGTGTTGTGTTATCGGACGGCGCTGACACCGTCGAGTGTCGAGAACGACGTATCTTTTGCCGTCAGCAGGAAGTCGCGCATATACGGCGCATCCAGCATGTCCGCACGAACCGCCGCGTACAACGTCGCAAACAATCCCTTCTCGCCCAGTCGCTTGGCCTTCACGTAGCCCCGTGAACTGTATTCATGCAGCGCCCAGTGCGGCATGCCGCACACGCCACGACCGCTGGCGACCAACTGCATCATCATCACCGTCAGTTCCGAGGTGCGGACCTGGGCCGGTTCGATGTCGGCCGGCTCCAGGAAGCGGGTGAAGATGTCCAGCCGGTCACGTTCCACCGGGTAAGTGATCAGGGTTTCCGTGAGCAAATCCTCCGGAACGATGTACGCCTTGTTCGCCAAGCGGTGCTGATTGGCAACCGCGAGCATGGCTTCATAAGTGAACAACGGCACATACGTGATCCCGGCCAGTTCCAGCGGATCGGAGGTCACCACCAGATCCAGATCACCACGGGCCAACGCCGGCAGCGGCGCGAAAGAGAAGCCCGAGGCCAGGTCCAGCTCGACTTCCGGCCAGGCATCGCGGAACTGGTCGATGGTCGGCATCAGCCACTGAAAGCAACTGTGGCACTCGATCGCCATGTGCAGGCGCCCGGCGGTGCCACCGGCCAGCCGCGCGATATCGCGCTCGGCGCCGCGCAGCAGTGGCAGGGTGGCGTCGGCCAGTTGCAGCAGGCGCAAACCGGCACTGGTGAAGCGCACCGGTTTGGTCTTGCGCACGAACAGCGGCATGCCCATGCGCTCTTCCAGCTCCTTGAACTGGTGGGACAGCGCCGACTGCGTCAGGTGCAGGCGGTCGGCGGCATCGACCAGGCTATCGGCTTCGCGCAAGGCGTGCAGGGTCTTCAAGTGACGGATTTCAAGCACCGGAGGGCTCCATGAGGAAAACTTGTGATCAACACGAAAAGGTTGAGTTTGTCTCATGTTGGGTTGGCTGTCGACAATAGCGCCATCTTTTACAAGGAGAAACTCACCATGGCTCTGGCCCACACACTTGGTTTTCCACGCATCGGCGCTGACCGCGAACTGAAAAAAGCCCTCGAATCCTACTGGAAGGGCGATCTCGATCAGGACGCGCTGAAGAGCGTCGGCCGCCAACTGCGCGCCACCCACTGGCAATTACAGAAAGACGCCGGCATCGACCTGCTGCCGGTCGGCGACTTCGCCTGGTACGACCAGGTCCTGACGCATTCCCTGACCTTCGGTGTGATCCCGGAGCGTTTCGACAGCGCCAAGAATGCCAGGGGCCTGCCGACGCTCGACACGTTGTTCGCCATGGCCCGTGGCGCCACCACCACTTGCTGCGGTGGCGAACACAGCAAAGCGCAATACGCCCAGGAACTGACCAAGTGGTTCGACACCAACTACCACTACCTGGTCCCGGAATTCAGCGCTGACCAGCAGTTCAAGCTGAGCTGGGAACAGCTGTTCGACGAAGTCGACGAAGCCAAGGCCCTTGGCCACAACGTCAAACCGGTGATCATCGGCCCGCTGACTTACCTGTGGCTGGGCAAGGCCAAAGGCAATGACTTCGACAAGCTCGACCTGCTGGAGCGCCTGCTGCCGATCTACGGTGAAATCCTCGGCCGCCTCGCCGCACAAGGTGTGGAGTGGGTGCAGATCGACGAACCGATCCTGACCCTCGACCTGCCGCAAGAATGGAAAAACGCCTTCGAACGCGCCTATCACATCCTCCAGTATTCGCCGCTGAAAAAACTGGTGGCGACCTACTTCAGCGGCCTGCAAGACAACCTCGGCCTGGCCGTCGGCTTGCCCGTACAAGGCTTGCACATCGATGCGGTGCGCGCGCCCGACCAACTGCTGCACGTGCTCGATCGTCTGCCGACCTACAAGATTCTCTCGGTGGGCCTGGTCAACGGCCGCAACGTCTGGCGCTGCGAACTGGAGCCGGTGCTCGCACAACTGCAATTGGCCCAGGAGCGTTTCGGCGACAACCTGTGGGTCAGCAGTTCCTGCTCGCTGCTGCACAGCCCGGTAGACCTGGAACGCGAAGACAAACTCGATCCGGAACTGAAAAGCTGGCTGGCGTTTGCGGTGCAGAAGTGTGGCGAAATCGCCGTGCTGCGCGACGCGCTCAACGATCCGCAATCGCCCAAAGTGCAAACCGCGCTGGCACACAGCCGGGCGATTCAGGCCAGCCGTGCCGAGTCCCCGCGTATTCACAAAGCGGAAGTACAAGCCCGCATCAATGCCATCAGTGCAGCGGATAGCCAACGCCAATCGCCGTTCGCCAAACGTATCGAGCAACAACGTGCGCGCTTGAAACTGCCGGCGTTCCCGACCACCACCATCGGCTCGTTCCCGCAGACCGGTTCGATCCGTCTGGCGCGACAGGCCTACAAGCAAGGCAAGCTGTCAGCCAACGACTACACCGACGCCATGCACCACGAAATTCGCCATGCCGTGCAAGTCCAGGAACGTCTGGGGCTGGATGTGCTGGTACACGGTGAAGCCGAACGTAACGACATGGTCGAGTACTTCGCCGAGCAGTTGGACGGCTACCTGTTCACCCGTTTCGGCTGGGTCCAGAGCTACGGCTCGCGCTGCGTGAAACCGGCAGTCATCTATGGCGACCTGAGCCGGCCGAAAGCCATGACGGTCGACTGGATCAGCTACGCGCAGAGCCAGACCGACAAGGTCATGAAAGGCATGCTCACCGGTCCCGTGACCATGCTGATGTGGTCGTTCCCGCGTGAAGACGTTTCGCGCAAAGTCCAGGCGCAGCAGTTGGCGTTGGCCCTGCGTGACGAAGTAGTCGACCTGGAAAACGCCGGCATCAAGATCGTGCAGATCGACGAAGCCGCGTTCCGCGAAGGCTTGCCACTGCGTCGGGCGCAATGGCAGGAATACCTCGACTGGGCGGTGGAAGCGTTCCGCTTGAGCGCCTCCGGCGTGCGCGATGAAACCCAGATCCACACGCACATGTGCTACAGCGAATTCAATGACGTGATCAAGGCGATTGCCGACATGGATGCCGATGTGATCACCATCGAAACCTCGCGCTCGGACATGGAATTGCTGGAAGCCTTCGAAGCGTTCGACTACCCGAATGACATCGGTCCGGGCGTCTACGACATTCACTCGCCACGCGTGCCGGACACGGCCGAGATGGTCAAGTTGATGAGCAAGGCCGTGAAGCGCATTCCGGCAGAGCGGTTGTGGGTGAACCCGGATTGCGGTTTGAAGACCCGGGCATGGCCGGAGACTGAAGCAGCATTGGTGAACATGGTGGCTGCGGCGCGGCAACTGCGCAGTCAGCTGGCCTAAAGTCCTGAGGCGCCTGTTCTGGCGCCTTCGTCGGAACGCCGCCCGGAGCAAGCCCGCTCCCACAGTTGACCGCGTTCTTACAATTGGAATGCGATCGAATGTGGGAGCGGGCTTGCTCGCGAAGCAGGCGACGCAGTCTCGGAAACGACCGTTCAGCACTCTTCATCAAACTGTCACGTAACTGTGGCAGCGCGCTTCAACAAACTTCATCAGACTCGCGCTCTACTGGGGTTCTGCGTTTCGGTGTTTTTCATGCGTGCACGATTTTTATCAACGGCGGCCTTCCTGGCCGCGTTGTTCTTTGGCCTGCCGTCCTTTGCGGCGTCTCGATGCGATGTCAATGTTCCGACCGAACGGGTCGATCTGGCGCAGGTGAGCCTGGCGTACCAGAGCATCGGCCGCGCCTCCGATCCTGCGTTGCTGCTGGTGATGGGCCTGGGCGGGCAGTTGATTCACTGGCCGGACGAGGTGGTGGTCGCGCTGTGTCAGCAGGGTTTTCGGGTCATCCGGTATGACAATCGCGATGTCGGCCTGTCCACCTGGCGGCAATCGCCTGCCGACGCCAACCTGACCTTCGAAGTGCTGCGCTACAAACTTGGTTTGCCGGTATCGGCGCCGTATTCCCTGACCGATATGGCCGACGATGCGCTGGGCTTGATGGATGCCTTGCACGTCGAGCAATTCCACGTGTTGGGCGCGAGCATGGGCGGGATGATTGCCCAGCACATGGCGGCCATGGCGCCGCAGCGGGTCGAGAGCCTGACGCTGATCATGACCAGTTCCGGTGCCGAAGGCTTGCCGGCGCCGAACGCGGCGCTGGTGCAACTGCTTTCGCGGCGTGGCGCACCGAATCGTGAAGTGGCGCTGGAGCAGCAGGCTGATTTGTTGGCGGCGCTGGGTAGCCCGTCAGTGAGTGATGATCGGCAAGCGCTGCTGCATCAGGCGGCGCAGTCCTATGACCGTGCGTTTAACCCCGAGGGCGTGAAGCGTCAGATCATGGCGATCCTCGCCGAGCCGAGCCGGGTGGCACTGCTCAATCAACTGCGGGTGCCGACGCTGGTGGTTCATGGCACTGCCGATCCGCTGTTGCCGGTAATGCATGGCGTGCACCTGGCGGCGCATATTCGTGGCAGCCAGTTGAAGCTGATTCCGGGGCTGGCCCATCGTTTTCAGGAGGCCTTCAAAGCGCCATTGCTTGCGGCGGTGCTGCCCTATTTGCAGGCTCATCGCGAGGACACTTCGCACTGGGCGCAGATTGATCCGGTGGCCGAACACAACCTCCTGTAACCCCAATCCTTGTAATTGTAGGAGCGAGGCTTGCCCGCGAAGGCGGTCTCGACAACGATGCAGGATTTGAAGGCCCCATCGCCAGCAAGCCGGCTCCTACAGACCGGGTTGACACACCTTACCTTGTAGGAGCTGGCTTGCTAGCGATGACGGCCTGACAGCCAACCAATTTCTAGCAGATGTACTCAGACCCACAGGTGTATCGTTCAACTTTTCCGGCCCGTATCCAGCCCGCGAGGTGAGTGATGAGTACCCCCCTGAAAATCGATTTCGTCAGCGACGTGTCCTGCCCCTGGTGCGTTGTCGGGCTGTACGGCCTGACCCGTGCCCTGGATCTGCTGGGGGACGAGGTCCAGGCCGAGATCCGTTTCCAGCCGTTCGAGCTGAACCCGAAGATGGGCCCGGAAGGGCAGAACATCACCGAACACATCACCGAGAAATACGGCTCGACCCCGGAGCAGTCGCAGAAGAACCGCGAAATGATCCGTGCGCGTGGCGCCGAAGTCGGGTTCGCCTTTCGCACCGACGGCAACAGCCGCATCTACAACACGTTCGATGCGCATCGCTTGCTGTACTGGGCGGGGCTGGAAGGGTTGCAGTTCAATTTGAAAGAGGCGTTGTTCAAGGCGTATTTCACGGAGGGCGGCAATCCGTCCGACCACGCTCAGTTGGTGCAGATTGCGCAAAGCGTTGGTCTGGACCGGCAGCGGGCTGAGGCGATTCTGGCCTCGGACGCGTTCGCTAAAGAGGTGCGAGAGGAAGAGCAGTTGTGGTTGTCGCGGGGGGTGAGTTCGGTGCCGACGGTGGTGTTCAACGGGCAATATGCGGTCAGTGGCGGGCAGCCGGTGGAGACGTTTGTGGGGGCGATTCGGCAGATCATGAGTGAATCAAAAGGCGGGACTGTAAGCTGATCGCTTGGTTGACTGGATTGATTACTGTGGGTGCGGGCTTGCTTCCACGGTTAGGATGGGGGGCATATCCGTTGCTGCGGTAATGGCGGCTGACGGTTTCGCTTTTACAGCGAGTCACTTGGAAAAGCCCCAAGTAACCAAGGGCTCTTGCCCCTTTCGTTCGGTGCCTCGCCTAGGCTCGGCATGCCCTCGCTCCGGTCCTGCTCCGTGGGCCCGCCGCCATCGGCCATCCATGGCCGGGGGCGGCTAACCCGGCATCCATGCCGGGTTGCCCACTGCGCAGAACCTGCGCTCGGCCTCTCGAGGGGGCGCTCAGATCAAAAGCGGAAGGCGAGCTAACGCTCGGCCTGATGAGTGGTGAAAATCAAAAGCAAACGCGATTCCCTGTAGGAGCCGGCTTGCCGGCGATGGCGGTGGGTCAGTCGACGCATTTGTCGCCTGAAAGGACGCCATCGCCAGCAAGCTGGCTCCTACAAGGGAAACGCATATGCATTTGGATAAATACGACCCCCTGTAGGAGCCGGCTTGCTGGCGATAGCGGTGGGTCAGTCGACACATCTATCGCTTGAAAGGACGCTATCGCCAGCAAGCCGGCTCCTACAGGGGTTGGTGTACATGTCGGGAATGAGTGAACGCAGCAGAGAAGGACAACGCGTACCCCCAAAGAGCCAGGTCGGCTTTCAGGCCGCCTCGGCGGCTGTGGCGGTAGTCGCCCCCTCGAGAGGCCGAGTGGAGGTTCTGCGCAGTGGGCAACCCGGCATGGATGCCGGGTTAGCCGCCCCCGGCCATGGATGGCCGATGGCGGCGGGCCCACGGAGCAGGACCGGAGCGAGGGCATGGCGAGCCTTAGCGAGCCACCGAACGAAAGGGGCAAGAGCCCTTTGGTTACTTTGGGGCTTTTCCAAAGTGACTCGCCGTAAGGGCGAAACCAATACCCGCCGTTACCGCAGCAACGGATATGCCCCATTCAAAGCCCACGGTTAGCGCCCAAGTGAACAGCATTGCGCCCCCACAGGCAGGGATCAGCGCACAATTTTGTCCACATGAATCCCCAGCTTCTTCAACCGATACCAGAAGCTGCGCTCGGAAATCCCAATCAACTGCGCCGCCGCTGCCTGCACGCCGTTGCTCTGTGCCAGCGCCGCCAGAATGTAGGTTTTTTCCACCTCGGCCAGCGCCGCTTCCAGGTCTGCCGGTACGCTGCCCTCAGCGATCAACGTGCCGCCGTCGGCGGAGCTTGAAGCAAACAGATACGCCGGCAGGTCTTCCTCTTCAATCACCGCGCCCGAGGCGACAATGGTCGCCCGTTCCACGCAGTTCTGCAGTTCGCGAATATTCCCTGGCCATGAATACCGGGCCATGGCCTGCAACGCTTGCGCGCTGAAACCGCTGAAACGTTTGCCGGCCGCAGCCCCTAGCGTGTGGGCGAAATGCCGGGCCAGCGGCGCAATGTCTTCAACCCGTTCGCGCAGGGCCGGCAGCGGAATCGGGAAGACGTTGAGGCGGTAGTAGAGGTCTTCGCGAAACTCCTTGTTGGCCACCGCGTCCAGCAGGTTTTTGTTGGTCGCCGCGATCACCCGTACATCGACCTTGCGCTCGCGCGGATCGCCCACCGGTTCGATCACTCGCTCCTGTAAGGCCCGGAGGATTTTTGCCTGCAACGCCAGCGGCATTTCGCCGATTTCATCGAGAAACAGCGTGCCCTTGTCGGCCTGCTGGAAACGTCCGACGCGATCCGCCACCGCGCCGGTAAACGCGCCTTTGCGGTGGCCGAACATTTCGCTTTCCAGCAGCCCTTCGGGGATTGCCGCGCAGTTCACCGCGACAAAAGGTTTGTCGGCGCGATTGCCGTGGGTGTGGATCGCCCGGGCGACCATTTCCTTGCCGGTGCCGCTTTCGCCGGTCAGCAGAATGGTCGCGTTGCTTTCGCGCACCGAGTCGATGGCGTGCAGCACCCGCCGAAAGCTTGGGCTGTCGCCGATCAGGCTGTCGATCTGCCGGTGCTCGTCGAGCTCGGCGCGCATGCGCTGGTTGTCTTTGAGAATGTCGCGAAATTGCAGGGCCTTGTTGACGGTGATGTCCAGCTCATCAATGTCGAACGGTTTGGCGATGTAGTCGAAGGCGCCGTTGCGCATCGACTGCACGGCGTTTTTCACGGTGCTGTAGGCGGTCATGACGATCACCGGTAACTGCGGAAAACGGCTTTTGATTTCTGCCAGCAGTTGCGGGCCGTCCATGCCGGGCATGCGCCAGTCGCTGATCACCAGGTCGATGTCTTCGCACTCCAGCACCTTGAGCGCGTGCAGGCCGTTGCCGGCGGTGAACACCACAATGTCGTTCTGACTGAGCGCCGAGGCCAGCAGGTCGCAGAGCTTGGGCTCGTCGTCGACCACCAGTACGTTATGTGTCATCGCTGCCCTCGTCGAAGTCTTCACCGTTGGCCGGAATGTACAGGGTGAATGTGGCCCCGGCATCTTTTTCACTGACGCATTCGATGCGCCCGTCATGACTCTCCATGATCGAGAACACCTTGGCCAGACCCAGCCCGGTGCCCGAGGCCTTGGTGGTGACGAACGGTGTAAAGATCCGTTCGAGCATGTCCGGTTCGATGCCTTGGCCGGTGTCGCTGATGCTGATCACCGTGTAGTGCCGGTCGCTGCTGATGCCCAGGGTCAGCCGCCCGCCGTCGGGCATGGCGTCGATGGCGTTGACGATCAGGTTCAGGCCGGCCTGCTTGATTTGCCGCGCGTCGGCGTAAAGCGTCGCGGTGGGCGATTGATCTTCGACTTGTACATCGATGTTGTGGCTGGCCAGCTCCGGCGCGCAGAAGCCGACCAGTTCATCCACCAGCGGGCGTGCCAGTTGGGTCGAGCGCATCGGTGCGCTGGGTTTGGCGAAGTCGAGGAAGTCGGTGATCAGGTCGTTGATCCGGCTGACTTCGCTGACCACGTATTCCAGATGACGCTTGTCGGTCTCGGGCAAATCGGCGCGCCGGTGCAGCAGTTGCGTGGCGGTTTTGATGATGCCCAGCGGGTTGCGGATTTCATGGGCCAGGCCCATCGCCACTTCGCCCAGCGCATGCAGGCGGTCACGCCGACGCAGTTGCGATTCCAGATGCTGCAACTCGCCGAGGCGTTCGCTCATGTGGTTGAAGGTGCTGCTCAGTTCCGCCAGTTCGTCGCCGCCGGTGACCGGCAGGCGTTGGCGATAATCCCCGGCGATCACCGCTTGTACGCCTTTGGACAACCCGCGCAACGGCTTGGTCAGGCGCTGCGAAACCAGCCAGCCGACCGCCAGGGACGCCGCCGAGCTGAGCAGGAAAATCAGGAAGAACAGGTTGCTCTGATTGACCAGCCCGACCAGGCTGGTGTGTCGCAACAGACCGCTGAAAATCACCCCTTGCAGCTCGCCGTTTTCATTGAGGATCGGCCGGTAGATGCCGCTGTAGCGGTTGGTGAACTGTTCGATCGGCTGTTTGGTGCTGCGCAGGATTTGTTCGATTTTTTCCGGTACGGCCGCCGGGTGGTCCTCGAAGCGCTGGGTGGAAAAAATCTCCGAGAAGTCATTGGCCTTGGCCAGATACAGGCGCAGGTCCAGCGAGTGCACGTCGGCCACGCTGGTGAGGAAACTGTTGTCGAGGTAGGTGGCAATCACCAGTTTGTACTCGACGCCGTCCTGATCCGTTTCGAAGGTCGAGACCACCGTGCCGGTCGCCACGCCACCGACTTGCAGGGTTTGCAGCACGGCTTTGGGCGCGGTGCTGATCTGGCGGACGATGTCGTCGGCGGCGGTGCTGAACACCACTTTGTGATCGCTGGTGCGCACCAGCGCCACGACGTCGATGCCCATGGAGTCGGCGATGTCGGTGGTCAGCTTGTCGTGTTTGTTCGCCTGCCGATCGGTGGGCGGGCGCGTGTAACGCAGGAACAGCTGCGCGACCCGGGCGTTGTCGCGCAGGATTTCGCTGATCTCGTCCTCGACGATCTTGGTCGATTCCTGCAGCCAGATGCGTACGTTGCTGTCGAAAATCTGCGACAGCGTGGTGGCCGCCAGTTCGGCGGCGATCATCGTCGGAATGACGCTGACCAGCCAGAACGCCAGCACCAGTTTGCGCTGCAGGCTCCAGCCGGAGAGGGCGAAAGGTCGAGCGTTGGTGCGTGAGTCTTTGGTCATTGTGCTTCGCTTATTGCTGCTCGCTGATCGCGGCGGCCATGGCAGGGTCGGAACGGTCCGGTCGGATAAACAGTTTCACCACACGCAACAGGCTGTCGAGCAAGCGGTTGCGATGGCGGAAAAACACGGTGTTGCCGGTAAACGAGCAACCCAGGCGCAGCTTACTGGCATAACCGGCCTGGCCGCACGCGTAGATCGGGATGCCGTGCTCAATACAGTAGTCGACATTGGCCAGCCAGCTGCGCACGTAGAGATTGTGTTCGCGGGTCTGGGCCAGGTCGTGGGCGAAGAACTTGTCGACCAGTCGCAGTTCGTCGAACAGCACAAGGTTGAACGCCACCAACTCTTCGCCGACCCAATACAACACGCACGCGGCACGTTCATCGAGGTGTTCCAGGACCTGGCGGAAGTAGCCGGGCGGCAGGCGTTCGAAGGTCAGGTCGCTGCGGCTCAGCGTGGCCTCGTAAAGCGCCATCATGCGCGGCAGCAGGTCATCGACCGAGCGCCGCCATTCGATGCGCGGCCCCTGGCCACGCAGGGTGCGGCGCAGGTCTTTGCGGGTGGATTTGCCGAGCGTGCCAAGGTAGGCGTCCACCGAGCCAAAGCGGATCGGCAGCTCGGCGCTGGGCAGGCCGGGCATGCTTTGCAGACCCGCGTCCTGACACACCTGCAACCATTGCGGGTCGCGGTGAGAGGCATCCTTGACGGCCAGCAAACCGACCCCGGCCTGATCGGCATCATGGCGCGCCAGCCGTAATAATTGCTGAAGCAGGTCCACGCGCCGGGCCGGGTCGATGTGCGGCGCGGTCCCGACGTGGCACTGCTCGGCCACCGGCGAACCGAGGGCATACAGGTGCACGTCGAACAGCCCCGGCCACACGCGACGCAGCCGTTCACTGATGCGTTTACCCAGCCCCTGAACCGTGGTGTCCAGCGAGTAAGCGGTGGTGAACGCCACGGCCGCCGCGATCAATACCTCGTCTTCGTACAACGCCAGATAGCGCCATTGAAAGTCTGCGATGCCGGCCCGTTCAACCGCCCGGTAGTAATTCCAATCCTCCAACTCGGCAGGGAAACAGACATTCCAGGCATCGCGGTCGATGGCCTCGATCGTCGAAAAGGCAAGGGCTGTGATCACATCGTTTCCTTGAGTCAGGCCAGTTGCCGATAGTCCTGGCGCATGGGTTTGGGGGCGCAGCGCTGTTGAATGAAACGTTGCCGGATGAAGTCCGCGCTCAGTTCCACCACGCGGCGGTATTGCAGGTCGACGGTGATCATGTGGTAGCAGTCGTCGAGCAGAACCTTCACCACCGGACCGCCGAGTTTGCGTTCCACATAATCGGCGTTCCAGCGGCTGGTGATGTCGTCTTCGCGCGAGTGCAGCACCAGCGTTTGCGTGGTGATCTGCGGCATGCGTTTTTTCACCGCCGCCACCAGTCGATGCAGTTCCCGGACACTCACCCCGGACATGGTCAGCAGCCCGGCATTGCTGCTCTCGCCAGCCTTCATCTGCCGCTCGACGACCGCTCGCAAGCGTTCGTCCTTGATGCCAAAAGGTGATTTTTCGTTGAAGCGGCACAGGTGCACGCCAAACGGAATCGCCATCAGCAACGGCGTGAGCACGGCGACCTTGGGCATGTTCCAGCCGTCGTAGCGCAGGGTCGTCGAATACAGCAACAAGCCTTCGATCTGCCCCGGATGCTCGGCGGCGAGGTACATCGACAGCACCGCGCCCATCGACAAACCGCCGACGAACACGTGCTCGTGTTTGCGTCGCACACCGATGAAGGTATTGCGTGCGCTCTCGTACCAGTCACGCCAACCGGTGGCTTGCAGGTCGGCGTTGTCTCCGCAGTGCCCTGCCAGCGTCGGCACGTACACCGTGCAACCCGCCTTGGCCAGGCCGATGGCGACCCGACGCAACTCGGTCGGGGTGCCGGTGAGGCCGTGGATCAACAACACCGCGACCTCCCCGCTGCCGAGAACGAAACCGGCGCTGCCTTCGCCCATGTCGATCTCTTGCTCGTTCATCGTGTCATCGCCCGATGCAGCAAGCGGTCGAGCAGGGCGATGCCCAAATCGATTTCCGGATAGCTGATTTCCAGCGACGGCGCGAGGGTGATGACGTTCTTGTAGTAACCGCCCACATCGAGAATCAGGCCCAGGCGTTTGCCGTCGATTTCGATGTCGCCCTTCATGCCTTCTTCGACCATGAAATCGAGCGTGGCCTTGTCCGGCGTGAAACCGTCCGGGCCGCAGATTTCGCAGCGCAGCGCCAGGCCCAGGCCGTCGACGTCGCCGATGATCGGGTAGCGTTTCTGCAAGTCTTTCAAGCCTTCGAGGAAGTACTTGCCCTTGTTCATGACCATCGCGCCGTAGTCGACTTCGCTGGTCATCTTGAACATTTCCAGGCCCACCGCCGTGCCCAACGGGTTGGAGGCGAACGTCGAGTGGGTCGAGCCTGGTGGGAAGATTTTCGGGTTGATCAACTCTTCTTTTGCCCAGATGCCGCCCAGCGGATTGAGGCCGTTGGTCAGCGCTTTGCCGAAGACGATGACGTCGGGTTTGACGTCGAAGTGCTCGATCGACCACAGCTTGCCGGTGCGATAGAAGCCCATCTGGATTTCGTCGACCACCATCAGAATGCCGTGCTGGTCGAGCACATGCTTGAGTTCGCTGTAGAAGTTCATCGGCGGAATCACGTAGCCGCCGGTGCCCTGGATCGGCTCGACGTAGAACGCGGCGTATTCGCTCTGACCGACTTTCGGGTCCCAGACGCCGTTGTATTCGGTCTCGAACAGGCGGGCGAATTGCTGCACGCAATGGCTGCCGTATTCTTCCTTGGTCATGCCTTTCGGGCCACGGAAGTGGTACGGGAACGGGATGAAATTGGCGCGCTCGCCGAAGTGGCCGTAGCGGCGGCGATAGCGGTAGCTGGAGGTGATCGACGACGCGCCGAGTGTACGCCCGTGGTAACCGCCCTCGAACGCGAACATCAGGCTCTTGCCGTTGGTGGCGTTACGCACGACTTTCAGCGAGTCCTCGATGGACTGCGACCCGCCGACGTTGAAGTGCACGCGACCGTCGAGGCCGAATTTTTTCTTCGCGTCGACCGCGATCATTTCCGAGAGCTCGATCTTGCCTTTGTGCAGGTACTGGCTGGCGATCTGCGGCAGCGTATCGATCTGCTGTTTCAGCGCATTGTTCAGGCGCGGGTTGGCGTAGCCGAAGTTGACCGCCGAGTACCACATTTGCAAATCGAGGTAGGCCTGGTCTTCGGTGTCCCAGACGTAGGAGCCTTCGCATCGGCTGAAGATACGCGGCGGGTCGATGTAGTGAACGGTGTCGCCGTAGGAGCAGTATTTGGCTTCTTTATCCAGGAGGATCTGGTCTTCTGCAGTAGCGATTCGAATATCAGACATGGTGGAGGAGTTCCTGTGTTTCAACGTTGAAAGAGGTGGCATTGGCGGCGTTGGCGCTTGGCAGCAAGGCCAGCAACGCAGGCAGTTCGGCGAAGCTGTCAAAGCGTGCGTAAGCGATGCCGTTGCGCTCGCAGTGCTCGGCCAGGCGATCCTTGGCGAACACGAAATCGGCGGTGGCGGCCACGCACATGTCGGACTGGCCGTCGCCGATTACCAGCACCCGTTTGGTGCTGGGGGTGGACTTGCATTTGCAGTTGCCGGAGGCGGCGCGGCAGGCGTCGCTGGCATGGGGGAAGTCGATGCGCCAACTGTCGTGATCGAGTTGGCGCAGGCGATTGGCGAGGATCGGCAAGAGGCTGACGTAGTTGCGCGCCAGGATCCGTGCGATGCCTTGCTCGATGCCGTCGCTGACCACTTCGAGGGAGGCGCCGAGGCCGATCACGTGGTCGACGAAGTCAGGGAAGTCCGGGTCGATCTCGACCGAGTCGAAGAACCCGAGCAGCTCGGAGGGTGTGGCCTTGACCAGCGAGAGCTGGCGGCTGAGGCATTCACGGGAACCGATGTCGCCCGCCAGCCACTCGTTTTCGATCGCTTCCCAGCTCGGGTCGGCGAACCGTTGAAGGATGCTGTCGATCACGTCGGTGCGGGTGATGGTCCCGTCGAAATCACACACGATATGCCAGTCAATCATCTGCGTTACCTATCTTGTAAAAAGTGTGCGCCGGGTGTGCTGTCTGCGCTGCACAAGGGGTAGAGCAGGGACTGTGCCAACCGGGTTTGGCCCAGCAGGGGCGGGGTTCTGGCGTGTGTTCGTGTCTTCGAAGCTACAATTTTTGTAGGTCGCTACAAACAACATGAGTGCTTGCGCCGGGAGCGCGATCCGGGGATTGATGCGCGCATGTCCCGTTCAAGGAATTGCCTCATGTCGAGGATTACTGTTGCTCTATTCGCCGCGCTGACGTGCCTTTCGGCCAACGTTTCAGCAGACGGCATCACCGGCGAAGCAGGGGTTGGCCTCAGCTATCAGCCACACGATCCAACCGGCAGCCGTTACGAAACCCGGCCCGTGCCGTACCTCGATCTGGACTGGGGCGATGTCAGCCTGAGCACCGATGGCGGGCTGACCTGGGACGCGTTCAACGCAAGTGGCTTCAGCGCCGGGCCGTTCCTGAATTACTTGCCGGGACGGACCTCCAACGGTGAGCTGCAAGGCTTGCGCGATGTGCCGGACATGGGCGAAGTGGGCGGGTTTGTGCAGTACGCGCCGGCCGACTTCTGGCGGGTATTTGCTTCGGTTGGCCAGGCGGTTGGCGGGCGAGGCGGGCAGGGCGGGGTATTGGGACGGCTGGGTGGGGAGGTGGGTTATCCACTGGGTGGCGGGGTGATCGGCAGCTCAAACCTGACCGCACATTTTGCCAATGCCCGGCAGGCTCAGACGTTCTTCGGCGTCAGTGCCGACGAGTCTCAAGCCTCGGGGATCCGCCCGTACAACGCCGGTGGTGGCTTGCAGAACGTGGCGCTGACCCAGAGCTTCGAATTTCCCCTGGCGCCGCAATGGTCACTGCTGACGAGCGCGAGCTGGATTCACCTGACGGGGTCGGCGGCGGATAGCAGCATTGTCAAAGCGGTCGGGGATACCAACCAGGGGGAGGTGCAGGCGGCGGTGGCCTACAAGTTCAATTAGAAAAGTTTGTTGGCAGGTCTGACGCCTTCGCGAGCAAGCCCGCTCCCACAGGTTATGCGCGGTCCTTGTGGGAGCGGGCTTGCTCGCGAAGGCGGCCTTGAATTCAACGGATATTCAACTTTCTTCACCCTCCGCCAGCAACGCAATCCCCCCCATGATCACCGCCACCCCCACCCAGTGCAGCACGCTGATCTGCTCGTCCAGCCCCAGCCAAGACCCAAGCAAAACCCCGACGAACACCAGCGAACTCAACGGAAACGCCAGCGACAGGCTGCTACGCCGCAAGATCAGCATCCACACGAAAAACGCCCCGATGTAACAGGCGATCGCCAGCCACACCCCCGGATTGACCGCCACCGCCATCAGCCATTTCAGGTTGAAATCCATCTGCCCCAGTTGATCACCGCCCACCTTCGTGGCGATCTGCCCGGCACTTTCAAAAGCGATCAACAGCGCCCACAGCACGATGGTGCCCAAGCGCTCATGCAGCCAGTCGGTCTTGCCTCTGATCATCGATTGAGCCTCATGCATGGGCGACACACACGAGCATCACGCCCGCCGTAATCACTAAGGTGCCGAGCCAGCGCCGGCGACTCACGGTTTCGCCGAGGATCAGTTTGCCGGCCAGCACCACGCCGCAATACGCCAGCGCCGCAGCCGGAAACAGCAGGCTCAGCGGCGCGCGGGAGAGGGCTTCGAGCCAGACAAAAAACTCGATCACGTAGGCGCCGATCCCGCACCACAGCAGCGGCGCGTTGAACACCTGGCCCCAGAATGCATTCAGGCGAAAACCGCCTTCAAGTTCCGGCAAACGGTCGAGTCCGAGCTTGAAACAGAGCTGGCCAATGACGTCCAGCACGATGGAAAACGCCACCAGCACAATCACGGTAATGGTCATGGGAACAGCTCCTCGAACAGCTCGATCAGTGCCTGATTGGTGGCCGAGTTTCGCAGCAGATCGTCTGCGCTCCAGCGTTCCGCCGGCGGCTGGTCGGCCTTGGCTTCCCAGCGTTTGAAGGCGTTGCTGAAGGCGGGGCGGGCGTATTCGCCGCAGATGTCGATGCCGAGGATCCGCTTGTTCGCGGCCAGCACGCGTATCGCTTGCAGCAGATGGCTCAGGCGCATGCCGCCCTGATCCCAGTTGGTCGCCGCGTCTTCGCTGGCCAGGACGTCTTTGTCGATGGTGATCCACACCGCCTCGGTGGGCAGGCTGGCGATCAACTGATCGAGAAACACCGGCCAATCCAGTTCGGCGAGGTTGCGCCAGTGCAGCTGGTTTTCCAGTTGCAGATGCCCGGCACCATCGCCGACCCGGCCCCAGACTTTCGAGGGCGGATGCTGCCACGGAAACAGCTGCAAGACCCCGCGTTTCAGGGCGCTGAGGTTGCCGCCCTTGAGCTGTGGATTTTGCAGGTCATCGCTGCACGGGCCTAGGGTGACGATGCGCTGGACGTTCGGCAGTTTCAGCGCCTGGTTGACCCACGAACCGCAGTGTCGACGCGGGGCGAAGTGGACCCAGTCGGGGTGATTGTCGAAGTGGATCAGGCTCACCGGCACCGGCAAGTCAGTGAGAAAGGCCGGGGTCAAGTGGTGGTAATCGCCGGAGCCGACGAAGAAGATTTCCGGTTGCGGACCGCTGTGGCGCGGACGTTGTTGCAGGCGTTCGGCGAAGCGGCGCCAGGTGCGTTCGCTGGACCAGAGCCGCAATTTCGGACCGAGGTCGAGCAGGTCCAGGCGTTTCGCGCGGCCGCTGTCGAGCAACCGTGCGATGGGGGCCTGGGCAGTCAGGCTGTGGTCGAGATCTAAAATGTTCAAGGTCGCAATTCACCCTTGGCAGACCCTCCCAGACACCGGCTCCATCCATCATGAAGGCCGGCCGAGGGGGCTTTGGGGGGTAAATGCAAGGGGCGGGCCAGCCTTCAGTCTCGAAACAACGCAGATCCTGTAGGAGCGAGCGGTGCGGCGATCCGACTTGCCCGCGAATGGTCCGCCGCGGAGCAACTGATACACCGCGTTATCGTTCTTCGCGGGCAAGCCTCGCTCCTACAGGGGGTGTGGTCAGGTCTGGAAGCGTACCCAGACGCTGACGAGGATCGTAGCCGCGATCAACCACGCCACCGCAGCCACGGCGAGCGAAGCCTCCAGCCGCATACGGTCGACCATCACGTACAACGTCGCCAGATAGATGAAGTACGGAATGATCGACCACATGCCAAACACAATCGTGGTCTTCAAGTCGTCCAGCGAGCGGCCCTTGCCGACGATGTAGTGCGCAATCAGCGCAAAGGTCGGAAACAGCGGCACCAGGCCGGCGATGTAATAGTTTTTGGTCTTGGCCAGCGCAGCGAGGATCAGCACCACCGCTGCGCCCAGGGTTGCCTTGAGCATCAGGTCCATCAGTGGCTCAACCCGTACTTCTTCACTTTGTCGAACAGCGTGGTTTTGGCCATGCCCAGTTCCAGGCTGGCCTGGGTCAGGTTGCCGCCGCTGCGTTGCAAGGCGTCGCCGAGCAGGTTGCGTTCGAAGGCTTCCACCGCTTCGGCGAAGGCCAGGCCCTGATTGCTGCCGCTGGCGCCGGACTTCTTGAAGGCCGGCAGACCGAGGGCATACCGCTCGGCAACGTTGCGCAGTTCACGGACGTTGCCTGGCCAGTCGTGGCTCATCAGGTTCGACACGGTCTGGTTGTCCAGCTCCGGCACGGCACGGTCAAAGCGCAAGGACGATTGCTGCAGGAAGTGCTCGAACAGTTGCAGGATGTCTTCGCGGCGCTCGCGCAGCGGCGGCAGTTCCAGGGTCACCACGTTCAACCGGTAATACAAGTCGCTGCGGAATTCGCCGGCCTTGCTCGACTCGTCGAGATCGGACTTGGTCGCCGCGATCACCCGGCAATCCACCGCCACGCTCTGGTTCGAGCCGAGGCGTTCGAGGGTGCGTTCCTGCAACACCCGCAGCAGTTTGATCTGCAACGGCAGCGGCATGCTTTCCACCTCGTCGAGGAACAGCGTGCCGCCGTCGGCGTGTTCGATCTTGCCGATCCGCCGCTTGCCGGCGCCGGTGAAGGCGTTGGCTTCGTGACCGAAGATTTCACTTTCGAACAGGTTCTCCGGCAGGCCACCGCAGTTCAGGGCGACGAACTGTTTGGTGTGACGCCGACTGAAGTCGTGCAGGCAGCGCGCGACCAGTTCTTTACCGGTGCCGGTTTCGCCTTCGATCAGCACGTTGGCCGAGGTATCGGCGACATTGGCGATCAATTCCCGCAGGTTCTGCATGGCTGGCGAACGACCGATGATCCGGCCTTCCAGGGAATCCCGCTCCGCCAATTGCCGGCGCAGCGAAGAGACTTCCCGGGCGAGGCTGCGTTGCTCCAGCGCACGACGGGCGACATCCACCAGGCGTTCGGGGGAGAAAGGTTTCTCCATGAAGTCGTAGGCGCCTTTCTGCATCGCGCCGACGGCCATGGAAATGTCGCCATGGCCGGTGATCAGCACCACCGGCAGGCTGCGATCACGGGCCTTGAGCCGGGTCAGCAATTCCAGGCCATCGATGCCCGGCAGGCGAATGTCGCTGATGACGATGCCGGCAAAGTTGTCGCCGACCCGCTCCAGCGCTTCTTCGGCGCTGCCCACGCCGACGCAGGGAATGTCTTCCAGGGTCAGCGCCTGTTGGCAGCCGAGCAGCACATGAGGGTCGTCTTCGACGATCAGCACACTAAGGTCGTTGTTCATATTGGCTCGGCTTGAAGGGGGCTTACCAACGGTAAACTGAGGACGAAGGTGGTACCACCGCTGGCCGGGTGTTCGACACCCAGGTGTCCGCCGGTGGCGGCGGCCAGGCTGGCGGACAGGGTCAGGCCGAGGCCCAGGCCTTGCTCGCCGGGTTTGGTGGTGAAGAACGGTTCGAACAGATGCTTGCGCGCTTCGGCATCGATGCCGTGGCCGTTGTCGCGTACCCGCAGGCGATACTTGCCGTCGAACGCTTCGCCTTCGAGCCACAATTCCGGTTGGGGTTGCGACTGCATGGCGTCGAGGGCGTTGCCGATCAGGTTGACCAGAATCTGCTCCAGGCGGGTCTGGTCAATCTGCACCTGCACGTCGGCGAACTCGCGATGCAAGTGCAGAGGGACACTTTCCACACGTCCGCCGAGCAGTTGCAGCGCGGCGTCCACCGCTTTGCCGAGGCAGGCCTGGCCCTTGTCGTCGCCGCGCCGGGCGAAGGAGCGCAGGCTTGCGGTGATCCGGCCCATGCGGTCGATCAGTTCGTTGATGGTCTTGAGGTTGGTGCTGGCCACATCCAGTTGCCCGCGCTCGAGGAAGCGCACGGTGTTGCCGGACAAGGTGCGCAGCGCCGCCAGCGGCTGGTTCAATTCGTGGGCGATGCTGGTGGACATCTGGCCGATGGCCGCGAGTTTTCCGGCCTGCACCAGTTCATCCTGGGCGCGGCGCAAGGTCTCTTCGGCCTGACGGCGTTCGCGAATCTGGCCCTTGAGCCGTTCGTTGCTGGCGCGCAGGTCGGTGGTGCGTTCGGTAATCCGACGCTCCAGTTGATTGTTGGCTTCCTGCAAGGCTTCCCGGGCGGCGAGACGGGTGGCGATCACCTTGCGGCGCTCGTTCCAGGCAATCAGCAGGAACGCCACCAGGGCAAACGCCACGGCCACCAGAATCCCCTGATTGATCGCTTCGCGACGCAAATCCTGCAGCGGCG
This sequence comes from Pseudomonas sp. IT-P44, assembly GCF_949768225.1. Lineage (NCBI taxonomy): Bacteria > Pseudomonadati > Pseudomonadota > Gammaproteobacteria > Pseudomonadales > Pseudomonadaceae > Pseudomonas > Pseudomonas sp. IT-P44. Next base: position 83,981 of record NZ_CATKQM010000046.1, on the reverse strand, counting down.
TGAGCAGGGTGAAATTCCACGGGGTGTCGCTCAAGGGGCGGGTTTGCGAGAGGTAACTGATGTCCTCTTCGTCGGACTCCACTTCACTGTTGGCCGGGAAGGTCAGTTTTTCCTCGCCTTCGGCCAGTCTTTCACGGGCCAGCGGTTGCAGTTCGTTCAGTGGAAACCAGTAGTACTGAAGGCTGCGGGCGAGTTTTTCCTTGGTCTCGTCGCTCAATGGAACGACTGATTTCAGCCGTCGCGCCGGATCGCTGGAGAGAATGATGATGCCGTTTTCGTCGCTGACGAAGGCTTCCAGGCGCGCGCGCTGCCAGCGTTCTTCCATGGCTTCGAGGCGGACTTTGACCACCGCGACACCGATGATCTTGCCGTGTTCTTCCAGGCCATGGGCCAGGTAATAACCGGGTTCGCCGTTGGTGCTACCGATGCCATAGAAGCGACCCGGCTGGCCGCGCACGGCGTTCTGGAAATAGGCGCGAAAGGACAGGTCTTCACCGAGATAACTGTCGACGTCGCGCCAGTTGCTGGTGGCCATGACACGACCGGTGGTGTCCATCACGTAGATGGCCCGACTGCGGCTGCGCCGGTTCAGGCCTTCGAGGTATTCATTGACCGTTTGCCGGTGTTCCGGCGACGGGTCGGCCAGCAGCTTCGAAACGCTGGTTTCGAGTTCCAGCAGGCTGGGCAGGTAGGTGTACTTGCTGATCTCGCTCTCGACGGCGCGGGCGTGCAGTTCGAGCTGACGCTGGCCGTTCTCGCTGAGGCTGCGGATCCCGTAGTGCTCGCTGACCCAGAAGCCGAGGTAACCCAATCCGATCATCAGGGCGATGACCAGTGGCGGCAGGAACAAGTGGCGGATCAGACGGGGTTTCACGACGAGTGATGGCGGCGCTGCGCGATAGAGAGTGGGGTCGCATTTCATCACAGATGCCTTGGGTCAACCACAACACTTGCAGGAGAGTCACCGCTGGCCCCTGTAGGAGTGAGCCTGCTCGCGATAGCGGACTGACATTCAACATCAATGTTGACTGTCAGGGCCTCATCGCGAGCAGGCTCGCTCCCACTGGGGACTGGAGCGGCTTCGATCTTTTAGTGCTGCAGGATCTTGTTGAGGAAGTGCTGGGTACGCTCGGCGCGGTGGCTGATGTCGCCGAAGAACTCCTCTTTCTTGCAGTCTTCGATGATTTTGCCGGCGTCCATGAAAATCACCCGGTCCGCCACTTTACGGGCGAAGCCCATTTCGTGGGTCACGCACATCATGGTCATGCCTTCGTGGGCCAGTTGCACCATCACATCGAGCACTTCGTTGACCATTTCAGGGTCGAGCGCGGAGGTCGGTTCGTCGAACAGCATGACGATCGGGTCCATCGCCAGCGCACGGGCAATCGCCACACGCTGTTGCTGACCACCGGAGAGCTGGCCCGGGTGCTTGTGAGCGTGTGCCGAGAGGCCTACGCGCTCCAGCAGTTGCAGGCCTTTCTTGGTGGCTTCTTCCTTGCTGCGGCCCAACACCTTGATCTGCGCGATGGTCAGGTTTTCGGTGATGGTCAGGTGCGGGAACAGCTCGAAATGCTGGAACACCATGCCCACGCGTGAACGCAGCTTCGGCAGGTTGGTCTTCGGGTCCGCAATGGACGTGCCGTCGACCACGATGTCGCCTTTCTGGAACGGTTCCAGGGCGTTGACGCATTTGATCAGGGTGGATTTGCCGGAGCCGGACGGCCCGCACACCACGATCACTTCGCCTTTTTTGACCTCGGTGCTGCAGTCAGTCAGTACCTGGAAGTCGCCATACCACTTGTTGACATTCTTGATAGAGATCATACGGCAAACCTTTTTTGCAGACGCTTGACCAGCAGCGAGGCGGCAAAGCTGATTGTGAAGTACACGAGACCTGCGAAGATCAGGAACTCATTCGAACGGCCGATGATGTCGCCACTGGCACGCGAGGCATTGAGGAAGTCCACCAGGCCGACGGCGTAGACCAGCGAGGTGTCCTGAAACAGGATGATGCTCTGTTGCAGCAGCAGCGGGGTCATCTTGCGGAACGCTTGCGGCAGGATGATCAGACGCATCATCTGGCCATACGACATGCCCAGAGCCTGGGCAGCGCCCATCTGGCCTTTGGGAATCGACTGCACGCCGGCGCGGACGATTTCGCAGAAGTACGCCGCTTCGAACATCATGAACGCCACGATGCACGAGGCGAATGCGCCGATCGGTGTGTCTTCGCCGGTGATCCAGCGCAGCACGAACGGCACCGCCAGGTAGAACCAGGTGATGACCAGCAGCAGTGGAATCGAACGGAAGTAGTTAACGTAGGCGCCGGCGATGTTCGACAGCACTTTGCTGTGGGACAGGCGCATCAGCGCGAGGATCGTGCCGAGGATGATCCCGCCGACGACGCCCAGCGCCATCAGTTGCAGGGTCATGATCATGCCGTTCCACAGGCCCGGCAGGGACGGGATGATGCCCGAGAAGTCGAATTCCATCATTTACCCCCTACGGAGATCAGGCCCGGTACAGCCACTTTCTTCTCGACCAGGCGCATCAGCAGCATCAGGCTCATGTTCAGGGTGAAGTAGATCAGGGTCGCCAGGGTGAACGCTTCGAACAGGTTCGCGGAGAACTCGGCGGTCTGTTTGGTCTGTGCAAGCAGCTCCATCAGGCCGATCAGCGAGGCGACGGAGGTGTTCTTGAATACGTTCAGGAATTCCGAGGTAAGCGGCGGAATGATGATCCGGTAGGCCTGGGGCAGCAGCACGTTCCAGTAGATCTGCGGCAGCTTGAAGCCCATGGCGCGAGCAGCGGATTCCTGGCCTTTTGGCAGTGCCTGAATACCGGTGCGCACCTGTTCGCAAACGCGAGCCGTGGTGAACAGGCCCAGGCAGACAACCACGCTGAGGAACGCGGAGGTGGTCGGGTTCAGGTCCTGTTTGTACCATTCCTGCAGGTCTTGCGGCAGCAGGTCGGGCACCAGGAAGTACCAGATGAACAACTGCACCAGCAGCGGTACGTTACGGAAAAGTTCGACGTAGCAGGTGGCGATGCCCGATACGATGCGGTTCGGCACGGTGCGCATGACGCCCAGGATCGAGCCCAGTGTCAGGGCGATGATCCAGGCCGCGATGGCGATGCCGATGGTCCAGCCCAGACCGGACACGTACCAGTCGAAATAGGTCTCGCTGCCCACGCCGGTGGACTTGAAGAACACGCCCCAGTCCCAGTTGTAATTCATTAGGGTCTCCCCTCAGTTCAATCGATGTGCAAGTGCCCGCTTGGGGGAAGCTCCGTTCCCGCCTGACCTTTTCGATCAGGCACACGCTCCCGGCTCGACAGCCACCGGTTCGAGTGTTTCCAAAAAATACCAGCAGGAAGTGACCACCTCCTGAAAGGGCGACGGCCCTCTCAGGAGATAAGGTTAGTCAGAAAATCAGGACTTCTTGTCGTCAGCCGCTTTATCAGTCGGATTGGCGATCAGGGCCTTGAGCTCGTCGCTCATCGGGAAGTTCAGGTTCAGACCTTTTGGCGGGATTGGCTGCATGAACCATTTGTCGTAGATCTTGTTGATCTCGCCCGACTTGTAGGTTGCCACGATGGCGTCGTCTACAGCCTTCTTGAACGGCTCGTCGCCCTTGCGGACCATGCAGCCGTAGATTTCGTAGGACTGTGGAGTGCCGGTCACGGCCCAGTCAGTTGCCTTCTTGGCTTTGGCTGCTTCACCTGCCAGCAGGGCGTCGTCCATCATGAAAGCCACGGCACGGCCGGTTTCCAGCATCTGGAAGGATTCGCCGTGGTCTTTGGCGGAGATGACGTTCATACCCATCTGCTTGTCGGCGTTCATCGCCTTCAGGATGCGTTCGGACGTGGTGCCGGCGGTGGTCACGACGTTCTTGCCGGCCAGGTCAGCGAAATCCTTGTACTTGGAGTCTGCCTTGGACAGCAGGCGAGTACCGATTTCGAAAATGCCGACGGAGAAGTCAACTTGCTGCTGACGCTCGACGTTGTTGGTGGTGGAACCGCACTCGAGGTCCACGGTGCCGTTCTGCACCAACGGGATGCGGGTTTGCGAGGTCACCAGGTTGTATTTGACCTGGAGATTCGGCATGTCGAGGTCTTTTTTCAGGGCTTCAACGACTTTCAGCTGAATATCGTGGGAGTAGCCAACCGGTTTGCCGGAAGCGTCCGCGATATAGGAAAACGGAATGGAAGCGTCACGATGCCCGAGGGTGATGGTGCCGGACTCTTTGATCTTCTTCAGTGTGCCGGTGAGTTCGGCAGCGAAAACTGGAGTGGTAATCAGAGCTGCAGCAATGGCTGCGCCCAGGATATGGGGAACGATGCGCATCAAATTTTCCTCGACATTGTTTTTTTTATGGAGCCAGTTCATCGGCCCTTTTGTGCTTCGAATGTCTGTCGGCTTCTCAAGGTCCGCGCAACAAGCATTCGTCCAAGAGTGTAGAGCATGACTCGTGCCAGACCAGTCGATACAAGCTAAGATATTGATTTATAAGGAGATTAAATATTTATGGCGCGTTTTTTGGAGAGAGATAGTCCGGTTAACCGAATAGACCGACGGGTCGCGTTCGGAAAACCGAACGCCCCATGCTGTAAACGCATTCCCCTGTAGGAGCCGGCTTGCTGGCGATGGCGGTGTGCCAGTCAATAAAGAAGTTGACTGGCACACCGCCATCGCCAGCAAGCCGGCTCCTACAGGGGATTGATGGTGTTTCCCGAATAGCAAAAAGCCCCTGAATCGTGAGATTCAGGGGCTTTCGTTCAAGCGGATTACCGATCAGGCCGCTTCAATCTTGCTGCGGTTCTGCTCGACCTTGCTCAGATACTCCGCCAGCGCTTGCTGCTCGGCCGGGGTGGTGAACAAGCCCAGCTTGCTGCGACGCCACAGAATGTCGTGCGCCGTGGTTGCCCACTCTTCGCTGCACAGGTAATCGACTTCGCGGGTGTAGAGACCGCCGCCGATGTGCTCGCCCAGGTCGCTGAGGCTTTGCACGCCTTCAAGCATGCGCCAGGTGCGGCTGCCGTAAGTGGTTGCCCAGCGACGGGCGATTTCGGTCGGTACCCAGTCGAACTGGTCGCGGATGCGCGATTTCAGCGCCTGCGGGGTGGTCATGTCTTCGCCGCCCGGCAGGGTGGCGCTGGCGGTCCAGCTCGGCTTGATGTGCGTGAAGTAAGGCGCCAGTTGTGCCAGCGCCGACTCGGCCAGTTTGCGGTAGGTGGTCAGCTTGCCGCCGAACACCGACAGCAACGGCGCTTCTTCGCCCGTGCCCGAAAGCGCGAGGGTGTAGTCGCGGGTGACGGCCGACGGATTGTCGGATTCGTCGTTGCACAGCGGACGAACACCGGAATAGCTGTGCAGGATGTCGTCGCGGCTGATCTGCTTCTTGAAGTGGGCGTTGACCACTTTCAACAGGTAATCGGTTTCGCCTTCGGTGATCGCCACTTTTGCCGGATCGCCGGTGTACTCGCGGTCGGTGGTGCCGATCAGGGTGAAATGGTTCAGGTACGGAATGGTAAAGACGATGCGCTGATCTTCGTTTTGCAGAATGTGCGCGTGATCACCTTCGTACAGTTTCGGCACGATCAGGTGACTGCCCTGGATCAGGCGGATGCCGTACGGCGATTCCATCTTCAAATCATCACGAATGAACTTGGCAACCCATGGGCCGGCCGCATTCACCAGCGCCTTGGCGCGGATCGAAAGCAGGCTGCCGTCGGCGCGTTCCAGGTGCAGATGCCATAGGCCTTTGGTTCGACGGGCGCTGACGCAGCGGGTCTGGGTGTGCACATGGGCGCCGTTCTCGCGGGCCGCCATGGCGTTCAGGACCACCAGGCGCGCGTCGTCGACCCAGCAATCGGAGTATTCGAAGCCTTTGGTGATTTCGCTTTTCAACGGGCTGTCCGGGCCGAACTTCAGGCTTTTCGAACCTTCCAGTTTTTCCCGTTTGCCCAGGTTGTCATACAGGAACAGGCCGGCGCGGATCATCCAGGCCGGACGCAGGTGCGGACGGTGCGGCAGGACGAAGCGCATTTGCTTGACGATGTGCGGCGCCTTGGCCAGCAACACTTCGCGCTCGGCGAGGGCTTCGCGGACCAGGCGGAATTCGTAATGTTCGAGGTAGCGCAGGCCACCGTGGATCAGTTTGCTGCTGGCCGACGAGGTGTGGCTGGCCAGATCATCCTTTTCGCAAAGGAACACCGAAAGACCGCGACCGGCGGCATCCGCTGCGATCCCCACGCCATTGATCCCGCCACCGATGACGGCGATATCGTAGACCTCGGCGAGTGGGGGCGTAGGCAAGGTAGAAGTGGGCATCGGCTGGCCTCGGTTTTTTTGATTGTCGATATTGGATTTCGAACATTAATGTTCATTTGCGAAAATGGTAGCCCATAAAGCCGCCCACAGCCAGTTAACTTCGATTGAAAATACTGATCGAAGGGCCGTTAAAGGAAAATTTACGAACATTAGTAGCCGAGGGGGGATTGCGGGGGGGCACGCATTTTGTAGGAGCCGGCTTGCTGGCGATGGCGGCCTTGAAGACGCCATCGCCAGCAAGCCGGCTCCTACAAGGAGGTTGTTTAGCAGTCAGAGGGGTTAAACAACCTCCAACCGAATCTTGTGCTGACTCAACAACTGCGCCAGCGCCGGCACTGGCTGCTGATCCGTCACCAGGCAATCGATCAAGCTGATCGGCCCCAGGCGAATCATGGCATTGCGCCCGAATTTGCTGGAGTCCGCTGCCAGAATCACCTGCCGTGCATTGGCGATGATCGCCTGCGACACCCGCACTTCCTGATAATCGAAGTCCAGCAGGCTGCCGTCTTCATCAATACCGCTGATGCCGACCAGCGCGAAGTCGACCTTGAACTGGTTGATGAAGTCGACACTCGCCTGACCGACCACGCCACCGTCGCGCCGCACATTGCCACCGGTCAGCAGAACGTCGAAGTCGTCCTTGGCGCTGAGCATCGAAGCCACATGCAGGTTGTTGGTGATGATCTTCAGGTGGTTGTGGTTGAGCAGCGCCCGTGCGATCGATTCGGTGGTGGTACCGATGTTGATGAACAGCGAGGCGTGATCGGGGATCTGTGCGGCAATGGCTTCGCCGATACGCTGCTTTTCATCGCGCATCTGATCGGCACGCATGGCGTAGGCGGTGTTTTCGACACTGGAATCGTAGGCTGCGCCACCGTGGTAGCGACGCAATAAATTGGATTCCGCGAGCTGATTGATGTCGCGGCGGATGGTCTGCGGTGTAACGACGAACAGCGTGGCCATTTCCTCGATGCTGACATAGCCGCGTTCGCGGACCAGTTCGAGGATTTGCTGCTGACGGGGAGGCAGATTCATGGGGCTTCCTTTGGGCTGCCGTGCAAAATTTGCCCATGATGCCGCAGGAATCTGCTCCCTACCAGTTACATACAGATACGAGTACTTACGTTGGCTTATTCAGCGCCTTCATGAGGTTCCCAGTCACGCGTGCGGCTGACCGCTTTTTTCCAGCCGGCGTAGAGTTTTTCCTTGGCGGTTTCGTCCAGTGTCGGCTCGAATTCACGCTCGATCACCGCCTTGCCGCGCAGTTCTTCCAGGCTGCCCCAGAAGCCACACGCCAGACCGGCCAGGTACGCGGCACCGAGTGCGGTGGTTTCGCGCATTTGCGGGCGCTCGACCTGAGTGCCGAGGATGTCGGCCTGGAATTGCATCAGGAAGTTGTTTGCCACCGCGCCGCCATCCACACGCAATGCTTTGAGGCGTTCGCCGGAATCCTGTTGCATGGCGTCGAGCACGTCGCGGGTCTGGTAGGCAATCGACTCCAGCGCTGCACGAATGATGTGATCCACGCGTACGCCGCGAGTCAGGCCGAACAGTGCGCCACGGGCATACGGGTCCCAGTACGGAGCGCCCAGGCCGGTGAAGGCTGGCACCAGGTACACGCCGTTGCTGTCCTTGACCTTGTTGGCGAAGTATTCGGTGTCGTGGGCGTCGTTGATGATTTTCAGTTCGTCACGCAGCCACTGAACGGTGGAGCCGCCGTTGAACACCGCGCCTTCCAGCGCATAGGCCACTTCGCCACGCGGACCGCAGGCGATGGTGGTCAGCATGCCGTGCTTGGACTTCACCGCTTTGTCGCCGGTGTTCATCAGCAGGAAGCAGCCGGTGCCGTAGGTGTTTTTCGCCTGGCCTGGCTCGACGCACATCTGGCCGAACAGGGCAGCCTGCTGATCACCGGCGATACCGCCGATGGCGATGCCGCTTTTGGTGTGGCCGTAGATTTCTGACGAGGATTTAACTTCCGGCAGCATCTCGCGCGGAATATCCAGCACCTCCAGCATCTTCGCATCCCACTCCAGGGTGTGGATGTTGAAGAGCATGGTGCGCGAGGCGTTGGTGTAGTCGGTGACGTGGACTTTGCCGCCGGTAAATTTCCAGATCAGCCAGCTGTCCACGGTGCCGAACAGCAGTTCGCCTTTGCGCGCACGCTCGCGGCTGCCTTCGACGTTGTCGAGGATCCACTTGAGTTTGGTGCCCGAGAAGTACGGGTCGGTGACCAGGCCGGTGGTGTCGCTGATGTATTGCTCGTGGCCGTCACGTTTGAGCTGTTGGCAGATCTCGGTGCTGCGGCGGCACTGCCAGACGATCGCGTTGTAGATCGGGCGGCCGGTGGTCTTGTCCCAGACCACAGTGGTTTCGCGCTGGTTGGTGATGCCGATGGCCGCGACCTGGTCGTGATGCAGGCCGGCTTGCGCCAGGGCCTCGACCATCACGGCGCTTTGGGTGGCGAAGATTTCCATCGGGTCGTGTTCGACCCAACCGGCTTGCGGGTAATGCTGGGCGAATTCGCGCTGGGCGGTGCAAACCACGTTCGCGTCGCGGTCGAAAATGATCGCGCGGGAGCTGGTCGTACCCTGATCGAGGGCAATGATGTAGTTCTTATTCTGAATGTCGGTCATGTCGATTGCCTTGGACGAAAAAAGGGAGTGAGGTCAGGCGCGGGACCAAATGGGCAGGATCACGCGCCTACGGTATCAAGAAGTTCTTGGTTTGCCGTCAATGGCCGGTGTTGCGTCCTTTGTAGCAGGTTCGGCGCTGGGCAGATGACGGGCAATCAGCCCGCGATACGCTGCAGCACCGAGGCAGGCACCGACAATCGGTGCAAAAATCGGGATCAGGAAATACGGGATATCGCGGCCACCAGTGAAGGAAATTTCACCCCAGCCAGCGAAGAAAGTCATCAGTTTGGGACCGAAGTCACGCGCCGGGTTCATCGCAAAACCGGTCAGCGGGCCCATCGAACTACCGATCACCGCGATCAGCAGGCCGATCAGCAGCGGCGCCATCGGCCCGTTTGGCAGACCGTTGTTGTCATCGGTCAGGGACATGATCACGCCCATCAGAACGGCGGTGATGATCACTTCAACCAGGAAGGCCTGGGCCGTGGACAAGACCGGGTTGGGGAACGTGGAGAACACCGACGCCAGTTCAAGGCTGGCTTGAGTGCCACGAACCATATGGTGAGTTTGTTCGTAATCGAAGAATAGATTGCTGTACAGCGTGTAAACCAACAACGCGCCGCAGAAGGCGCCGGCCACCTGGGCAAGAATATAGAACGGCAGTTTGCGTTTTTCGAAGTCAGCGAAAATGCTCAGCGCGATGCTTACGGCAGGATTGAGATGAGCACCCGAAACCCCGGCGGTCAGGTAGATCGCCATGCTGACGCCGACGCCCCAGATGATGCTGATTTCCCACAAGCCAAAGCTGGCACCCGCGACCTTGAGCGCGGCAACGCAACCGGTACCAAAAAAGATCAGCAGTGCAGTGCCCAGAAACTCGGCCATGCATTGGCTCGAAAGCGACGGTTGTTGTAAAGCAGTTGTCATTGAAAACCTCTTTGTTTTTGTTGTCTGGCGCTTTTTTCGTCATGGCCAAAGCGCGATTTTCACCAGGGCAGGATCCCCATCCTGTTCCTGGCTTACTGCTGGGTACTGCGTTGTCACGTTGTACTGTATTCAGATTCGAAAAAATATAGACAAGAAACACTGCTGTCAAAGGTCGAAAGTGAACTGTCGGTCACAATGCAACTATTAGTCACATGAATGATCGTTTTGTTTGGCGAACCGGACGAACTCTGACGAGCGGTAAAGAATCGCGCCAAGCGCTGGAAACGCTGCCGTGATAGAGCCTTTTGTGGAGCAATGTCCTAGAATCCAGCGCAGTATTTTTCTCTGCCGCCCAGTCTGGAGCTGTCATGACCCCCGCATTGGATTTGTTGAAAAAAGTTCGTGCCGAACATCGCGTGCACAGTTACGAACATGATCCGAAGGCGGCGTCCTATGGCTTGGAGGCCGCGGAGAAACTGGGGCTGGACCCGGCGCAAGTGTTCAAGACGTTACTGGCGGCCAGTGAAAAAGGGGAATTGCTGGTGGCGGTGGTGCCGGTCGTCGGAAGTCTGGACTTGAAGGGCCTGGCGCATGCGGCCGGGGTGAAAAAAGTCGAAATGGCCGACCCTGCCGCTGCACAGCGCTCGACGGGTTATCTGTTGGGCGGTATCAGCCCGCTGGGACAGAAAAAGCGCCTGCGCACGTTTATCGATAATTCGGCCCAGCCCTTTGCCAGCATTTTTGTCAGTGCCGGTCGACGTGGCCTGGAAGTGGAACTGGCCCCCGCGGTACTGGCCGAACATACCCAGGCCAAGTTCGCCGATATCGGCCGCGCCTGAATCAGGGAGAAGGTTATGCAGCTTGAGTTCCATCAGGTCGATGCGTTCAGTGATCGACCGTTCAGTGGCAACCCGGCGATGGTCTATCGCCTCGATGCGTGGCTCGCCGATGAGTTGATGCAGAAAATCGCCGCTGAACATAACCTCGCCGAAACGGCCTTTGTGGTGCGTGAAGGGCAGGGTTGGCACATCCGCTGGTTCACTCCGACCACCGAGGTGCCTTTGTGTGGGCATGCCACCCTGGCCAGCGCTTATGTCTTGTTCGAGATCTATAAGGAGCCGGTCGAACGCCTGGACTTCATTTGTAAGTCCGGCCCGCTGAGCGTGAGTCGTGAGGGTGGCCGCTTGTGGCTGGATTTCCCGGCAATCGTGCCGTCTGCAGTCGGCGTGACCCTGGATGTCGAACGTGCTTTGGGCGTCGACGTGGTCGATGTGTTGGGTTCGAATGAGTTATTCGTGGTGCTGGAGTCGGAGCAGGCCGTGCTCGACTGTCAGCCCGACATGGTCGCGTTGGCCAAACTGCCGTGGCCGGGAGCCATCGTCACCGCCAAGGGCAGCAAGCATGATTTTGTGTCGCGGTACTTCGCGCCGGCGATCGGTATCAATGAGGATCCGGTGACCGGTTCGACCCATTGCAGTTTGATCCCGTATTGGTCGAAGCGTTTGGGCAAGTCGAGCCTGACGGCGTATCAGTGTTCGAAGCGAGGCGGGGAGTTGTTCTGTCGGCTGGAAGGCGATCGGGTGAAGATCGGCGGGAATGCGACGCTGGTTGCGAGCGGAATGCTGATGCTGGGTTAACCCCAATCCCGTAGGAGCGAGGCTTGCCCGCGAAGGCGTAGTGTCAGGCAATGCAAATATCGACTGACACTACGCCTTCGCGGGCAAGCCTCGCTCCTACAGATTCAGGTATCAGCTGGCGGTGCTGTAACGCCGAACGCCGGATTCGACCGTCGGAATCTGCGCGGCGATGCTGCCGGACGCCTGGAACAACACCAGGTGTTCAGCAGCAACCCGGATGCCAACTTCTGCACCGACCAGATGATCGGCATGGCTCGGGAAAATCGATTCCAGCTGCGCGCCCGTCGGCATCTGCAACCGATACAACGTCGACGCACCCTGGAACGACTTGCCGACAATCCGCGCCTTCAAGCCACTGTCCGGTGCATAAACGATATCGTCCGGGCGCAACAATACGTCCACGGCGCCACCAATCGGCCAGGTGTAGGCCCGATTTCCGCGCAACTCACCCAGCTCGGTCTGCACCGATTCCGGGCTGCTCAGCTGACCACGAATGAAGTATCCCTGACCGATGAAACTGGCCACATAGGGCGTCAGCGGTTCGTGATACAGGTTGTAGGGCGTGTCCCACTGTTCCAGGCGACCTTCCTTGAAAACCCCGACATGATCGCTTACCGCGAAGGCTTCTTCCTGGTCGTGGGTCACCAGAATCGCGCTGGTGCCACGGGCCTTGAGGATGTCGCGCACTTCGTGGCTGAGCTTGCGCCGCAGTTCGCCGTCGAGATTGGAAAACGGTTCGTCGAGCAGTAACAGTTGCGGTTCCGGTGCCAGGGCGCGAGCCAGGGCGACACGCTGTTGCTGACCGCCGGAAAGCTCGTGCGGAAAGCGTTTGCCGAGGTTTTTCAGGTTGACCAGTTCCAGCAGCTCTTCGGTCACGCGATCCTTTTGCGGATGCTTGCGAATCCCGAACGCGATGTTTTCGGCCACGCTCAAATGCGGAAACAGTGCGTAATCCTGGAACACCATGCCGATCCGGCGTTTCTCCGGTGCGAGGGTGAAGCCGGCGCTTGAGATCGTCTCGCCCGCCAGGGTGATTTCACCTTCGTGCACTGGTTCAAAACCGGCAATCGCCCGCAGCGTCGTGGTTTTGCCGCAACCCGAAGAACCGAGCAGGCAACCGATATCACCGGCATTCAAATGCAGGTTGAGGTTCTGCACGACGCGCTGGTCTTGATAGCCGCAAGCGAGGTTGCGCAGGTTAAGCAGTAATGGCTGGCTCATGCGTGGTGGTACGAAGGCGGAACGAGAAACTCGAGCAGGGCCTTTTGTGCGTGAAGACGGTTTTCCGCTTGATCCCAGGCGACTGAGCGCGGGTCATCGAGCAGGTCGAGGCTGATTTCTTCGCCACGGTGGGCGGGCAGGCAATGCATGAACAGCACGTCTTCGGCGGCCAGGTCCAGCAGGGCGCGGTTGACCTGGAACGGTGCGAACAGCTTCAGGCGCTTGGCGGTTTCCTCTTCCTGGCCCATGGAGGTCCAGACGTCGGTGCTCACCAGATGCGCGCCGCGCACGGCGTCCTTCGGATCCCGGACGATGGTCACCCGGTCACCGGCGCTGGCCACGAACTCAGGATTGGGTTCATAGCCTTCAGGGCACGCAATGCGCAACTGGAAGTCGAACTGGATCGCCGCTTCTATATAGCTGTTGCACATGTTGTTGCCGTCGCCGATCCAGGCAACGGTCTTGCCCTGGATCGAGCCGCGATGTTCGAGGAAGGTTTGCATGTCGGCCAGCAACTGGCACGGGTGCAGGTCATCGGACAGGCCGTTGATCAGCGGGACGCGCGAATTGGCGGCGAATTCGGTCAGGGTGCTGTGGGAAAACGTACGGATCATCACCGCATCGAGCATGCTCGACATGACAATGGCGGCGTCGCCGATCGGTTCGCCACGGCCCAGTTGCGTGTCGCGCGGCGACAGGAAGATTGCCTGGCCACCGAGCTGGATCATGCCGGCCTCGAACGAGATCCGGGTACGGGTCGAGGACTTCTCGAAAATCATCCCGAGCACGCGGTTTTTCAGGGGCTCGAACAGTACGCCGCGGTTACGCAGGTCTTTGAGCTCAACGCCTCGACGGATCACGCTGACCAGCTCTTCGGGCGTGCAATCCATCAGGGAGAGAAAGTGCCTTGCGCTCATCATTGACTACCTTTTTGCTACAAACCGCAGATGCTCAAAGCCTTGTTTAACTGGAAAACGGGCGAGACCTGCGGCGTAAGCCGCACAGGGCGACGAAATAGGGGAAGGCGCGATCTTATAATTAAATGTCGCGTCTTACCAATAGGGCTACGGTTTTTAGGGGATTTCAGAGGGGCTATGGGGTGACCGCAGTAGCGCTTTTGAAGCCTGTTTCCTGACAGCAGCTGCTCATTTGTACACTGCGGCTGCGGGGCTTTGCAATCAAACAGGGCGGGCATGGTGCGCTGATGGTCGGTTTCTGACCCGGCATTCCAGTCAGCTGATGGCAATGTGCCTCGTTTGTAACACTTGCTAATGCAATGTGCTGGGTTATAACTAAGTCACGAGCGACGCAGGAAGCCTTCGGAATGGAATCGAAAGAACAGCAATTGATGGAATTACTAGGTCTCACGGCCCGCTCACTGACGCATCTCACTGCTTCCATGACCTCAATGTCCTTTGAGCTTTTGCGAAGTAACGACGAGGTGACCAGGGCCGCTGGCCGGCGGATGATCGACCGCATGGCCACCATCAGCACAGGGCTCGACGAGCACTGGCGGCTGATCGGCGAGCTCACCGGCGTGCATGTCGCCCACGAACAGATTGAAACCATCTAGGAGATTCAGTTGCAGGCGCCACCGAGGCTGCCGTCGAACTGATCCCGAGCGGTCATCGGCTGGCCTGATGGCCGCCGATTCACAAGACGAACGTCGCTGGCGCAGTGGCGGGGCACGCGCCATAGTTTTGTTCCCGCGGCCGTTATTGCCCGCCCAGAACAAGACAGAGACTGGCCATGACCAAGACTCTCCATCACCGTGCGTGCCACCTGTGTGAAGCCATCTGCGGCCTGACCATCGAGACCACCGAGCTCGATGGCGATGTGCAGATCACCTCGATCAAGGGCGATGCCCTCGATACGTTCAGCCGCGGGCACATCTGCCCCAAGGCCGTTGCCCTGCAAGACATCCAGAACGATCCTGACCGCCTGCGTCAGCCGATGCTGCGCGTTGGCAGCGAATGGCAGCCCATCGAGTGGGAAGATGCCTTCAATCTGGTCGCCGAACGCCTGGCGGGGATACAGGAGCGCCACGGGCAGAACTCGGTGGCGGTTTATCAAGGCAACCCCAGCGTGCACAACTACGGGCTGATGACCCACAGCAATTACTTTCTTGGCCTGCTGAAAACCCGCAACCGGTTTTCCGCGACCTCGGTCGATCAGTTGCCTCATCACCTGACCAGCCATTTGATGTACGGCCACGGTCTGCTGTTGCCGATCCCGGACATCGATCACACCGATTTCATGCTGATTCTTGGTGGTAATCCGCTGGCCTCCAACGGCAGCATCATGACTGTGCCGGATGTCGAAAAGCGCCTGAAAGCGATACAGGCCCGGGGCGGCAAAGTGGTGGTGGTCGATCCGCGTCGCAGCGAAACGGCTGCGATTGCCGATCAGCATCTGTTCGTCCGTCCGGGTGGCGACGCGGCATTGCTGTTCGGGCTGCTCAACACGTTGTTTGCTGAAGGCCTGACCCGCGACAGCCATTTGCCGGTCGACGGCCTGGATGACGTGCGCGAGGCCGTCGCGGCTTTCACCGCCGAAGCCATGAGCCCGTTGTGTGCCGTGCCGGCCGAGCAGATCCGCCAATTGGCGCGGGACTTCGCGGCGGCGCCGACAGCGGTTTGTTATGGCCGCATGGGCGTTTCAACACAGGCGTTCGGCACGTTGTGTCATTGGCTGGTGCAGTTGATCAACCTGGTCACCGGCAACCTTGATCGCGTCGGTGGTGCGGTGTGCACCGAGCCGGCGGTGGACCTGGTGGCGTCTACCTCGGGCGGGCATTTCAATCTGTGGCAGAGCCGCGTGTCTGGGCGTCCGGAATACAGCGGCGAGCTGCCAGTGTCGGCGCTGGCCGAAGAGATGCTCACCGAAGGGGAAGGGCAGGTTCGCGCGTTGATTACCGTGGCCGGCAATCCGGTGTTGTCGACGCCCAATGGCCGGCAACTGGAGCAGGCGCTGGACGGGTTGGAGTTCATGGTCAGTGTTGATTTGTACATCAACGAAACCACGCGCTATGCCGACCTGATCCTGCCATCCACTTCAGCCCTGGAAAACGATCACTACGACACCACGTTCAACATGTTTGCGGTGCGTAACGTCAGCCGGTTCAATCGCGCGATCCTGGCCAAGCCGGAAGGCGCGTTGCACGACTGGGAGATTTTCGTCGGGCTGGCCAAGGCCTTTGCCGCGAAGACCGGCAAGGAACTGAAACCGACGATTCCCCCAGCGCAGATGATCGATCGTGGCTTGCGAATGGGGCTGTATGGCGACGCTTCGCCGCACAAGCTGTCTTTGGCGACGCTGTTTGATCAACCGCATGGCGTTGATCTTGGCGCGCTGAAATCCAACCTGGCGCCACGCCTGAAAACCGCCAACCAGCGCGTTCAGGCAGCACCGGCGGCGATCCTTGCCGACCTCTCGCGATTTGCGGCGCTGCAAGCACCGGCGGCTGATGAACTGCTGATGATTGGCCGTCGTCACGTGCGCAGCAATAACTCGTGGATGCACAACTATCACCGACTGGTGAAGGGCAAGCCGCGTCATCAGTTGCTGATGCATCCGGACGACCTGGCCAGTCGCGGGCTCAGCGATGGGCAGCGGGTGCGGGTCAGTTCCCGGGTCGGCATGATCGAAGTGGAAGTGCTGGGCAGTCAGGATATGATGAAAGGAGTGGTCAGCCTGCCGCACGGTTGGGGCCATGCGCGGCCTGGCGTGCAGATGACGATTGCCAGCGGCCAGCCAGGTTCCAGTGCCAATGACCTGACCGACGAGTGTCAGCTCGATGAGTTGTCGGGGAATGCGGCATTGAACGGTGTGCCGGTGACCGTAGCGGCGGCTTGATTGAGTCTGTCGGGGAGACCGAGCATGGCGCTCGGCTTTCCGTTACAATGCGCCACCGTGCCGACCCCCGAGTCGGAAAGTTCAGCCGAGGTGCTTCATGGATATCATCGAAACGATTAAAGAGCAGATTGCCAACAACACCATTCTGCTTTACATGAAAGGTTCGCCGAATGCCCCGCAGTGTGGCTTCTCCGCGAAAGCCGCACAGGCCGTGATGGCATGTGGTGAAAAGTTTGCGTACGTGGACATCCTGCAGAACCCGGAAATCCGCGCCAACCTGCCAAAATACGCCAACTGGCCAACTTTCCCGCAGCTGTGGGTCGGTGGTGAGCTGGTCGGCGGTAGCGACATCATGACCGAGATGGCTGCAGACGGTTCGCTGCAAAGCACCATCAAAGCGGCTGTTGAAGCCGCCGCTGCTGCCAAGACCGAAGCCTGACCTGCTTTCTGTAGGAGCGAGGCTCGCCCGCGAAGGCGTTGTACCTGACACACCGCTTTCGCGAGCAAGCTTCGCTCCTACAACAGCACAGGCATAAAAAAGCCCCGCCTCTTAAAAGAGAGCGGGGCTTTTTATTGTCTTGAATCTAACGGGCGCTAAATTACTCGTCGTCGCCCATCTGCGATTGCAGATAGTTCTCAAGACCGATTTTATCGATCAGGCCCAGTTGGGTTTCCAGCCAGTCGATATGTTCTTCTTCGGATTCAAGAATATCTTCGAGCAGTTCACGGCTACCGTAGTCGCCAACGGTTTCGCAATGAGCAATCGCGACTTTCAGGTCAGCGTGGCCGGTGCGTTCGATGCGCAGGTCGCACTCAAGCATTTCCTGGGTGTGCTCGCCGATCTGCAGCTTGCCCAGGTCCTGCACGTTTGGCAGGCCTTCCAGGAACAGGATGCGCTTGATCAGCTTGTCCGCGTGTTTCATCTCGTCGATGGACTCGTGGTATTCGTGCTTTCCGAGCTTGTTCAGACCCCAATCTTCATACATGCGCGCATGCAGAAAATACTGATTGATCGCGACCAGCTCATTGGCAAGGATCTTGTTGAGATGCTGGATGACTGTAATGTCGCCTTTCATGATGGGGTCCTGCCCTGTAATAGCTGTCTATAAACCAGAGTTTGAGCCGCACAACTAAGAGTGTCAAACCTAACTTATTGAAACTTAAATGAACATACGAATCATAACTAAGCAGCAGTATCCGGCACTGATCGAGATGATCGACGGTGCAGGATGTGATTGATGAAAAAGGCAGCAAACAAGGCGATGAACGGCGTCATCGGCATATGATAGCGATCCTGGCCGACGATCAGCAGAGCCACGGCTGCAAACAAGGCGGGCGTTACCACCAGCGGATCGAACAAACGCAAAGGATTTTCCCGGAGAAATACTCCGACGCCAATGAGAGAGAGGGAGAAAATTGCTAACCAATAGGCGGCAGAGCCAGCCTTGAGTATCGGTTGCAATGCAGGAGCTAGCGAGTTCTGGTTCCATGCTATGCCGATGCTTTCGCGATCAAAGCTGTGGGCGACCCGGTTCAGGCATAACCGAAGATAGAGACCTGGATTTTCGCGAATGAAGTCGAGCGCGAGACCTTTGTAATGGTTATCGCGGACTACTTCGTTTTTTGTATTGAGATTTATTTCGGGCACCGACATATAGGCCCCATTTGCCTGGGGGTTATTGCCCATCCACAGATTGATACCGAAATTCGCAGAAATAAGTACCGGCTCGCCAAATAAAGCGCGATTACGCTCTGCCCAAGGAGTCAGCAATATTGCTGCGACGACCAGCGCCAGAATGACGTGCAGAACAGTTTGCGCCGGTTTACGGAAGGGCTGATCCAGAAGCGGTAGCAAAACAATTAGCGGTAGAGCCGTCGGCCGCATGAATGCGGCGGCGACCAGAAGAGCAGTCGACAGAACGGTGCGAGCCCAGTGCGGCAACTTCCCCGTACCACGAGCCACAAAAGCCCAGATCACCAGCGTCATGAGAGGCAATTCGCTGTTTGGAACGGTGGTGAAGGCGATCCATGCGGGCCAGAAGGCGAATAGCAGCGCCGCGATGCGTGCGATCGTCCTGTCAAAATACAAAAGGCCGAGTTGATAGATTCCAGCTACCGATATAGAGCTGAGAATCAGGTTGACAAGAATGACTACCCAGCCATGCACGCCCAACATCGCATAAAAGGCGCCGTAAAGGGCGGACGGGCCAACAGGCCAGTAAGCCGTGGCTTCACCACCAGGATAGACATAGCCTCGGCCTGCTGCGATTTCCTGCGCGAAGCTGTGATACATGTTCGCGTCCGATACAGGGCTTACTGGAACCAATAGTCCCCATATCAACCGGATCGCAAAAGTCAGCATCAGAATGGGCAAGACACCTGACTTGAAGCTGGCCTGTGCGAGTAGCCATGTTGTGTTCACCATAAGGAAGGACCACTTATTGCCATGAAGAAGGTGCAGCCCATCAGTGCTACCACGACGATGCTCTGCCAGTCCCGCGCCGCGAAGAGCACGGGGTCTTCATCCACCTCGCCTCGCACAGTCTTCATCCACAGGCGTGCAGTCCAATAGAGCATGAGCGAAGGCGCAAACCACAACCATTCGTGCGAAGGATACATGACGGGCACAATCTCGGCCTGCGTGTACATGGCGAGGATCAGAACGCTGATCATGCCGCTGGATGAGCCAAGCGCCAGCACCACCGGCAGATCTTCAGGACGATAACCGCGACCAGGCAACAACTTGACCGAAAAGGCAGTATCCCGCAGCTCCGAGTAACGCTTCACCAGGGCAAGACTGAGGAAGATGAACATGGAAAAAGCGAGTAACCAAAAGGACGGTTTGATATCCGTCGCGGCGGCGCCCGCTATGACACGAATCGAATAAAGGCTGGCCAGTATCATCACATCGACGATCACCTGCTTCTTCAGCAGGAAGGAATAGGCAGCGGTCAGAAAATAGTAGACACCGAGCACAACGAGAAAGCGTGGCGGCAATTGCAGCGCAAGTATCAGGGATGAACCAAGCAGCAAGGGGATGGCGGCGATGCCCGATTTCACGGACAAGGTCCCAGCGGCAAAAGGCCGGTTCTTCTTGCGGTGATGCTTGCGATCTGCGGGCAGGTCGAGCAGATCATTCAGCAGATAGACGGACGAGGCGCACAGGCTGAACGAGATGAAGGCAAGGATCGCCCAGAACAATAGTTGCGGATTCGTCACCTGATGCGCCGCTAGCAGGGGGACGAAGACAAGGAGATTCTTCAGCCACTGCTGAATGCGCAGGGCTCTCCACCAGACACGAAAACCACCGCTTGGATCCTCTATAAAATCAATGTCGTGATTGCTATCCCGCGCCGCTTGCCTCAGACCGTCCTGTGAGGAAACCAGAAACGCCCGGCGCGCCCGTGCGAATACGGGCAAGTCCGCTTTGTCGTTGCCGATATAGTCGAAGCCTCGTTCGCCAAAGCGTTCGACGAGCATACTAGCCTTGGCGTGGGAGGAAAGATTGGTGCCTTCGTCGCTGCACAGTACCTCGTCGAAGAGGCCCAGATGGTCCGTAATACCATTGGCGACGCCGGCGCAAGATGCCGTGGCAAGAATGATAGGGCGCTGCGCTGCGCGGGCGGTTTCGATCAGGACTAGCACATCGGTGCGATAGGGGAGGCTAGCTGCATCGATCGTTACTCGCTCGGCGATGCGGTGCTTGAGGCTCGCCTTGCCCTTCATGAGCCAGCCCGGCAGGGAGGCCAGCGAGAGAGGCGAGGTCTTTGCAAGCAACAGAAATGTTTCGAGCAGCATGTCGGTGCGCACCAGTGTGCCATCCAGATCCACGCAAAGCGGAATCGGCGCGTCATCGATTTCGTTCATGTTCGTCATGACGTCACGCCCCCCTCGCCATCACGACAACCCCGCTCATGATCAGCAATGTGCCGATGACCTTGGCCGCGGAGAAGGTGTCATTGAAGACGAGGCGGCCGAGCACGGCCGTTAGCACAAAGCCCAGTGCCACGAACGGATAGGCGAAACTGACCTGCACCTTGGATAGCACCATCAGCCAGACCGCCGCACTGCTGAAATACAGGAAAAGGCCGAGCAATATTAGGGGGTTGAGGGCAATATCGAGCAATGCTGATACTCGTGCCCCTCCTTCTGCGATCCCCCTCTGGACGGAAGGGGAGTCCATGCCGGCCTTGAGGGCGATCTGCGCAAAGGCGGATATCGTGACGCTAATCAGGATGAGCGCATAAACGTTTTTTACCAGGCTGAGATTTAACAAAGCGCCCTCCCCCGAGTTTGTGTCGCATGCTATTTGTGTAGCAGTGACATTGGATTGCGTCAATTCGGCAGGAAACTCTCTCGGCCGGAAAATCAAAGCAGGAGGGAACAGGAAATTTTAGCTCCCAGTAGCCAAACAACTTTGGTCGGCCCTTGAGCAAGGAGAAGGAGAACGAGAAATGTCAGCAAAGTCGAAAGCGGGGACGCTATTCGCGTGGCCACCTATCGACCGTGCTCAACGGTCATGCAGCGATTTCTGCTGACCTAGCGCTGCGCTTGGAACTCGCCGGTATAAGCACCGGCCGCCAGTGGCTGGCCATGAAGGCAGCCTATGACTTGTGGCAGGCCGAACACCGGGGGCAACCGAATATCGTACGTTTGCATGAAGTGCCAGCGTAACCCATGAGTAACCACGACCAGAAACGACAAGGGCCTGCATCGCTGCAAGCCCTTGTTTTGTATAGTATTCTTTAAAATATAAAGCTGAATATAGGCGGACATGAAGTCCGTTTCTTTGGAATAGGGTATTTACGCGGCAGTAAATTCTACAGGGAAAGGAATCGCAGCCTGGGCTGTTTGCAATTTGGTCAGGGTTTCACGCACCACTTCCTTGGCAAGGCAGGCGCATTTGCCGCATTGGCTGGCTACGCCGGTAGCTTGGCGGACTTCCTTGTAGCTGCAGCAACCTTCATAGATTGCTTCGCGGATTTGTCCGTCGGTGACGCCAGTGCAGAGGCAGACATACATAACTGAAACCGTCGCTGGTTATGACTCAATTGCGATGGATCTTAATGTTAACGAGAATGATTGTCAAAGTGGTTTCTGAAAGCTTTGCGTTATAAGCGAGGGTGACTGACGAACGGTTTTCTTCGGGCAATCTGCCAGTAAGCGTGTCGCCGGGAATTTGGCCTGTCGGTGAAAATCCGTTGAGGACAGCTCAAAAACGCAGTGTATGATGGCCGGTCCTTATGAAGCGGGTGGGTGTCACAGGGCTGTCGCCTGAGGGTGGCAGGCTGGCGCAAACCCGGAACTTCACGTTTTTACACCAGGAGATATTCAATGAGCGTACTCGTAGGCAAGCAAGCCCCTGACTTCACCGTACCAGCCGTACTCGGCAATGGCGAAATCGTCGACAGCTTCACCCTGTCGTCGGCCATCAAAGGCAAATACGGCCTGGTGTTCTTCTACCCGTTGGACTTCACCTTCGTTTGCCCATCCGAGCTGATCGCTCTGGACAACCGCATGTCCGACTTCAAGGCCCGCAACGTTGAAGTGATCGCTGTTTCGATCGACTCGCACTTCACCCACAACGCGTGGCGCAACACCCCGGTCAACAATGGTGGCATCGGCGAAGTTCGCTACACCATGGCAGCCGACCTGAAGCACGAAATCGCCAAGGCCTACGACGTTGAATCCGAAGGCGGCGTGGCTTTCCGTGGCGCGTTCCTGATCGACGACAAAGGCGTTGTCCGTTCGCAGATCATCAACGACCTGCCACTGGGCCGTAACATCGAAGAGCTGGTCCGTCTGGTCGACGCTCTGCAATTCCACGAAGAGCACGGCGAAGTTTGCCCAGCCAACTGGAAAAAAGGCGACAAAGGCATGACCGCTTCGACCGAAGGCGTCGCGGCTTACCTGACCGAGAATGCTGCTGCCCTGTAAGGCGCATTCGAGGCACAAAAAAACCGGCCGTTGAGGCCGGTTTTTTTATGGGCGGAGAAGCGGTGATTCCTGTAGGAGCCGGTTTGCTGGCGATCCAGGCACCTCGGTAATCAGACAAACCGCAGTGGCTGAATCGCCAGCAAGCCGGCTCCTACGAAAAGCCGATCAGTCGTTGTAGTCTTCCCAGCCGCCCATCTGTTTCCAGCGATTGACGATGCCGCAGAACAGCTCGGCCGTCTTCTCGGTGTCGTAGCGAGCCGAGTGAGCCTCGCGACCGTCGAAGTCGATATCGGCGGCCTGACAGGCTTTCGCCAGCACCGTCTGACCGTATGCCAGACCGGCCAGGGTGGCCGTGTCGAAGCTGGAGAACGGATGGAACGGATTGCGCTTCATGTCCAGGCGCGCAACCGCCGCATTCAGGAAGCCCAGATCGAAGCTGCTGTTGTGCCCGACCAGAATCGCCCGCTTGCAGCCGTTGGCTTTCAACGCCTTGCGGATGCCACGGAAGATATCGGTCAGCGCCGCTTCTTCACTCACCGCCATGCGCAGCGGGTGATCGAGTTTGATCCCGGTGAACTCCAGCGCGGCCGCTTCGATGTTGGCGCCTTCAAAAGGCTCGACGCGGAAGAAGTAGGTGTGGTCAGGGTAGACAAAACCCTTCTCGTCCATGGCGATCGTGGTAGCGGCTATTTCCAGCAAAGCGTCAGTGGCAGAGTTGAAACCACCGGTTTCAACGTCGACAACGACTGGCAGGTATCCACGGAATCGAGCTGCCATCGGGTGGCGTGGACCACCTCCGCCGCCTTGACCGTCCTGTTCGTCGTCGTAATGGTCTTCACTCACGCGTGTTCCTCCAGCAGGCGCCAGCGCAGTTTTTCACCGGCGCGCAGCGGGATAACGGTCAGCTCGCCAAATGGCAGGCTGGTTGGGGCGGTCCACTCGTCGCGGACCAGAGTAATGCGATCGGTGTTCACCGGCAGGCCATAGAAGCGCGGGCCGTTGAGGCTGGCGAAGGCTTCGAGCTTGTCCAGTGCGTTACGTTGTTCGAATGCTTCGGCGTACATCTCGATCGCCGCATAAGCGGTGTAGCAACCGGCACAGCCGCACGCGGCTTCTTTGGCATGCTGGGCGTGAGGCGCCGAGTCGGTGCCGAGGAAGAACTTGTCGCTGCCGCTGGTGGCGGCATCGAGCAGGGCTTCCTGGTGCGTATTGCGCTTGAGGATCGGCAGGCAATAGAAGTGCGGCCGAATCCCGCCCACCAGCATGTGGTTGCGGTTGTACAAGAGGTGATGCGCGGTGATGGTCGCGCCAACGTTGGCCGAAGCCTCGTTGACGAACTGCACGGCGTCCGCGGTGGTGATGTGTTCGAACACCACTTTGAGCGTCGGGAAACGCTCGACCACACGACGCATGTGCTCATCGATGAAGATTTTTTCGCGGTCGAACACGTCGACATCGCCACGGGTGACTTCACCGTGAACCAACAAAGGCATCCCGACTTCGGCCATGGCCTCAAGCGCAGGGAAGATCTTGTCGATGCTGGTGACGCCAGAGTCCGAGTTGGTGGTCGCGCCGGCCGGATACAACTTGGCGGCATGAATGAAACCGCTGGCCTTGGCCTCACGAATTTCTTCGGGCTGGGTGCGGTCGGTCAGGTAAAGGACCATCAACGGTTCGAAACGGCTGCCAGCCGGACGTGCAGCGAGTATCCGCTGGCGATAGCCGTCGGCTTCAGCGGCGTTGCGCACCGGAGGTACCAGGTTGGGCATGATGATGGCGCGACCAAAGGTGCGCGCGACATCCGCAACGGTATTGGTCAACACGGCACCATCGCGAAGATGAATATGCCAGTCGTCGGGACGCAGCAGGGTCAGGCGGTCGGACATGAGGGGATTCCAGGCGGGTCAAACTGAAGGGAATGCTACCGGAAAAGACTCTCTCAGGCACTCGCTATCAAGTTTTGCGGGAAGCTTCCGATATCCAACAGGTATGCCGTAAACATGTGTGTGTCGGTCTTTTTGTTGTAGAAGCCAGTGGAGCCTCCCGTGCGCCAGCGTTATTTAGCCTTGCTCAGCGTGTTTGCCAGCCTTCCCGCGATGGCGCTCACTTTCCAGACCCGTCTGGAGAGCATCGAGTGGACGGTCGAAGGGGACAAGTTCGAGTGCCGCCTGACTCAACCGATCACCGATTTCGGTTCGGGTGAGTTCGTGCGCCGCGCCGGCGAGCAGGCGACGTTTCGTCTGAAAGCCTATAACTCGATGGTCGGCGGCGGCTCGGCGACCCTGCTGGCAGCCGCAGCGCCCTGGCAGCCGGGGCGGGGCGACATCAATCTGGGCTCCGTGCAGATTGGCAGCGGCAATGTGCTGTTCAACAGTTCGCAAGTTCAGGCCGGGCGCCTGATCAGTGGCCTGATGGACGGGCGCAGCCCGGTCGTTCGACATTCTTCGGGCGATGGCCGGGTGTCGGAAGTGCGGTTGTTGCCGGTCAAGTTCAGCAAGGCGTTCAACGATTATCAAAGCTGTGTGGCGAAGCTGCTGCCGAAGAATTTCGAGCAAGTCAAACAAACGCAGATCGGCTTTCCCGGCGACGGCCTGGATCTCGACGCACAGGCCAAGGCCCAGTTGCAGGTCATGCTGGAATTCATGAAGGCCGATCCGACGGTCAATCACATCGAACTCGACGGCCACTCCGACAACAGCGGCAATCGCCTGGCCAATCGTGACCTGTCGCGGCGTCGGGCCCTGGCGGTCATGGAGTTCTTCAAGGCCAACGGTTTTCAGGAATCGCAGATCACCGTGCGCTTCCACGGCGAGCGTTATCCGTTGGCACCCAACACCAATGCCGCCAATCGGGCGAAGAACCGTCGGGTCAATGTGCACTTGGCGCGGGTCGCACCCACCGAGCAACCGGCGCCTCAGACAACCGCATCGGCGAGCCCCGCGAAGACATACTGAACCGGCTGTCATCGTCGCCCGCTCGACATAATCTGTCGCTTCGTCGTCATAAGCTGTCGCGCCTCTGTAAATTATCCTGCATGACCGGTAGACTTGACGGCTTTCCGTAGAACCCCGTGGAGTGATGGCATGGCGGACGTAAACAAGGTCGTTCTGGCGTATTCCGGCGGCCTGGACACTTCGGTGATCCTCAAGTGGCTGCAGGATACTTATAACTGTGAAGTGGTGACCTTTACCGCTGACCTGGGTCAGGGCGAAGAGGTCGAGCCGGCTCGCGCCAAGGCCCAGGCCATGGGCGTAAAAGAAATCTACATCGACGATCTGCGCGAAGAATTCGTGCGTGATTTCGTATTCCCGATGTTCCGCGCCAACACCGTTTACGAAGGCGAGTACCTGCTGGGTACTTCCATCGCTCGTCCGTTGATCGCCAAACGCCTGATCGAAATCGCCAACGAAACCGGCGCTGACGCCATTTCCCACGGTGCCACCGGCAAGGGTAACGACCAGGTTCGTTTCGAACTGGGCGCTTATGCCTTGAAGCCAGGTGTGAAAGTGATCGCTCCGTGGCGCGAATGGGACCTGCTCTCCCGTGAAAAGCTGATGGATTACGCTGAAAAGCACGCGATCCCGATCGAGCGTCATGGCAAGAAAAAATCCCCGTACTCGATGGATGCCAACCTGCTGCACATCTCCTATGAAGGCGGCGTGCTGGAAGACACCTGGACCGAGCACGAAGAAGACATGTGGAAATGGACCGTCTCCCCGGAGAAGGCTCCTGACAAGGCGCAGTACCTCGAACTGACCTACCGCAACGGCGACATCGTTGCACTGGACGGCGTCGAAATGACTCCGGCCACCGTGCTGGCGACCCTGAACCGTATCGGTGGCGAACACGGTATCGGCCGTCTCGACATCGTCGAGAACCGTTACGTGGGCATGAAGTCCCGTGGCTGCTACGAAACCCCTGGCGGCACCATCATGCTGCGCGCCCACCGTGCGATCGAATCGATCACGCTGGACCGCGAAGTGGCTCACCTCAAAGACGAGCTGATGCCTAAATACGCCAGCCTGATCTACACCGGTTACTGGTGGAGCCCTGAGCGTCTGATGCTGCAACAGATGATCGATGCGTCCCAGGCTCACGTGAACGGCGTCGTGCGCCTGAAGCTGTACAAGGGCAACGTGATCGTCACTGGCCGCAAGTCCGACGAATCGTTGTTCGATGCCAACATCGCGACCTTCGAGGAAGATGGCGGCGCCTACAACCAGGCCGACGCGGCGGGCTTCATCAAGCTCAACGCGCTGCGCATGCGTATCGCGGCAAACAAAGGTCGCAAGCTGTTCTGAGATCTTTGACACGCTGATGGAATGTGTGGCCTTGTCCAGGACAAGGCCACACATTTGAAAACAGGGATTTTCTGTCTGACATTGCGATTCAACATTCTTGTTGTTTTAAATTCCTTCCTGCCCGCCCCCCATTGATCCTAAAGAGCAACTGCCTGCTGTGTGTCAGCCCGGCAATATTGATCAATGACCGTCACGTCACGTGAACTCAAATTGTAAGCAATACAGAACGTTGCGCTGCTGCGTTTTTTTGCGTTTCGGCAAAACTTGAGTGCGCTTTCTTTCAGTAACGTCTCCGATTCGCCAACAACGAGAAACACGACAACGTGTGCCGGATTCCCCTTGGGCTGGCGAAGCTTTTCCAGAAGGGCGCGGAACTCATTTTTTTTGTTCATCCACCGCGCATCAATGATGTGCAGATCCTTGAGTGACTCAGGCAGCCGAATAGGGTACTGAACCGAGAGACTTGGCTGTAAGCCGATCTCGTCGGGCGGATCTTGCGCGTTACCTGAACGCTCTGCGTTGTCCATCACCTTTATGAAATGCTTTCCCTTTTCAAAGTCGGAAGGCGCGTAAAGCGATCGATAATTGAAGTTAAGGGTGGCGAAGAAAAGAAAAAGCAAATAAAAGGGAAAGCTGATCAAAAACCAGATGTAGATCTCTTTATCTTCGTCATCGAGGAAGGGTAGAGAGATGGCGGCCGATGTTTCAGACAGTGTTGCGAATATCGCGATGACTGTCATGGGGTTGGTGATTCGTTGTTTGAGTTTTATCATATTTTTTACTCATATTAGTTCGTCTTTTCTCATTGTGTTAGTTGGTGGTTGTTAGGGTGTAGAGTTTATATGGTAGCGGTGGATTTATAGTTCGGATATATCAGTTTTGCTATTCATTTATTGTTAATTGACTTTTGATGTAAGGTTTTGTGTTTGATGTTTCTGGTGTGGTGGGCAGGCCGGGAAATATCAATTACCCTACAAGGGTAGACTAATCGTTGGCGTGTGTCGGATCATCTTGGTCAACTGTTGTTGTGTGGCGCGCTGGTTGTAAGTCGAAACAAAAAACTGTTGAATACTGAAATATCATGAGACAGATAAAGTTTCTGGCGCGCTGTGTTTCAAGATTTTTTGTAAGATTATTCCGCGATGTTTGTAGGGAATGTCTCTCGGTGTGGGTGGCCGGGGGGAGCGGCATGCCATGGGTGAAACGACTAGGCTATTGTGCGGGCTCTAAAAATTCGAACAGCGAAAATTGGACTTGCCCATGAATAAAGTGCTGATCGTGGATGATCACCCCGTCATTCGTCTTGCGGTACGTATGCTGATGGAGCGTCATGGCTACGAAGTCATTGCAGAAACAGATAATGGCGTGGATGCATTGCAACTAGCTCGTGAACATATGCCGGATATTGTCATCCTGGATATTGGAATACCCAAACTGGATGGGCTGGAAGTCATTGCACGTCTGGCATCGGCAGCGATGCCAATGAAAGTACTGATATTGACTTCACAGGCTCCTGGACATTTTTCGATGCGTTGCATGCAATCCGGTGCTGCAGGATATGTTTGCAAACAACAGGACCTCACTGAGTTGCTCAGTGCAATAAAGGCGGTATTGTCGGGCTACAGTTACTTTCCCAATCAAGCCTTGCATACCGTGCGCTCCAGTCTGGGGAATGCCAGTGAAGCCGATATGGTGGATCGTCTTTCGGGGCGGGAGATGATGGTCTTGCAACAGTTGGCTCGCGGCAAGACCAACAAGGAAATTGCCGATGGAATGTTCCTCAGCAATAAAACCGTCAGTACTTACAAGACGCGGCTGTTGTTGAAACTCAATGCGCGGTCCCTGGTTGACCTGATCGAACTGGCTCAACGCAATGGGTTGGTATGACTGGGCCAGTGCTTGACGGGGCGTAAAGAGTGGGCGTTTTCAAGGTTTCGCACCTAGTAAAAAGCCTCCGTTTCGGGAGGCTTTCAGGTGTCATAGGTCAAAATCGTAATCGGCCAATTGCTTTTGCAGTCGGCGCTCCTCCAGCAGATTGTCGATGGTGCGGCGTTTGCTCAGGTTGGTCTTTGCCACTTCAACCACCGGTTCCGCGTCATCGGCCTCAACGGGTGTGAAGTCGTCTTCTACGTCCAATTGCTCTTTGCCAGTGCTCATAAGGTTAACTCCAGGCTAAGACTGCCTTTGGCGCTCCTTATATCGATAATCGCCTCGCGGGTAAAAAAGATTTTTTCAATCGATAAATCAAAAAACCTAATAGCGCCTCAATCGTCCGAAGTCTTGTGCTTGTATTCGCACAGGTCTTCTATCCGGCAACTGCCGCAGCGAGGCTTGCGAGCCAGGCAAACGTAACGCCCATGAAGAATCAGCCAGTGATGGGAATCGAGCAGATATTCCTTCGGCACGAACTTCATCAGTTTTTTCTCGACCTCGACCACATTCTTGCCGGGAGCGATGCCAGTACGATTGCTGACCCGGAAAATATGCGTGTCCACGGCCATGGTCAGTTGGCGGAAAGCAGTATTGAGCACCACGTTGGCAGTCTTGCGGCCGACACCAGGCAACGCTTCGAGCTCTTCACGGGTCTGCGGCACTTCCCCGCCATGGCGTTCCACCAGCAAGCGGCAGGTTTCGATTACATTTTTTGCCTTGCTGTTGAACAGGCCGATGGTCTTGATGTACTCGGACAGACCTTCCACGCCCAGGGCGTAAATCGCCTGCGGCGTATTGGCCACCGGGTAGAGCTTGGCGGTGGCTTTATTGACGCCGACATCGGTCGATTGTGCCGAGAGAATCACCGAGATCAGCAATTCGAATGGCGAGGAGTAGGCCAGTTCGGTCTTCGGCTCCGGGTTGTCTTCATGCAGCCTGCGGAAAATTTCCAGACGTTTTGCGGCATTCATGGGCAGTGCGTTTCCTCGAAAGCGATCAATGTGAGGGATTCGGGCGGGGCCAGGCTTGCCAGGCGGCGATCAGCAGGCCCAGCAGAATGAATCCGCCAGGTGC
The DNA here is from genome assembly GCF_949768225.1 of Pseudomonas sp. IT-P44. Taxonomy (NCBI): domain Bacteria; kingdom Pseudomonadati; phylum Pseudomonadota; class Gammaproteobacteria; order Pseudomonadales; family Pseudomonadaceae; genus Pseudomonas; species Pseudomonas sp. IT-P44. Next base: position 54,127 of record NZ_CATKQM010000046.1, on the reverse strand, counting down.
CAACGTGGCCAGGCGCAAGCCTGCGTCGCCGAGGAGTTCGCGCAGCAGGCCCAGGCCAACCATCAGCGCGCCGAACAGGACACACAGGCGCAGGCGCTCACGCCATGCACTCTGGAAAAAACCGGTATGTTCCAACACGACGCACTGCAAAGCGATCAGTGCTGCATAAAACCCCGAATGCTGGTGCCATTGAAGTGACCAGACCTGCGCGGCGAGTTCTGCACAACCGGTCAGCGTGGCCGCCAGCAGGACGCCTGCGAACAAGCGAGCCGCCGGGATCAGTCGGGATCGCAAGGCAGCCATGCTCGCACCAAACGCACTGATCACCACGATGAACATCAGCCATACACCCAGTGCGGTCACTAACGAGTCAGTGGCGCCGATCAGCGGCGCGAGCATCAGCGAGTTCTGTAAATTCGCGGACTTATTCATGGAGGAGGTCGCTCCCGATCAGCTGACGCGAGTGTTCATCGAAGTAGCGCAGAGCCTCGTGGATCGCATTGATCACGGCTCTGGAGGTAATAGTCGCGCCAGCGATTTGATCAAATTGACCCTGATCCTTTTTCAACGCCCAACCGCTGTCGGCGGGTTCATTCAAGGATTTGCCAGTGAACGCCTGAAGCCAGGTATTGGGCCAGTCGGCGATACGCGCACCCAGGCCCGGGGTTTCTGATTGTTTCAGGGTCTTGACCCCCAGCAACTTGCCGTTCGCGTCAATGGCGATCAGCAAATCGATGGCGCCCGCATACCCGATCGTCTGGCTGCGCAGCAGGACCGCAACGGGTTGGCCGGCCTTGGTGGCGAGGTAGCCGCCCAGCAAGGTGCTGTTGGTCAACGCCAGGTTACCGAGCTGCAGCGGCTGCTCCAGCGGTTGATTGTCGTAACTGTCGGAAGGCAGCAAGTCGAGCAGGTTGCGGCTGTCGATCCGTCGTTGTTCGGCTGCGATACGTGGCGCGCTGCTGTACTGCACAAGGTAGGTCGCGCCAATCCCCAGGCTTGCCAGCAACAGCAGAATCACAACGCTCGACGTTCGGCTCATGGCGAAATCGGCTCCTGCCTGGACGCGACAAACCGCTCCAGCGCCGGCACGCAAAGATTCATCAACAACACTGCAAACGCAACGCCGTCCGGATAGCCGCCCCAAGTGCGAATCAGGTAAGTCAGCAATCCCACGCCCGCGCCGAACAGCAGTCGGGCACCTGGGATTTTTGCGCCGGACACCGGCTCCGTGACGATAAAGAATGCGCCCAGCATGCTCGCGCCCGTGAGCAGATGAAACAGGGGGGAACCATGGGAGTCGGAGCCCGAACCGTTCCAGCACAGCAGGCTGATGACGAACAGGCTGGCAAGCATGCCCACCGGCGCATGCCAGCTGAATACCTGCCGTTGCAGCAGAAACAAACCGCCCGCCAGAAACGCCAGGTTGACCCATTCCACGCCGCGTGCGCCGAAGTGACCGAACGCCGGATTACCGGCGAAGAGTTCGTCCATGGTCAGGCTTTTGTTGATTCGCAAGCTGTCCAGCGCCGTGGCCTGGACCCACGCATCCGGCGTCTGGCTGAGGCTGAAACCGAACACTTGCTGCAGGCCACCGAGCAGTTCCATGCCGTGGGACGAAGGCCAGTGAGTCATTGGTTGGGGAAAGGTCACCAGCACCAAAGCGAAACCGAGCATCGCCGGGTTGAACGGGTTTTTCCCTACACCGCCATACAGTTGTTTGCCGAGCAGTGCGAATGCCGCGGCGCAGACCGTCAGCCACCACGGGCAATACGGCGGCAAAGCCAGGGCCAGCAGCGTCGCACTGACCAGCGCGCTGCCATCGCTCAAGGTCGGTTTGATCTGGCGTTTGCGCAGCCATAACACGGCCGCTTCAACGGCCAGCGCGGTAACGCCGGCCAGGATCAAATTGATCAACACGCCCCAGCCATACAACCAGAACAGCACCAGCATCCCCGGCACGGTGGCCAGCAACACCAGCTTCATGGCCTGCTGAAGGCGCTCGTCGACCGATTCAAGGGGCGACATAGGCATCCACCTGGCGCTCGGCTTCTTGCAGGCGGGCGCGCGCCTTGTCCAATAACTCAGCGGGTGTGTCGGTGCGACGTTCGAGTTTGCTGACATCCGCGCGAGCGTAGGCCAATTCGGTTTTCAGCTGTCGAAGCTGGCTGTCGATGGGGCGTTTTTCGATACGCGCCAGGTCAGGTAAAGGCTGCTCGCTTGTAGCTTCTGCCGCGTGCAGGGCTTTTTCAGCGTCGCCGAGTGCACGCTCCAGTGCTTCGATTTGCTCGGCCGGCGCGTCACTGGTTTGTGCTTTCTTGAGTTCGGCGCGGCGCATGGCCAACTGTATTTTCGCCCGCTTCAGCTCCGCGTCCTTCACTGGCGGCGCCGGCGCAGCGGCGGGTGGTGCGCTGTTTTCCAACTGCCCCAAGGCGTGTTCAGCTGCGTCGAATTGCTGTTGCAGGACGATCAGTTGCGACTGCTGTTCGAAGGTCGGCGGATGGCCGAACGCCTTGAGCGATTTGTTCAGTTGCGCGCGGCTCATCGCCAAATCGATTTTGGCTTTCTTCAACGCCGCGTCGGCATTGGCCGCTTTCTGCGCACGAACTCTCTCCAGTGCGGCTTGAACCGGGTCGAGCGTTGTCACTTCACTGTGCTGCTGTTGCGCGGCGCGATGTGCCCGGGCCTGACGCTCGGCGAGTTTCTGTTCTTCTTCGCGGTGCAAGCGGGCGTTGCGCTGTTCAAAGCGACGCCGGGCGTGATTGCGTTTGGCGGTACGCGCCTGTTGTTCTTCAGGGCTGAACGCCAGGCCACCGACAATCGGCAACACCGTGGCCAGCGGCAACGGCCGCATTTCGATGCAGTCCACCGGGCAAGGAGCCACGCAAAGGTCGCAACCGGTGCATTCGTCGATGATCACCGTGTGCATCAATTTCGCTGCGCCGACGATGGCGTCTACCGGGCAGGCCTGAATGCACTTGGTGCAACCGATGCACTCGGCTTCGCGGATGTAGGCGATTTGCGCCGGGGCCGAACCGCGACTGACGTCCAGCTCCAGCACCGGCACTTTCAGCAACTCAGCCAGGGCTGCGATGGTTTCGCTGCCGCCGGGCGGGCACTTGTTGATCGGCTCGCCGCTGGCGATGCCTTCTGCGTACGGCTTGCATCCGGGATGGCCACATTTGCCGCACTGGGTCTGCGGCAAGAGGGCGTCGATGCGTTGAATCAGACTCATGTTTTGATCAGTCCGCTGAAACCGAGAAAAGCCACTGCGATCAGTCCGGCGCCGATCAGGTCGATCGGCAGGCCGCGAAAGGGCAGGGGAACATCGTTATCGAGGGTGCGCTGGCGCAAGTCGCTGAACAGACTCAGCACCAGCCAGAACCCCAGCCCGGCGCCGAGGCTCAGGGCTGTGGCGTGGAAAAATCCGCGGTTTTCCTGGGCGTTGATCAGCGCCAGACCGAGCACGCCGGCATTGCCGAGCAGCAGCGGCCAGAGCCCTTCGAACGAAAACGTCGAAAACACTTTCGGCAGCAGCTTCAGCAGCGGTGTGATCAACAACACGCTCAGGGGCAGAAACGCGAACAAACGCAGCGAAGTCAGCTCCAGCGGCGCCAGTAGCCAGTGGTAGAGCGCGTAGCCAAGCATTCCGACGATCAGCATCAGGCACGTCGTCGCAATGCCCAGCGCATGCACCTGACGGCGCTCAGAGCCCAGCAGCGGATCGACGCCCAGCGGCGAGTGCAACACGACGTTGTTGATCAGGGCAGCGCTGATAAGCGTAAGAAGCATCTCGGTCATGATCGTGCCGGAAGAAAGAAGCCTTGCTAACAAGGTTAGGCATTATCCGGCAAGGAAGGAGGGGGGGCCAGACATGAAAATCCCACAGTCGCGCCGGGCACGACTGTGGGATCGGTTTGCCGCAGGATCTTACTTGATGCGCTGACCTGGCTTGGCACCGCTGTCGGGGCTGAGCAGGTAGATTTCTTCACCGCCAGGACCGGCCGCCATCACCATGCCTTCGGAGATGCCGAACTTCATTTTCCGTGGCTTGAGGTTGGCGATCATCATGGTCAGGCGACCATCGAGCTTGGACGGATCCGGGTAAGCGCTCTTGATCCCGGAGAACACGTTGCGTTGCTCGTCACCGATGTCGAGGGTCAGGCGCAGCAGCTTGTCGGCGCCTTCCACGGCTTCGGCCTTGACGATCAGCGCCACGCGCAGGTCGACGGCGGCAAACGCATCGAATTCGATCTCCGGCGACAGCGGATCCTTCGCCAGTTCGCCGTTGCCGGCAGGTGCCGCGTCGCCGGTGTCGGTCTGGCTGGCGGTCAGGTCTTCTTTCGAAGCGTCGGTCATGGCTTGCACTTTCACCGGGTCGATGCGGGTCATCAGCGGCTTGAACTCGTTCAACTGATGGTTGCTGAGCAAGGTCGCGTGATCGGCCCAAGTCAGCGGCGCGACGTTGAGGAACGCCTCGGCATCGGCGGCCAACAGTGGCAGCACCGGTTTGAGGAAGATCACCAGTTGGCGGAACAGGTTGATGCCCAGCGCGCAGATCGCCTGGACTTCGTCGTGCTTGCCTTCCTGTTTGTTCAGCGACCAAGGCGCCTTGTCGGCGATCCAGGCGTTGGCGCGGTCGGCCAGGCCCATGATTTCGCGCATGGCACGGGCAAAGTCGCGAGCCTCGTAGGCTTCGGCAATGCTTGGCGCTGCGGCGAGGAAGGCTTCGGTCAGTTCTGGCGCGGCGTTACCGGCCACCAGCACGCCGGCGTTGCCTTTGTGGATGAAACCGGCGCAGCGGCTGGCGATGTTGACGACTTTGCCGACGAGGTCGGAGTTGACCTTCTGCACGAAGTCTTCGAGGTTCAGGTCGAGGTCGTCGACGCCACGTCCCAGTTTGGCCGCGTAGTAATAACGCAGGTATTCCGGCGACAGGTGATCCAGGTAGGTCCGGGCCTTGATGAAGGTGCCGCGGGACTTGGACATTTTCTGACCATTGACGGTCAGGTAGCCGTGCACGTTGATGCCGGTCGGTTTACGGAAACCGGCGCCTTCGAGCATCGCTGGCCAGAAAAGGGCGTGGAAGTTGACGATGTCCTTGCCGATGAAGTGGTACAGCTCGGCGGTGGAATCCTTGCCCCAGAACGCATCGAAATCCAGTTCCGGCGTGCGGTTGCACAGGTTCTTGAAGCTGGCCATGTAACCGATTGGCGCGTCCAGCCAGACGTAGAAGTACTTGCCCGGCTCGCCTGGAATTTCGAAACCGAAGTACGGCGCATCACGGGAGATGTCCCACTGTTGCAGACCGGCATCCAGCCATTCGGCGATCTTGTTGGCGACGGCGTCTTGCAACGTGCCGCTGCGGGTCCAGGTTTGCAGCATTTCCTGGAAGTCCGGCAGTTTGAAGAAGAAGTGCTGGGAATCCTTGAGCACCGGGGTCGCGCCAGAGATGGCCGACTTCGGATCCTTCAAGTCAGTCGGTGCGTAGGTCGCGCCGCATTTCTCGCAGTTGTCGCCGTACTGGTCTTCGGTGCCGCATTTCGGGCAGGTGCCCTTGATGAAGCGGTCGGCCAGGAACATTTTCTTTTCCGGGTCGAAATACTGCGTGATCGAGCGCGTGGCGATGTGCCCGGCGTCGCGCAGCTTCAGGTAGATCTGGCTCGACAGCTCACGGTTTTCTTCGGCGTGAGTGGAGTGGAAGTTGTCGAAGTCCACCAGGAACTCGGCAAAGTCGGCGCTATGTTCAGCCTGGACGTTGGCGATCAGTTGTTCCGGGGTGATGCCTTCTTTTTCCGCGCGCAGCATGATCGCCGAACCGTGGGCGTCGTCGGCGCAGACATAAATGCATTGGTTGCCGCGGTGCTTCTGGAAGCGCACCCACATATCGGTCTGGATGTATTCCAGCATGTGGCCAAGATGGATCGAACCATTGGCATAGGGCAGGGCGCTGGTGACGAGGATCTTGCGTGGCTCGGACATGGGGCTCGGCTACTTGATGAAACGGAGGTCGGCCACTATAAAGCGCCGGCGCATATTTTTCACCCCGTGCGCCTGTTTCATTGGATGACTGACGTGGATTCATGCGATGCGCCGCGTTCCTGTAGGAGCCCGGCTTGCCGGCGATGGCGTCCTCAAGTCAGCTATCGCCGGCAAGCCGGCTCCTACAGATCTTTTCGGCATGCCGCCAAACGATCAGAACAGGTACGATACCCGCCTGATTTTCCAGTCTTGCTATCGGAGTTGCCCATGAGCGCCGTCAATCGCGCAGCGGTGGAAGCCGTCCTTCGCCAATACACCGACCCTTACCTGAACCAGGACCCGGTCAGCGCCGGGTGCGTGCGCAACATCGACATCCAGGGTGATCGCGTCAGCGTCCAGCTGGAGTTGGGTTACGCCGCCGGCCTGTTCAAAAGTGGCTGGGCGCAGATGCTGCAGATGGCCATCGAAGGCCTCGACGGCGTCACCAGCGCCCACGTTGATATCACCAGTGTGATCGCTGCACACAAGGCTCAGGCACAGATCCCGGGCCTGGCCAACGTCAAAAACGTTGTGGCCGTGGCATCCGGCAAGGGCGGCGTGGGCAAGTCCACCACCGCCGCCAACCTCGCGCTGGCCCTGGCCCGCGAAGGCGCGAAGGTGGGGATTCTGGATGCGGACATTTACGGTCCGAGCCAGGGCATCATGTTCGGCATTCCCGAAGGCACCCGACCAAAGGTCAAGGATCAGAAATGGTTCGTGCCGATTGAGTCCCATGGCGTCGAAGTGATGTCCATGGCCTTCCTGACCGACGACAACACGCCGATGGTCTGGCGCGGGCCGATGGTTTCCGGCGCGCTGTTGCAACTGGTGACGCAAACCGCGTGGGGCGACCTGGATTACCTGGTCATCGACATGCCGCCTGGCACCGGTGACATCCAGCTGACCCTCGCGCAGAAAGTCCCGGTAGCGGGCGCCGTCATCGTCACCACCCCGCAAGACCTGGCGTTGCTGGACGCGCGCAAAGGTGTGGAGATGTTCCGCAAGGTCAACATCCCGGTGCTGGGCGTGGTGGAAAACATGGCGGTGCACATCTGCTCGAACTGCGGGCATGCCGAGCATCTGTTCGGTGAGGGCGGTGGGGTGAAGCTGGCCAATCAGTACGGCGTCGAACTGTTGGCGTCGTTGCCGCTGGCGATGGCCATTCGTGAACAGGCCGATGGCGGCAAGCCAACGGTCATTGCCGAGCCGGACAGCCCGATCGCGCTGGTGTATCAGGAACTCGCCCGCCACGTCGGCGCGCGGATCGTGTTGCAGGAAGCGGCGACCCCGGCGATGCCGAACATCACCATCAGCGACGATTAAACGCGATCCAATTGTGGGAGCGAGCCTGCTCGCGATGGCGGATAAACATTCAACAGGTGCGTTGACTGGCACACCGTTATCGCGAGCAGGCTCGCTCCCACATTTGTTTTGCGGTGTTGGTCAGATCCGCAACCCGCCATCCATTTCCAGGATCCGGCCGGTGTAGTAGTCGTTCTCGAAAATGTACGCCGCCGAATGGGCGATCTCTTCCGGCTTGCCCATGCGCTTGAGCGGAATCCCGGACGTCATTTTCTCCAGCGCTTCAGGCTTCATGCCCAGCGTCATCTCGGTCTCGATAAAGCCCGGTGCAATGCCCGCAACGCGAATGCCGTAACGCGCCAATTCCTTTGCCCACGTGACGGTCGCCGCAGCAACCCCGGCCTTGGCCGCCGAGTAGTTGGTCTGGCCGACGTTGCCGGCGCGGGAGATCGACGAGATGTTGATGATCGCGCCGCTATTCTTCAGCTCGACCATTTTCGCCGCGACTTCGCGGGTGCACAGGAACACGCCGGTCAGGTTGACGTCGATGACCGCTTGCCATTGGGCCAGGCTCATCTTGGTCATCTCGCCATCCTTGACCTTCAACAGCAGCCCGTCACGCAGGATCCCGGCGTTGTTGATCAAGCCATGAATCGCGCCGAAATCTTCGGCCACCTGAGCGACCATGTGCGTCACTTGCTCTTCATTGGCCACGTTGCACAGGTAGGCGCGGGCCTCGACGCCCTTGGCCTTGCACGCGGCAACGGCGTCATCGAGCTTTTCCTGGTTCAGGTCAACCAGCGCAAGCTTCGCGCCTTTGCCGGCGAAATACTCGGCCATCGAACGGCCTAAACCCTGGCAACCGCCAGTGATAATGATTACTTTGTCAGTGAGTTGCATTCGCGTGCCCCAGTTGCAGGTTGGAGTGGTCTTCCTTCTAGAGAGCCTCTCGATCTGCACCTGATGTGGCCTGGCTGCACATGAGAACTGCCCCGATGGCGGACTGGAACTTTCTGCAGTCGCCTGTCCGTTTTTTCGACGGATTCTATATAAGGAGTCATAAATTGAGCGTTGAAGCGGCCAAGAATGCCCGAGAATTGCTTCTCAAGGAATACCGCGGAGTGCTGTCGACGCACTCCAAGGCGATGCCCGGTTTCCCGTTTGGCTCCGTGGTTCCTTACTGTCTGGACGAGCAGGGCCGGCCGCTGATCCTGATCAGCCGCATCGCCCAGCACACGCATAATCTGCAGAAAGACCCGAAGTGTTCGCTGTTCGTCGGTGAGCGCGGGGCCGAGGACGTGCAAGCGGTCGGTCGCCTGACTTACCTCGCCGAAGCAGAAAAACTCGAGGACGCGGCTGCGATTGAAGCGGCCGCCGAGCGCTACTACCGTTACTTCCCGGACTCGCAGAATTACCACAAGGCCCACGATTTCGATTTCTGGGTGCTCAAACCCGTGCGTCACCGCTACATCGGCGGCTTCGGCGCGATTCATTGGGTCGATCAACTGACGTTGGCCAACCCGTTCGCCGGCAAGGCCGAGGTGAGCATGGTCGAGCACATGAACGCCGATCACGCCAAAGCCATCGCCCACTACGTCGAACTGGCTGGGCTGCCGAAAACCGAGCCGGCGCAATTGGCCGGGATCGACACTGAAGGCATGCACCTGCGCATTGGTCAGGCGTTGTACTGGCTACCGTTTCAAGCCCCGTGTAATACGCCGACACAAGTTCGGGAGGCCTTGGTTTTCCTGGCTCACGCCGAGCATTGGCCGAAAAATGAAGTGGCCGGCGCTTGAATTCACGAAAGGGCGACGTCATCTAGGGAAGACTGGCAAGGCATTCTTGCGTTGAGGAACCATTTGATGCGCCCTTTTTTATTGCTCTTTGTACTGTTTCCGGTGTTGGAGCTGTTCGTATTCGTCAAGGTCAGCGGAGCCATCGGGTTTTTCCCGGCGCTGCTGCTGGTCATTCTCGGCTCGATGCTCGGCGTGTTCGTGCTGCGCATCGCCGGCCTGGCAACTGCGCTGCGTGCGCGTGAAAGTCTGAACCGCGGCGAACTGCCAGCCCAGACAATGCTCGAAGGCCTGATGCTGGCCCTGGCCGGTGGTCTGTTGATTCTGCCGGGCTTCGTCACCGACGTGCTGGGCCTGATCATGCTGCTGCCGATCTCGCGTCGACTGCTGGCCAATAAAATGCGCCAGCGCGCCGAAGAGGCGGCGATCCGTCAGCGTGCGTTCGCCGATGATCTTCAGCCGCGTGGCGGTCCTGCCCCGCGCGAGCCGTTAGGCCGAGAGCCGAACGTGATCGAAGGCGAGTTCGAACACCGCGATTCCAAGTAAATCGTTTCACCTGCACGGCACCTTCGGGTGCCGTGTTCGTTTTCGGGGCATCAACGTAAAAAATTTCGATCCCCGCCCTTGTAATAAGCTTATGCGCCCTTATGTAACGGTCACCGCAAGGTTTCTGGCAATCACGCCAGACAGACTTCCGCGGTTCGCTTGACGAACCGCACCCGGCACCGCCGGATTTGTTAAACCCGCCGGGACTACACCGGCCGATGAAAACCACAATTAGGAGAGATCGACAATGAAGCTTCGTCCTCTGCATGACCGCGTCGTCATCCGTCGCAGCGAAGAAGAAAAGAAAACCGCTGGCGGTATCGTCCTGCCAGGTTCGGCTGCTGAAAAAGCCAACACCGGTGAAGTCATCGCCGTAGGCGCCGGTCGCCTGTTGGTTAGCGGTGAAGTGCGCGCGCTGGACGTGAAAGTCGGTGACAAGGTTCTGTTTGGTGCTTACTCCCGCGATACGGTGAAAGACGGTAGTGATGAGCTGGTAGTAATTCGCGAAGACGAGATCCTCGCTGTTATCGAAGGCTGATTCCCCGCTCATTTTCCCGCTACTACAAAGTATTTAAGGAATATCGATCATGGCTGCTAAAGAAGTTAAATTCGGCGACTCCGCCCGCAAGAAAATGCTCGCCGGTGTAAACGTCCTGGCTGACGCAGTAAAAGCGACCCTGGGCCCTAAAGGCCGTAACGTGATCATCGAGAAGAGCTTCGGCGCTCCGACCATCACCAAGGACGGCGTGTCCGTTGCCAAAGAAATCGAGCTGAAAGATCGCTTCGAAAACATGGGCGCGCAGCTGGTCAAAGACGTTGCCTCCCGTGCCAACGATGACGCAGGCGACGGCACCACCACCGCTACCGTTCTGGCTCAATCGATCGTCAACGAAGGCCTGAAAGCCGTCGCTGCCGGCATGAACCCGATGGACCTCAAGCGCGGTATCGACAAAGCGACCATCGCGATCGTCAAAGAGCTGAAAGCCCTGTCCAAGCCATGCGCTGACACCAAGGCAATCGCTCAGGTCGGCACCATCTCGGCCAACTCCGACAACTCCATCGGCGACATCATTGCCGAAGCCATGGAAAAAGTCGGTAAAGAAGGCGTGATCACCGTTGAAGAAGGCTCGGGCCTGGAAAACGAACTGTCGGTTGTTGAAGGCATGCAGTTCGACCGTGGCTACCTGTCCCCGTACTTCGTCAACAAGCCAGAGACCATGACTGCCGAGCTGGACGGTCCGCTGATCCTGCTGGTCGACAAAAAGATCTCGAACATCCGCGAAATGCTGCCAGTACTGGAAGCCGTTGCCAAAGCCGGCCGTCCACTGCTGATCGTGGCCGAAGACGTTGAAGGCGAAGCCCTGGCGACTCTGGTTGTGAACAACATGCGTGGCATCGTCAAAGTCGCAGCCGTCAAGGCTCCAGGCTTCGGCGACCGTCGCAAGGCCATGCTGCAGGACATCGCTGTTCTGACTGGCGGTACCGTTATCTCCGAAGAGATCGGTCTGAGCCTGGAAAGCACTACCCTGGAACACCTGGGTAATGCCAAGCGCGTAATCCTGTCCAAAGAAAACACCACCGTGATCGACGGTGCCGGCGTTGAGGCTGACATCCAGGCTCGCGTTCTGCAGATCCGTCAGCAAGTGGCCGACACTTCGTCCGACTACGACCGTGAAAAACTGCAAGAGCGTCTGGCCAAGCTGTCCGGCGGCGTTGCAGTGATCAAGGTTGGCGCTGGTTCCGAAGTTGAAATGAAAGAGAAGAAAGCCCGCGTTGAAGACGCCCTGCACGCTACCCGTGCAGCCGTTGAAGAAGGCGTGGTACCTGGCGGCGGCGTGGCACTGGTTCGCGCTCTGCAGGCTATCTCCGAGCTGAAAGGCGACAACGATGACCAGAACGTTGGCATCCAGTTGCTGCGTCGCGCTGTAGAAGCTCCACTGCGCCAGATCGTTGCCAACTCCGGCGACGAGCCAAGCGTAGTTGTGGACAAGGTCAAGCAGGGTTCGGGTAACTACGGTTACAACGCTGCCACCGGCGAATACGGCGACATGATCGAAATGGGTATCCTGGACCCGGCCAAAGTGACTCGTTCGGCTCTGCAAGCGGCTTCGTCGATTGCCAGCCTGATGATCACCACCGAAGCCATGATCGCCGAGATCAAGGAAGACGCACCAGCTGGCGGCGGCATGCCAGACATGGGCGGTATGGGCGGTATGGGCGGCATGATGTAAGCCAGCCTTACCCCGTACGAAAAAACCCCGCCTGCGAAAGCAGGCGGGGTTTTTTATTGCGTGCCAGAAAGTTGTGTTGCTTTTGTGGACCCCTTCGCGGGCAAGCCTCGCTCCTACAGGTTCTGCGCGATCCTTGTAGGAGCGAGGCTTGCCCGCGAAGGCGTCAGATCAGGCGCCGACAGGTTCTGCCTTGGTTACTCGATCAGCCTTCAACGCCGGTCGATAAAGGATGTAGTAATACGACCCCAGACAAATCAGCCAGCAGAAAATCGCTGTCCACACGTTGTGCGAGAAAAAATGCGCGCCCTGCAGCATCCGGCCGATGGAAAACACCGTGCCCAGCGCAAACGCGAACACCAGCGCCTTGCGCGCCAGACGCGGACGTCGGTCGCGCAGCACGAAAAACAGCGCAAACAACGTGAAACCGGTGGCGGCATGACCCCCCGGCCAGCAACGGCCGGGTTTTTCGGTAGGTGGGCGCGGGCTGAGCAGTTCACTGTAGGTTTCATGACCGCCGAATTGCTCCAGGCTCCATGGGCATTGAACTGCGGTCACTGCTTTGACGGGCGTGACAAAAGAGGTCGCCAGGCCAAGGGACAGCACCAGGCAGCCCAGTTCCCGTTTGAACGGTTTGAGCCGGTCGATGAAAAAGGCGCCGATGAAGCCGAAGATGGCCAACACTGAAAACGCGATGACCACTTGTTTGGCGCGGTCATGCAGGATGTTTTCGAGGAAGTAACTGTGCCGTCCGATGAAATCCCCCGCAGCCGGGTCGTAGAACATCCTCGCCAGGTCCATGTCCACGGACGTCAGTTCGAGCAACACCAGAATGATCGCCGCAACGGCGGGCACACCCAGGCACACCCAGAAGTTCAGAGGGCGAGAGGCGGGGCGGGCAGTGGTCGAAACCATGGCAGTTCCTTGGTCGGTTAAATGTTCTTGAGAGCGCAGCCGCGCGGAGTTTGGGCCTGTTTCTGTCGCTGCCGTGTGAACCGATAGTGAAAAAATCGTCAACGTCACACCGGGTTTATCAATGGGTTTGGCCACTGCACACAGTTCTGGCTCTGCGCCACGCCAGGCCTTAAGCTGCGCGGGCCAAGACGGCCGTTACTGTGTACGGAGGAGGTGCCCATGCGAATTCTATTGGTTGAAGACAACCGCGATATCCTGGCCAATCTGGCCGATTACCTGGGGCTCAAAGGCTACACCGTGGATTGCGCGCAGGACGGTTTGTCTGGCCTGCACCTGGCGGCCACCGAGCACTACGACTTGATCGTGCTCGACATCATGTTGCCCGGCATCGACGGCTATACGTTATGCAAACGCCTGCGCGAAGACGCTCGTCGTGACACCCCGGTGATCATGCTGACCGCTCGCGATCAACTGGACGACCGGCTGCAAGGCTTCAAGTCCGGGGCCGATGATTACCTGATCAAACCTTTCGCCCTGTCTGAACTCGCCGCGCGGATCGAAGCGGTGATGCGCCGGGCGCAGGGCGGCGGTCGTCGTACCCTGCAAGTCGGCGATCTGAGCTACGACCTCGATACCCTGGAAGTCACCCGCGAAGGGCGCTTGCTGAAACTCAACCCGGTCGGCCTGAAACTGTTGGCCGTGCTGATGCAGAAAAGCCCGCACGTCTTGCGCCGGGAAATTCTCGAAGAGGCCCTGTGGGGCGATGACTGCCCGGACAGCGACAGCCTGCGCAGCCACGTCCACCAATTGCGTCAGGTGATCGACAAGCCGTTCGCCAAGCCGTTGCTGCAAACCGTACACGGTGTGGGTTATCGCTTGGCCGAGGGCCGTGATGGAGTTTAAACAGAGCCTTGCTCAACGGATCATCATCGCCTTTGCGCTGATGAGCGCATTGGTGGCAGGCGCCTTCGCCATGGGCATTGTGGCAACCGTGCACCTGGTGGAAGAAAAACTGATTTCGGCAGGTCTGGGTGGCGATCTGCAACGTCTGTTGTTGATGGACAGTGTCTCGGACTGGAGCCATCGCCCCGAACCAGACCAGCTGTTCTACTTCAGCGGCGGGCCGGGCGATTTCGACTTGCCCAAGGATTTGCGTCATCTGGAGCCGGGTTTTCACGAGGTGTTCCGGGAGCAGCTGTCGTATCACGCGATGGTCGAAGTCGTCGACGGCCGGCATTATGTGCTGCTGCAAGACCAGAGTGATTTCGAAGAGCGTGAGCGGGTGCTGTTCGCGGTGGTGCTGGTGGGCTTCGTCTTGAGCCTGGCGTTGGCGGTGTTCCTCGGCTGGGTCCTCGCGCGTAAAGTGATGGCGCCGGTGGTGCGCCTCGCTCGGCAGGTGCGTCACCGCGATCAGCTCCTGGGGCTGGCGCCTCCATTGGCACCGGACTACGCCGCTGATGAAGTGGGCGAGCTGGCGGTAGCCTTCGACGCCACCCTCGGGCGCTTGCGGCAGGCATTGACCCGGGAGCGATTGTTCACCAGCGACGTCAGCCACGAATTGCGCACGCCGTTGATGGTGCTGGCCAGTTCCTGTGAGCTGTTGCTGGAAAACCCCGGCATCGACCAGCGGGGTCGGGCTCAGGTTGAACGAATCGCCCGCGCCTGCGAAGAGATGCGTGAGCTGGTGCAAACCTTCCTGATGCTGGCCCGCGCCCAACATGAAGACGCCAGCATGGCGCCGCAGCAGTCCTTGAGCCAGGTCGCCGGCGGGCTGCTCAATTTATGGCGAGAACCGATCGAGGCAAAAGGGCTGTCGCTGATATTTGAACCGGGCAATCCGGCCAGCACCTGCTACAACGCAACCCTGTTGCACGCAGTCATGGGTAACCTGCTGCGTAACGCGCTGCATTACACCGAACGAGGCTTCATCCGCTTGACGCTGACGACCGCCGGTTTCACGGTCGAGGACAGTGGTGTGGGCATTCCCGAGGAAAAACGCGAGGCGATGTTCGAGCCGTTCGTGCGTGGCAACGAGAAACGCGGTGAAGGCCTGGGGCTGGGCCTGTCGCTGGTGCAGCGGATCTGCGAGAACCAGGGGTGGAATGTCAGCCTGACGAATATGGAGCCCAATGGCTGTCGTTTTCAGGTGACGTTGAGTCAGCGCGATAGTTGATTTCGTTGGTGGCCCTCGGCCACTGCCATCAACCTGTAAAACCTCGAAATAAATCGGGGTTTTACACCACGATTTTTTCACGAAGGCATGACCTGGCGCTGACACACCATTCCTTAGGGTAGTGGTCATCAGAAACGCAGGAGCCCTTCGTGATGGCTGGCCCGATCAAACTTGATTTTTCCGAAAAATACGACGATCAACACGCTCAGAAATACCTGCGCAAACATCAGGACGGACTCGGTCGCCGACTGTCCCATTGGCGTGACGAGCAACTGGCGCGCAAGGCTTTGACATTGGCCGGTGAACCTGGCCTGGTTCTCGATTTACCCTGCGGTGCCGGGCGCTTCTGGCCACTACTGGCGGAAAAAGCCAATCGGGTGATTATCGGTGCGGACAACTCCGAGTCCATGCTGAAGATCGCTTTGAAGGCGCAACCGGCCGATGTGGTGAAACGGGTACAACCCTTGCACACATCTGCGTTCGACATTGCCTTGCCTGATAACGCCGTCGACAGCATTTTTTGTATGCGTTTGCTGCACCACATCGGTGAAGCCGAGCATCGACTGGCCATATTGCGTGAGTTCGAACGCGTCACGCGTGACAGTGTGATTCTTTCGTTGTGGGTGGACGGCAACTTCAAAGCCTGGAAACGCAGGCGGCTTGAAAAAACACGTGGGCATCTCGGTTACCAAAACCGATTTGTGTTACCGGCGGCTACGGTCGAAAAGGAGTTCGAGCAGGCGGGTTTTCGAGTCCAGGAACAACTGGACTTTTTACCGCTCTATGCCATGTGGCGGGTTTATGTATTACGCAAGAGGTAACTCAATGGCAGTGCAGTGTGCAGCAGAAACGGACGTCGCTTCCCAAGACCGCTTTGACTATTTCTGGAATCAGCGCGGTGAGTGGGTTGAAGAACCCAACGTCCGTCGTGGCGGCGAAAGTGGCGTGCAGCGTATCAAGAGCAGCAAGGGACAACTGCTCTACGTCAAACGTCAGACCGGACATATCTATCGGAGTTGGCTGCATCCTTTCGGTCGGCCGACGGTGTTGCGTGAGCGAGATGCGCTCATGGGCATGCGCCTGATCGACGTGCGCGTTCCGGAGATTGTTTTCTGCGGTGCGCAGCATGACCCGGTTCACAAGTGGCGCGCATTGCTGGTGACCAAGGCACTGGACGGTTTCGAAGAAATCGAACACTGGTATGCAGGTGGTGGTCGCGAACGTCATGGCGAGGCGGTGCATGATCGGGTCCTGAAGGATCTGGCCGAGAATCTGGCTCGCATGCACAAGGGCCGCTGGCAGCACGGCTGCCTCTATATGAAGCACGTATTCGTACGCGTCACTGGTGAGGGCGAGGCCGCCAACGTCGAGATTGCCATGCTCGATCTGGAGAAGAGCCGGAAGCGTTTGACCACCCGTCGCGCCGCTACCCATGACATGCGGCAACTGCGCCGCCACTCGTCGTTCAGCGACACGGACTGGAAAAATCTCGTCTACCTTTATGAGACGGCGTTTGGCAGCGCTATCAAAGGTTTATAGCAATGAAACTCGAAATTGCTAGAGGTTTGTTCCTGATAGGAGCCTTGGCAGTTGCTTCACTGGCGGTGGCGGCTTGGGAGCAGCCCCGCACGCAGGTCCTCAGTTCAGTGAGCGGGGACGTGCGTTGTCCGATGCCACGGGTTGCGAAGGCGACCGTTGCAACCCAACCCGATCATGATCTATTGCTGTTCATGTTCGGACTTTCTCAAGGACTGAGGCCGCAGAGTTGACCAGATTGAAGCCCAAATAAAAGGCCTCGCAAATGCGAGGCCTTTTTTATGCCCGTTATTGTAGGAGCGAGGCTTGCCCGCGAAGGCGTCGTGCCTGACACACCGCTTTCGCGGGCAAGCCTCGCTCCTACACAGCTTTTTATGGTTTATCGGGTTTAGCCAGCAGCGTGTACACGCACGGCAGCACAAACAGCGTAAACAACGTCCCGATCGACATTCCCGTGGCGATCACTGTGCCGATGTCGAACCGGCTGACAGCGCCCGCGCCCGTGGCGATGATCAACGGCACCATGCCAAATACCATCGCCGCGGTGGTCATCAGCACCGGACGCAGACGAATGGCCGCTGCTTCCTCAACCGCTTCGCGCGGCGTCAGGCCCTTGTCCTTGCGCAACTGGTTGGCGAACTCGACGATCAGGATCCCGTGCTTGCTGATCAATCCGATCAACGTCACCAGCCCGACCTGGGTGTAGATGTTCATGCTCGACCAACCGAGGAACAGCGGAATCAGAGCGCCGCAGATCGACAGCGGCACGGTCACCAGAATCACCAGCGGATCGCGGAAGCTTTCGAACTGCGCCGCCAGCACCAGGAAAATGATCGCCAATGCCAAGGCAAAAGTGACCCACAGCGCAATGCCTTCCTGCACGTACTGCCGCGATGCACCGGCATAGTCGACGGCAAAACCTGCGGGTGCCTCTTCCCGGGCAATCTGACGCACCGCGTCGAGGGCTTCACCCATGCTCACCAGCGGGACCCCGGACAGGATCGCCGAGTTGAGCTGCTGGAACTGATTCAGTTGTCGTGGGCGTGCCCGGTCGGTCACGGTAATCAGGGTCGACAGGGCCAGTAGTTCGCCCTTGGTGTTCTTCACGTAATAGTTGTTCAGCCAGTCGGGGTTGTCCCGGAAGGGCCGTTCGACCTGCGCGATGACTTTGTAGCTGCGACCTTCAATGGTGAACCGGTTGATCTCCGCCTCGCCCAGCAACGTCGCCAGCGTGCCGCCCAGATCCTGCATCGACACGCCCATTTGCGCGGCCTTCGCCCGGTCGATATCGACCACGACTTCGGGTTTGTCAAAGGCCAGGTCAACGTCGACGAAGGCAAACTTGCCGGACTCCATCGCGCGTTTTTTCACCCGGTCCATCACTTGCAGCAATGACTCGTAATTGTTGGCGGTATTGACGACGAATTGAAACGGCAGCCCTTCGCCGGTCCCCGGCAGGGAAGGCAGGTTGAAACCGAAAATCTGCAAGCCTGGAATGCTTTCCAGTTTGCTCTGGACCGCAGGCAGGATCTGCATTTGCGTGCGCTCACGCTCGTTCCACGGTTTGAGCAGGAAACCGCCAATCCCCGATTGCACGCCGTTGAAGCCGTTGATCTGGAACGAGGAGTAGTACTCGGGAAACGCCTTGAAGATGCTGACGAACTCGTCGGTGTAGGTGTTCAGGTAATCAAGGTTGGTTGGCTGCGGGGCGCTGGCCAGCATGAAAATGACGCCCTGGTCCTCGTCCGGTGCCAGTTCCGATTTGGTGAAGTTGAGCAGCACCGGAATCAGGCACAGCACGATCACCGCGAACACCAGCACCACCGGCCGCGTGTTGAGCGTGCCGTGCAGCATGCGCTGGTAGCGGCGCTTGAGGCCTTCGAAAATCAGGTCCAGTCGATGAGCAAGGCCGCTGGGGTTTTCGTCGTGGCGCAGCAGAAAGGCGCACATCATCGGCGACAACGTCAGGGCGACGATGCCGGAGATCACCACCGCACCGGCCAGCGTCAGGGCGAACTCCTTGAACAGCGCCCCGGTGAGGCCGGTCAGGAAGCCGATCGGGGCGTAGACCGCCGCCAGGGTGATGGTCATCGAGACTACCGGCATGGCGATTTCCCGGGCGCCTTCAATGGCGGCGTCCAGCGGCGTCTTGCCTTCTTCGATGTGACGGTGGATGTTTTCCACCACCACGATGGCGTCGTCCACCACCAGGCCAATGGCCAATACCATCGCCAGCAGGGTCAGCAGGTTGATCGAGTAGCCCATCATCTGCATGAAGAACATCACGCCGATCATCGACAACGGAATGGTCACCACCGGGATCACCACCGAACGTAGCGCACCGAGGAACAGAAACACCACGACGATCACGATCAGCACCGCTTCGAACAGGGTTTTCACCACTTCGTCGATCGAGGCCTGGATAAACAGCGTGGCGTCGTAGGCAATTTCACCCTTGAGGTTCGGCGGCAGCTGGGCTTCCAGGTCCGGCATGATCTTGCGCACTTCCTTGATCACGTCCAGCGGGTTGGCGCCGGGCGTTGCCTTGATGCCGATATACACCGAGGGCGTGCCACCGAAGGAGCTGATGGTGTCGTAGTTTTCCGCGCCCATCTCGACCCGCGCGACATCGCTGAGCAGCACCCGGCTGTCACCGTCGACCTTGAGCGGAATCGCGGCGAAGGCTTCGGCGGATTTGAGCTCGGTGTTGGCGTTGATGCTGGTGACCACGTACTCGCCTTTCACTTCGCCGGCGGCGGAGAGGAAGTTGTACTTGCGCACGGCATCGGTCACATCGCTGGCGCTGAGGCCGAAACCCGCCAGTTTCACCGGGTCCAGCCACAGGCGCATGGCGAATACCTGGTTGCCGAGAATCTCGGCTTCGGCCATGCCTGGCAGGGTCGCCAGTTTTGGCTGAATCACTCGCGACAGGTAATCGGTAATCTGCGGGTTACTCATTTCCTTGCTGAAGAAGCTGATGTACATCAGCGCCGACGCATCGGCGGCTTCCTTGCTCAGTACCGGGTCTTCGGCGTCCTGAGGCAACTGGTTTTTCACTTCGTTGGCCTTGGCCAGCAGCTCGGTGAACAAGCGGTCGCTGTTGGAACCGATGCGCGCGTAGATCGAGATCACCGAGAAGTTCTGGCGACTGACCGAGGTCATGTAGTCGATGCCCTCGGCGCTCGCCAGGCTCTGTTGCATCGGTTGGGTGATGTAGCCCTGAATGGTTTCGGCGTTCGCCCCGGGGTACGCGGTGGTCACCGTGATCAGGGCGTTTTCCATTTGCGGGTATTGGCGCAGCGGCAGCTTGCTCCAGGCCTGAAAGCCCAGCAGCACAATCAACAGGCTGACCACGGTGGCGAGCACCGGGCGGCGGATGAACGGGTCGGTAAAAGCCATTGGGGGTTCCTTGATCAGTCAGCGCGCGGCTGACTGTTCTTCTCGGCCAGGGTCTTGTCGTCGCTGATGGCAATGTGCGCACCGTTGTCCAGTTTGATCTGGCCGGCGGTGACCACTTTTTCGCCGTTCTTCACGCCTTTGGTAATCATCACCTGCCCATCGCGTCGCTCGCCGGTTTCGATGAAACGGCGTTCGGCGATCAGGATCGGTTGGCCCTTGTCGTCTTTTTCGATGCTGCCGTCTTCGGTTTTTTTCTGCGCTGCCACGTACAACGAATTGCCGTACAGCGTGTACGTGATCGCGCTTTCCGGCACGACGATGCGCGGCTGTGGGTCGGGCAGCATCACCTGCAGACTGGCGAACATGCCCGGTAACAGTTTGCCGTCGGGGTTGGCCAGGGTCGCGCGGACCTGCATGTTGCGCGTGCTGTTCTCGATTTTCGGGTTGATCGCGCTGATGGTGCCGGGGAAGGTCTGAGCCGGGTAGGCCGCGACGATGATTTCAACCGGCTGGCCGATGGCGATCTTCGGCACCGACTGTTCGGGCACGAAAAAGTCGACGTAGAGACTGCTGAGGTCTTGCAGGGTGGCAATCATGGTGCCGCTGGCAAGGTAGTCGCCAACGTCCACCTGCCGAATGCCGATGGTCCCGCTGAAGGGGGCAACGATGCTTTTTTTGCCGAGTGCAGCCTTGAGTTGATTGACCGTGGCTTTGCTTTTTTTCAGCACCGCCGAAAGTCGGTCGAACTCACCTTTGGAAATGGCCTGGCTGCCCACCAGTTGGCTACCGCGACCGTAATCGAGCTGGGCCAGCCCGAGGTCGGCCTGGGCGGTTTCCAGCAAGGCACTTTCCACGGCGCTGTCGAGGCGCAGGAGTGGTTGACCTACCTTGACCTTCTGCCCTGACTCGAACTGCAAATCGATGACGGTGCCGTCGGTCTCCAGGCTCAGGTCCACGCCTTGCAGCGCCTTGAGCGTGCCGACGGTAGGCAGGCGTTCCTGCCACGGTTGCTCGGTAGCAGTAGCCACGGCGACGCTGATCGGCGGTTTCGGCACAGCGAAGCCTTGAATCATCGTGTAGATGGAGAAGGCTTTGTAACCGGCCAGAACCAGTACGATCAGCAAAACAACACCCAACATGATCAGCATGCGGCGACGCAGCATATTTCCACTTCCTTGGAGAAAATCAGGTGAGACAGTCGGGCACATTACTCCGAGTGTGCCGGGTATTCCAACTGCCACTTTTTACAGGCAGGCGCAAAACCTGTAGGAGCAGAGCTTGCTCGCGAAAGCGGTGTGTCAGGCACATCCATTTTGCATGTGCCGCCGCCTTCGCGAGCAAGCTCTGCTCCTACAAGAGCGGGGCAGTCAGATGAGGTGCAGGTGGTTATCCCAGAGCCCCGCAGGCAGTTCGAGGGGTTTTGCAACAAGGTTTGTCTGGCGGCAATCGTAGTACCGGCATCGGCCTTGACCCGAGGTCACGACAAAACCGTCGGCCACCGCACCCACCCCGGCACAATCGGGAAGCGGCGCATCCAGGCGCACTTCACCGCTGTCCATGTCCCAGATGAAAAAGCGATTGCCCCGTGGCGCCGTCAACGCGACCAGGCGCAAATCACTGTGCACCGCGACACTGGCGGTGTAATGCCCCATGGCTTGCAACTGATGCTCGGGCACCGGGAACGCCACGAACGGTTGCCCCGGACGCTTGATCGCCAACAGCTCCGACGACTCATGGGACGGCCCCATGAATTGCTGACCGGCGACGATGGTGCCATCACTGGCGATCCCCAGGTGCCGCACGCTGTTCATCTGTTGCGCGAGGGTTTCCTTGCTCAGCAATGTACCGTCGCGCTGCATCAGCACCAGGCTTGGTTCCATGGCGTTGAGGTTCATCTCGACGCGGCTTTCAGCCTCGGTGCGAATGCCGCCGTTGGCCACCACCAGGGTTTCGCCATCGGGCATCCACGACACCTGATGCGGGCCGATGCCATGGGTCGAAATCTCGCCGCTGTGCACCAGACGCTCGCCTTCGAACTTGTACACACCGAGCAAGCCGCGACCGGGATCGGACGTGTCGTTCTCGGTGGCGTACAGCCAGTCGCCGCTCTGGTGAATCACCGCGTGACCGTAGAAGTGCCGGTTCGGTTGCGAGGCCACGGTTTGCAGCAGCGTGCCGTCGCGCAGGTCGATCAGGTAACTTTCGGTGCCTGGACGCCGGGCGACGAACAGCGCGATCGGCAGCGTCGGGTGGTTGATGATGTCGTGGCAGCGCTGGCCGACGTGGGTGGCGAACACCTGCGTACCGTCCAGCCGATAACCGACGGCATAGTGCTTGCCGTCGCCATCGTCCCGCGCCGAAAGCAGCAGCGGGCTCTTGTCCTTTTGCTTGAACAGCGTCCAGCCGCCCAGTGTCACTGCTCCCAGCAGCAAACTACCTAACGTCAGAGCCTGTCGTCGCAGCATGGCACTCGCCCTCATCAGTCACCGTCGTTGGCGTTGAAGCCCAGTTGGATGCCCAATGCCTTGGCCAGTTCGCCCTCGTGCAGGCGGTGGACGACGTTGAGGCTGTCGTAGATGTCGTTGAGCTGCTGGCGACCTGCGTCGTCGTTGAGCATTTCAGTCAGCGAACGCTGGTTGCTGGCGAACAGTTTCAGGGACGCGGCGTAAGCGGCGTCGATCTTGTCGGCCAAAGGTTTCTGCTCGCTTGGCAGCAAGCCACGCAGGCCTTTGTTGTCGACGCCTTCCCACACGGTTTTGGCGGCGGCGAGGCTCGCTTCCATACTCGTCAGGGACGACTGGCTGCGCCACTGGTCAGCCTGGAATGGTTGCGGTACACCCTTGGTCTGGCGGCCCATCGGCGTGCCGAGTTTTTTCTTCAGGCTGTCGAGAGCGGTGACCTGTACACGCAGCAGATCGGCAATCGCTTCGTGGGAGTCGGCGTAACGCTGGTTCGGGAACTTGCTCAACTGCGCGAGCATGCCGTCGGTGTTGTTCCAGGTTTGCAGAATCTCTTCGGCCAGCTGTTTCTGACGCTCGCCAATGGCTTTCAGCAGAGGGCAATACTTGGCTTTTTGCGCCTCGTTGGCCACGTCAGGTTTGCTGTCGAAGAGGATGTATTCGTAAGCCGAGAGGCCTTGCACCACAACGCTGGATTTGGCCAGGGCGGTGGCATCGATCTGTGGTTGCGCGGTCACCAGTTGCTCGACCTGACGGCCCACCAGGTTTTTCTTGTCCGGCCAGAATTGCACCTGCCAGGCGCGATTGCCTTCGGCCAGCGGCCCGATCAGCAACGGTTGCAGCTCGGCCCAGGCTTTCTGCGCATGCAGGAAATCGGCACGGGCGGTGTCGAGGTTTTCCTTGCCTTCGCAATAGGCCAGCGCACTGACGGCCAACTGGCGATCGGCTTCAACCCAGCGCGTGTAGGTCGGCAGGATCACCGACTTGGCAATGGCCGCCGACGTGACAGCCTGCGGATCCTGCGGTGAGCAGGCGCCGAGGGCGAGTGCGGCAAGGCTGGTGAACAACAACTTGGGACGGAACATTTAGGGCTCCCGCTAAGGAATACGTTTAAAGGGAATTCAAAAACGCCAGTAACGCCGCGCGCTGCTCGGCATTGAAAGACAAAACCTGTTGCTGGGCCGCTTTTGCTTCGCCGCCATGCCAGAGCACGGCTTCGAGCAGATTGCGGGCGCGGCCGTCATGCAAGAACTGGGTGTGGCCACTGACTGCCTGCGTCAGGCCGATGCCCCACAACGGCGGCGTGCGCCAGTCGCGGCCACTGGCCTGGAATTCGCTGCGGTTGTCGGCCAGGCCGTCGCCCATGTCGTGCAGCAGCAGATCGCTGTAAGGGCGAATCACTTGATTGGCCAGTTCAGGTTCTGCCGCGTTGGCGGCGGTGGTGTATTTGGGTGTGTGGCAGGACTGGCAACCGGCCTGGAAAAACAGGGTCTTGCCGGCCAGCACTTGCGGTGTGCCGACATCGCGGCGAGCCGGTACGGCAAGGTTACGGCTGTAGAACAGCACCAGACGCAGAATGTTATCGCTGACTTCCGGTTCGCCGTCCGGGCCGTTGCCGTTCGGCGCCTGTTTGCAGGCGGTTTGCGCCTCGGTGCAGTCATCAAAGGGTCTCAGGCTGGTCGTGAGGCCCATATCACCAGAAAACGCGTGAACGTTCTGTTGATTGAGGTTTGGCTGCCCGGCCTTCCAGCCGAATCGGCCGAGGACAGTTTTCTGCAGGGCGTCATCCCAGACCTGGTTCGGTCGGCCATTGATGCCGTTTTTCTCTTTGGCCTGCGCGGCGGCATTGGCGAGGATCGCTTCTTCCGGGATCGCCTCGAGCAGCCCGAGGCCAATCATCGGCGGGGCGACGCGCGCGGAGAAACGCGTGTCCGGGTGCATCGGGCCGTAGCCGAGTTGGGTGATCTGCAATGTCGGCTTGCGCAACTCGACTTCGGTGCCGTCCTTGAAACGCACCGGCACCGGCGTGTAATCAACCCGAACCTTGCCTTCCGGAGCCACGCCGGGCACCGACATGTCCTGGAACTGGCCGCCGTAGACCGGCTCGGGCACGACACCTTGCTGCTCGATGATTTTGGCGTAGGTCGGTGAATCGGGTATCGACAGGCGCACCAGCATCGAAACGGCATTCAATGCATCAGGTGCAGGCGGGTGACCGCGACCGTCCTTGATATGGCAGCCCTGGCAAGCATTGGTGTTGAACAGTGGGCCGAGGCCGTCGCGGGCCGTGGTGGTCGACGGGGCGATCACCCAGGGGTTGCGGAAGAAGCTGTTGCCGACGCTGAAGTCCACGCGCCGTGACGGCGGCAGGTTGGCGGAGGGCAGGGAAAAGGCGTTCTGATCGGTCTTGCGCACGGTCGCGCTGCCACCGGACCGGGCTTCACCGGGTTCGGCCTGGGTAAAACGCGGGGCGTCATCGCAGGCACTCAGGCCCAGGGCCAGAAACAGTGCGGACAAGCGAAGAGGCAGCGAGGGCATCAGACATCCTGCAAGACGAGCAAAACAAGGGCGCAAAGTCTAACAGGGCAGGGGAGATTGAATAAGAGGAATTATCGTTTGGTTGATGTGGCGCAGGGTTTTCCCGCAAACCACGATCCCCTGTAGGAGCGAAGCTTGCTCGCGAAAGCGGTGTTTCAGGTACTCACGATGTTGATTGTGACGCCGTCTTCGCGGGCAAGCCTCGCTCCTACAGGGGGTGGTGTCTGGCAGGCATGAAAAAGGCGACCCGGAGGTCGCCTTTTTTATTCAGCCAGCGTTGATCAGAATTCGTGATCAGCGTTGTCCGGGTTCAGGTCGCTGATGCCCAGCTTGCCAGCGGCAGCTTCGATCGAACCGGTCTGCTTGACCAGCGAAGCGATGGCGTCACGAACAATCTGGTTGCCAGCGGTGTTACCGGCAGCGATCAGCTGGTCGTAGTGCTCACCCTTGTTGGCATGATCGACAATGACCTGCATCTTGGCTTCGGTCGCAGCCAGGTCGGCTTTCAGCGCGGTGTCGGCCGCCGGGTCAGCCTTGGCCACCAGAGAGGACAGGCTGGCGCCGGTCATTTTGGTGCCGTCGACACGGGTGTATTCGCCCAGGTACACGTTACGAATGCCTTTGGCATCGTAGAACTGCGAGTTGTGGGTGTTGTCGCTGAAGCAGTCGTGTTCGTCTTCAGGGGAGTTGGCTTCCAGGGAAACCTTCATGCGCTCGCCCGCCAGTTCGCCCAGGGACAGGCTGCCCATGCCGAACAGCATTTTGCGCAGGCCGGAATCCACCGGTTCCGCTTCCAGGGTGGCGCGGTAGTTGTCGGCCACGTTCGGCTTCCAGTTACCGACCATTTCTTCCAGGTCGCTGACCAGCAGTTGAGTCACGGACTTCAGGTAAGCGCGACGACGATCGTTGTGACCGCCGGTGGCGCCTTTGCCTTCCAGGTAGTCGGAGGCTGGACGGTTGCCGGCGCCAGGGCCGGTGCCGTTCAGATCCTGGCCCCACAGCAGGAATTCGATGGCGTGGTAGCCGGTGGCGACGTTGGCCTCGGAACCACCCAGCTCGTTCAGGCTGGCGAGTTTTTCCGGGGTGATGTCTTTCACGTCGATCTTGTCTTCGCCGACCTGAACTTGAGTGTTGGCGATGATGTTGGCGGTCGCGCCCGGGTTACCCAGTGCGTGCTCGTAGGATTTGTCGACGTAGTCGATCAGGCCTTCGTCCAGTGGCCAGGCGTTCACCTGACCTTCCCAGTCGTCGATGATGGTGTTGCCGAAGCGGAACACTTCGCTCTGCAGGTAAGGAACGCGAGCAGCGATCCAGGCAGCCTTGGCGGCTTTCAGGGTGTCGGCGTTCGGCTTCGCGAGGAAGGCGTCGACGGCGGTTTGCAGGGTTTTCGCGGTGGATTCGGCATCGCTGTAAACGGCGAAGACGATGTCGGCGTAATGCGCGACAACGGCTTTGGCAGCGGCTTCGTCGACTTTGCCGGCAGCAGCTGGCGCAGGCGCAGCGGCCGGGGCCGTGGTAGTGGCGGCTGGCGTAGGCGCTGGGGCGGCAGCTTTGTCTTTGCCTTCGCCACAACCGGCGAGGGAAATAGCGATGGCCAACAGACTGGCGGTAGCCAGAGGCATACGAATCATGGCGAACATCCTGCTTCGAGAGGGGGTGGAATGGCGCAGCTAGCGCGCAAAACTGCGACATAATGCAAATCTTTCGCATTATGTGTAAAGAGTTGTTCTTGGAAATATTTCTTATTCAGACAGTGATTGTGTCGCAGATCAAAAGATCGCCGCCTCGTTTCACTCGACAGCTCCTACAGGCGCACGAGGTCCAATGTAGGAGCTGTCGAGTGAAACGAGGCGGCGATCTCTTTTGATTTTTACAAAATAGCCGCGTTGCTGCGCTGGGCCTGCTTGAGATAGGCGCCCAGTTCTCGCGCCGGCAGTGGCTTGCTGTAAAAGTAGCCCTGACCTTCGTGGCAGCCTTCGGAAATGATGTAGGCCTCTTGCTCGATGGTTTCCACCCCCTCTGCAATGACCTGCATGCCAAGGCTCTTGCCCAACTGGATGATGGCCCGAACGATGGTTGCATCGTCGTCGTCGTCGAGCAGGTCTTGTACGAAGCTCTTGTCGATCTTGATCTTGTCCAGCGGCAGGCTTTTCAGGTAACTCAGCGATGAGTAACCGGTGCCGAAGTCGTCGATGGCGATCAACGCACCGGAGCGACGCAGGCTCAGCAGGTGCTGGGCGGCGGTGCTGATGTCTTCCATCAGGCCGGTTTCGGTGACTTCCAGCTCCAGGCTACGCGGTGGCAGGCGGTACATTTGCAACAGGTTGTTGACCACCCGCGGCAGCTCGGCGTGGTGCAACTGCACCGTGGACAGGTTCACCGCCATGCGCAGGTCGGTGAAGCCCTGGTCATGCCAGTCGCGCAATTGTTTGCAGGCCTGATCCAGCACCCATTCGCCAATGGCAATGATGGTGCCGTTCTGCTCGGCCAGCGGGATGAACAGGTCCGGCGGCACCAGCCCGTGTTCGGGATGTTGCCAGCGAATCAATGCTTCGACGCCCACCACCCGATGATCGCGGTAGCTGATCTGCGGCTGGTAGACGAGGTAGAACTGGTCGCGGATCAACGCGTCGCGCAGGTCCTTTTCCAGTTCGCGACGGCGACGCATCTCGGTGTCGACACTGGCGATATAGAACTGGTAGCGGTTGCGCGAGCGAGTCTTGGCCAGGGTCATGGTCTGCTCGGCTTTTTGCAGCAGCTTCTCGGTGCTGTCGCCATCCTCGGGGAACAGGGTGATGCCGATGGTGGCGCGCAGGCGAATCTCTTGATGATCGAGGGCGAATGCCGCTTCCAGGTCATCGAGAATGCTTTGCGCCAGTTCGGCGGCTTCGTAGGGTTGTTCGATATCGGCCTGAACCAGGGCGAACTGATCGCCGCCCAGTCGGGCGAGGGCGCCAAGGCGACCGCTGTGGCCCCGCAGGCGATCAGCCAGCGCCAGCAGCAGTTGGTCACCGGTCTGATAGCTGAATTGTTCGTTGATGCCCTTGAAGTCATCGAGGCCGACACACAACACCGCGACCCGGCGTTGCAGTTTGCCGGCGTCGACGAGGATCTTGTCCAGTTGCTGTTGCAATTGCTGGCGGTTCGGCAGGCCGGTGAGGAAATCGTACTGGGCCATGCGCAGCAGGCTGTTTTCCGCTTCGTGGCGCAGGTGGGTGTTGCGCTCGATGGACTCGAGCAACTGGTTGGCGGTGTTGATCCAGATGCCCAGTTCGTTTTTCTCGTGACCTCTGAGCTGTGGAATCTTGTGCTCGCTGGGGCGGTCCGGGTTGATTTCGGTCAGGTGCTCGATGATCCGCGACAGCGGTTTGGTCAGCAGCCAGTGGTAGACCAGATACAGCACCAGCCCCATGGCGAGGGCGCGCAATACCCCGGAAATGAAGATGATCACCGAGCTGACGATGAACCCTTGTCCGTAGGTGGCGGTGTCGAGGGTGATGCTCAGGTCGCCGTAGTACTCGCTGTACGGGCCGCGACCCACCAGTTGAGTGGTGAAGGTGCGTTCCTTGCCGAGGATCAGGTCGGTCAGCCAGCGGCTGTTGGATTGCTGCAACTCGCGGGATTTTTGCGCCAGCATGGCTTCATTGGGGTGGCCGATGGAGGCCTGGCGGACGGCGTCGTCCTGAAACAGGCCTTCAATCACTTGCATACCCATCTCCCGGTCCAGGCTGTAGACGGCCTGGGTCGAGGGGTCGCGGAACATGTCGAGGATGCGCTGGGCATCGCCTGCCACGGCCTGGCGTGTTTTATAGGCATCGAAAACGATCTGCGCGCAGCTCAAGACCACGCCGACGATCAATGCCGACAGGAGCACGACCCGGAGCAACTTCACCGACAAGCTGTTCTTGAGTTCCAGCTTCAAAGAGTCATTCCTTGTTCCGTGCAGGTAGCATCAAGTTGCCATGAGTATTGGCAATCCGGTGATGGCAGTCAAAGGGACAATCAAACACAGGGGAATTTGCCTGTGGGTTGGCCGAAATGCTGTTGCCTGGAGTATTTGCCCTATTAGTACTGTGTCGGTAGTCGAGTCCTTCAACTTGAGGGGGATTTGGACTTATTTTCCATTTGGTTGATGGTAGACGTCTGTGGCGTTGGGGCAAGGGGCTTAACGCTTGTTTCATTGTCTGAAATCACCTGTCTGCAACACCTCGATCTCCTGTAGGAGCCGGCTTGCTGGCGATGGCGGCCTTATGGCGGACCATTTTCTTTCGGGTGTACATATCCATTCCTGCGGTAACGGCCGCTTATGGTTTCGCCCTTACGGCGAGTCCCTTTTGTCAAACGCCACAAAAGGAACCAAAAAGTCTTGCCCCAGCGTCCGGCCCCTCGCTTAGGCTCGGCGTTCCCTCGCTCCGGTCCTGCTCCGTGGGCCCGCCGCCATCGGCCATCCATGGCCGGGGGCGGCTAACCCGGCATCCATGCCGGGTTGCCCACTGCGCAGAACCTCCACTCGGCCTCCCGAAGGGGCGGGTAGATCAAAAGCTGAAGGCGAGCTAACGCTCGGCCTGATGAGTGGTGAGAAGCGGGTGTATGCCAGCCTGCTTTTGTAGGGCCGGCTTGCCGGCGATGGCGTCCTGACAACCAACCTGCTTCCACGACTGTACCCACCCCTTGTAGGAGCCGGCTTGCTGGCGATGACGGCCTGACAACCAACCTGTTTTCACGGATGTACCCACCCCCTGTAGGAGCCGGCTTGCCGGCGATGGCGGCCTGACAGCCAACCTGCTTTCGCGGCTGTACCCACCCCCTGTAGGAGCCGGCTTGCTGGCGATGGCGTCCTGACAACCGACCTGTTTTCACGGCTGTACCCGGACCTTGTAGGAGTCAGCTTGCTACGGGCGGTGTTCCGACGATGGCGTCAGAACTACCGACCCGTTCTACGGGAACACCTGGGTTTGTACGTTTCCAGACCCATAAAAAAACCCGGCAAAAGCCGGGTTTTTTGACTGGCGTCGAGCTTAAGCGGTGAAGGTTTTGCCTTCGAACTGCTCAGCCACGAATTTCCAGTTGACCAGGTTCCAGAACGCTTCGACGTATTTCGGACGAACGTTGCGGTAGTCGATGTAGTAAGCGTGTTCCCAGACGTCGCAGGTCAGCAGCGGGGTGTCGCCGTTGGTCAGCGGGTTGCCGGCGCCGATGGTGCTGGCCAGGGCCAGGGAACCGTCAGCCTTTTTCACCAGCCAGCCCCAACCGGAACCGAAGGTGCCGATGGAAGTCTTGCTGAATTCTTCCTTGAACTTGTCGAACGAACCGAAGGAAGCATTGATGGCTTCAGCCAGTGCGCCGGTTGGTTGACCGCCGGCGTTTGGCGCCAGGCAGTTCCAGTAGAAAGTGTGGTTCCAGACTTGAGCGGCGTTGTTGAAGATACCGCCCGAGGAAGACTTGACGATCTCTTCCAGGGTCTTGCCTTCGAACTCGGTGCCTGGCACCAGGTTGTTCAGGTTCACGACGTAGGTGTTGTGGTGCTTGTCGTGGTGGTACTCCAAGGTTTCCTTGGAAATGTGCGGCTGCAGGGCATCGTGTGCGTAAGGCAGCGGCGGCAATTCGAAAGCCATGATGATTCTCCTAATCAGGTCAGTTGCGGTGAGCGCAAGGCCGATCACGGGCGGCCAGACAAGCGCCGGGGAGTTTGTACTCTTTGCGGCGCATCGAACCGGATCATAGCACCGGGGGTGCGGCATAACCACGCAACAACTGTGTGGAATAGAGGTTCCAGAGCCATTTGGAATATCAGGTAGCGATGATCAGTTGGCCGGCAACGGCGAACATCATGACGGCCACCAACAAATCAAGGATCCGCCATGTGCTTGGCCGAGCCAGCCATGGCGCCAACCAGGCGGCGCCCAGCGCCAACGTGAAAAACCAAAGCAGCGAAGCGCTGGCCGCGCCGACAACATAAGCCCCGGGTTCGGTTTGTTGCGCACCAAGGGAGCCAATCAGTAACACGGTATCCAGATAAACATGCGGGTTGAGCAAGGTCACCGCGAGGGCGCTGAGCATCACCGCGCGCAGTGAACGGACCGTCTGGTTTTCACCCTGTTGCAGGCTTTGCTTCGAGCAGGCCCGGCGCAGCGCAAGGCTGCCGTACCACAGCAGAAACGCCGCACCGCCCCAGCGAGCGATGGCCAGCAAGGTCGGGTTTTGCGCCAGCACGGTCGCCAGACCAAATACGCCGGCCGCTACCAGCAACGCGTCGCAGGTCACGCAGAGCGCTGCCACCGGCAGGTGGTGTTCACGTCGCAGGCTCTGGGCTAGCACAAACGCATTCTGTGTGCCGATCGCCATGATCAGCCCCGCGGCCACCAACAGGCCGTTCACATAGCTTTGCCACATAAGTTTTACTCCGCGTTGGCTGCCAGATCCCGCAACACTTGCAGGGCGCGTTCGGCATCGGCCTGGCCGACGAATAAATGGTCGTGGTAGTAACCGGCGATCACGTTGCAACTGATCCCGGCCTGGCCCAGCGCGGTGGCGAACGCGGCGGTCAGGCCGACGGCTTCCAAGGCCGAATGCACGTTGAGGGTGATCCAGGCTGCGACGTAGTCGAAGCTGAAACCGGCCCGTTCTGCGTGGGAACGTTCCAGAATCACCGTCAGACCTTCCTGCTCGCGAAAGCTGCCGACAATCTCAAGGTTCGATGGCAATTGACCGTCCCGCAGGGTGCAGAACACGTATTCGCCAGCGTTGAGCTGCGGGCTCATGCTGCGTAGCAGTGTTGCCAGTGAAGTTTCGCCAGCCATGTCGGTAATCCTTGTTCAAGAGTTCTTGCCGCGCATTCTCTGCTGCTAACCTGTATAAGAAAAATCAATCATGCTGATCGCTCATTAGGAAAACTGATGTTCGACTATAAATTGCTTTCTGCGTTGGCCGCCGTGATCGAGCAGGCCGGTTTTGAACGTGCCGCAAAGGTGCTTGGCTTGTCGCAATCGGCGATCTCCCAGCGCATCAAACTGCTGGAGGCGCGGGTCGGCCAGCCGGTGCTGGTGCGGATGGCGCGACCGGCGCCGACGGAAATCGGCCGGCGTTTGCTCAACCATGTGCAGCAGGTGCGCTTGCTCGAACGCGACCTCCAGACACTGGTGCCGGCGCTGGATGAAGAAGGCTTGCCGGAACGTCTGCGCATCGCGCTGAACGCCGACAGCCTCGCCACCTGGTGGGCCGAGGCGGTCGGTGACTTTTGTGCCGAGCAACATTTGCTGCTCGACCTGGTGGTCGAGGACCAGACTGTCGGCCTCAAACGCATGCGTGCAGGCGAAGTGGCGGCGTGTGTCTGTGCCAGCGAACGTCCGGTGGCGGGTGCGCGCAGCGTCCTGTTGGGCGCCATGCGTTATCGCGCGCTGGCCAGTCCGGCGTTCATCGCCCGGCATTTTCCGCATGGCGTGCGCGCCGATCAGTTGTCGAAAACGCCGGCGCTGGTCTTTGGGCCGGACGATTTCCTACAGCATCGCTACCTCGCGTCCCTCGGCGTAGACGGCGGTTTCGAACACCATTTATGCCCGTCATCCGAAGGGTTCATTCGCCTGACGGAAGCCGGTCTCGGCTGGGGACTGGTGCCGGAATTGCAGGTGCGCGAGCAACTTGAGCGCGGCGTTCTGGTGGAGCTTTTGCCAGATAAGCCCATCGATGTGCCGCTGTACTGGCATCATTGGCGCAATGGCGGTCAGTTGCTGGGGTTGCTGACCGATCAATTGGTGCGCTCGTCGAGGCAATGGCTGGTGCCGTTGACCTGACCGGCAGCGTCAAGACCTCACGCACTACGCAAAACGAAATATTCGGAGCACTACATGAAGATTCTGGTCACCGGCGCAAGCGGCTTCATCGGCGGGCGCTTTGCGCGTTTCGCCCTGGAGCAGGGCCTGGACGTGCGGGTCAACGGTCGCCGGGCCGAAAGCGTCGAACATCTGGTGCGCCGTGGCGCCGAGTTCATTGCGGGCGACTTGAGCGACCCGCAACTGGCGCGCGATTTGTGTTCCGACGTCGAAGCCGTGGTGCATTGCGCCGGTGCTGTCGGCGTGTGGGGACGCTATCAGGACTTTCATCAAGGCAACGTGCAGGTCACCGAAAACGTGGTCGAAGCCTGCCTGAAGCAACGCGTGCGGCGACTGGTGCATTTGTCCTCGCCGTCGATCTACTTCGACGGCCGCGATCACCTCGGATTGACCGAAGAACAGGTGCCCAAGCGCTTCAAGCATCCCTACGCCGCGACCAAATTCCTGGCCGAGCAAAAGGTCTTCGGCGCCCAGGAGTTCGGCCTCGAAACCCTGGCCCTGCGCCCGCGCTTCGTGACCGGTGCCGGCGACATGAGCATCTTCCCGCGACTGCTGAACATGCAACGCAAAGGTCGCTTGGCAATCATCGGAAACGGTTTGAACAAGGTCGATTTCACCAGCGTGCAAAACCTCAACGAAGCGTTGCTCAGCAGCTTGCTGGCCAGCGGTTCGGCGTTGGGCAAGGCCTATAACATCAGCAACGGCGCGCCGATTCCGTTGTGGGACGTGGTCAATTACGTCATGCGCAAAATGGACGTCCCACAGGTGACCCGCTACCGTTCCTACGGCTTGGCCTACGCCGTGGCGGCGCTCAACGAGGGCGCGTGCAAGCTGTGGCCGGGGCGCCCCGAGCCGACCCTGTCGCGCCTGGGCATGCAGGTCATGAACAAAAATTTCACCCTGGACATCAGCCGCGCGCGGCATTATCTGGACTACGACCCGAAGGTCAGTCTCTGGACGGCCCTCGATGAATTCTGCGGCTGGTGGAAGGCTCAGGACATTCACTGACAAATCCCGTTACTGAACGCAGAGTGGGGTTCAGGGTCAATCGATGCGGCTGACGGGTTTATACTTCGCCCCATCAAGCCATCACCGCGTTCCACAAAGGTTGACTCAATGTCCATGCGTAACGATGCCAACGACGACTTCGACGATGTACCGAGCCTGCGTGCCGACAGCCTCGACGATGATGATTTTGTGCCCACCGCCCGCACCGCCGTGCATTCGCGCACGCCGCCGGTGGTCAAGGTCAGGGCAGCCAGCACCGGTCCGTTGTGGGCGCTGGTCGGCGCCTTGTTCTTTGCGTTCGCCGGCCTTGCGTGGTGGAGCTTTCAGCAGATCTCGCTGATGGAACAGCAACTGGTGGCGACCCAGGAAAGTTTCGCGCGTATCAGTGAGGATGCAGCGGGGCGCTTGCAGGACATTTCCGGCAAGGTGGTCGCCAGTCAGACCAACGTCACCAGCGACAGCGAAGCGCTGAAACTGCAAATCAGGCAGCTGGAAAGCAAACTCCAGGACCAGAGCAAACAGCAGCAGGGCGTTGCCGGCCAGACGTCGGACCTGGACAAGCGTCTGGCGCAAATGACTGCGCAAACCGCCGATCTGGACAAGCGCCTGGCGCAAGCCACTGCCCAGAACACCGAGCACCAGACCGCCAACACGCAATTGCAGGCCCAGGTCAAAGCCCTGAGCAGCGAACTGGCCGCCCTGAAAAGCGCCCCGGCGGACACTGAAAAATTCGAAGCCCAGCTAAAAAGCCTCGGCGCCGATATCACCGCGCTAAAAAAACAAGGCAACCCGAGCGCCGCCATCGAACGTCTGGAACAAGACCTGATCGTGCTCAAAAGCGAACAGGACAACCGCCCGGCCGCCGCGTCAGGCCCATCCAGTACCGCCGAGTTCGACGCCTTCCGTAGCCAGGTCACCCGCAACATCAACACCCTTCAGGCGCAGATTCAGAATTTGCAGCAGCAGTTACGGGCCAGGCCTTGAGGCTGAAGGCGCGGTAATGCGCTGCAATACCATTTTGCAGACTGCGGTTCGCTGAATATCCATACATGCCCCATTGCCGTCTACGCTCTTCAAACACCGAAGAAAACGAGGGATGCGCAATGGGGTTTTTGCACAGGTTGGCCCTGCTGGGCGGGATGCTGTTGCTGTGCCTGGGGCAGGCGCAAGCCGCCGGGACCGAGAAGGACGACAGCCAGGCCGCCATCGCCTTGCTGGAAAAAGCCCTGGCCTATTACCACGACAATGGCGACAAGGCGTTCGCGGCCTTCAGTCGTCAGGGCGAGTTTGTCGACAAGGATCGCTACGTGTTCGTGCTCGATACCAAAGGCGTGATGCTCGCCAGCGGTGGGCCTTCTTCGGCGTTGATCGGGCGTGATGTATCGGATGTGCTCGGGCCGGATTTGCAGAAGGCTTTCAAGGACGCATTGAAAGTGCCGGAGGGCAATGGCATTCAGCAAGCGGAGTATCGCTGGCAGAATTGGTCCGACGGCAAGGTCGAACGCAAGCATGTGTTCTACCAACGGGTCGGCCAGCGGATTCTGGCGGTGGGTTACTACTTGCCACGGGCGTCGGCGGAGCAGGCGATGGCGTTGCTGAACAAAGCGGCGACCGATCTGGCCAAGGACGAGAAGGGCACGCTCACGTCGATCAACTCGCTCAAGGGCGGTTATTTGCAGGATGACTTGTATGTGTTCGTCATTGATCTGGATACCCAGCGTTACGTCGCCCACGGTACAAATCTGCGCTTGATCAATACCGATTTCGGCAAGATCAAGGACCCTGAAGGCAAACCGGTCGGTGAGCCGATCCTGGCGTTGATGGCCGGGCAGGATTATGGCGAATACGCGTATCGGTGGAAAAATCCGGTGACCGGCAAGGTCGAGGACAAGCATGCGTACCTGAAGAAGGTCGGGCATTTTCTGGTGGCTGTGGGGTATTACAGCCCTTGATTTGATGGTGTTTATGATGACGTCTTCGCGGGCAAGCCTCGCTCCTACAAGGACTACGCGATCCTGTAGGAGCGAGGCTTGCCCGCGAAGGCCGCGACTCGGTTCAACTACCGAGCCTTGTCTTCCCGCCCACGCAACACCCGGTTCGGCATGGCAATCGCCGCCGCCAACCCAAGCAGCGACACCGCCGCACTGACCATCAACAAATGCCGGAAGGTCAGCAGCAGCTCGGCGCGCAAGGCGTTCTGTGCATCCCCCGGCGCGGCGTTCAGGCCATCCAGCAAAACGTTCCCGGAGCTGCCCTCGGCAATCAGCGTCGAACCGGCCAGATGGGCGAAACTCGAGTCTTGCAGCAATGCCAGCAACAACGCCGACATCAATGCCACGCCCACCGCGCCGCCCAGGGAGCGGAACAGGTTGGTGGTGCTGGTCGCCACGCCGATGTCCCGTTGTTCCACCGAATTCTGCGTCCCGACCAATGACGTCGGGAACTGCATGCCGGAGGCGATCCCGCTGAGCACCATGAACAGACTGCTGAGCACCACCGCCTGTGGCGGACTGAACGCCATCCCGAGAATCGAGATCGGCATGAGGAGGGCGCCCGCGAGAATCATCGGTTTATAGCGCCCGGTCACCGAGGTTCGGCGCCCGGCGAAATACGCGCCGATCGGCAAACCCATGGCCAGTGGCAACAGGTGCAGCGCGGCACTGTCGGCCCCGGCGCCGGTCACGCTCTGGAAGCGCAACGGCATCAGCACAATCAACGAAATCGCCTGGAAACTGGTGAAGAAAATCGTGCACC
This sequence comes from Pseudomonas sp. IT-P44, assembly GCF_949768225.1. Lineage (NCBI taxonomy): Bacteria > Pseudomonadati > Pseudomonadota > Gammaproteobacteria > Pseudomonadales > Pseudomonadaceae > Pseudomonas > Pseudomonas sp. IT-P44. The sequence goes on along the minus strand of NZ_CATKQM010000046.1, from coordinate 17,629 downwards.
AGCACAGGATCGCATTGCGGTTGGCGAACAGGTGCATCGGCAGCAACGGCTCCCGTGCACGGCGCTCATGCCCGACGAACAACGCCAGGACCACCACCGCACAACCCAGCAAACCCAGCACCTCGGCGCTACGCCACGAATGCCCCTGGCCGACCTGAGTAATGCCGAGCAACAAGGCGGTCAAACCGATGATCATCAACACGGTGCCGAGGTAATCGATGATCGGTTTGCGCTGCGGCACCGGGAGCCCGACCAGGGTGTGACGGGCGACCAGCCAGGCGCCAAGGCCCAGCGGCAGGTTGATCAGGAACACCCAGCGCCAGGACAGGTATTCGGTCATGTAACCGCCGAGTACCGGGCCGGCGACGCTGGCCACCGCGTACATGCTGCTGAAATAGCCTTGATAACGACCGCGTTCGCGAGGCGGCACGATGTCGCCGATGATCGCCTGGCTGACCGAAATCATCCCGCCGGCGCCAATGCCCTGAAGAATCCGCGCCAGCACCAGTTGCTCCATGCTCTGAGCCATGCCGCAGAAGAACGAAGCAATCGTGAACAGCCCCATGCCGAACAGCATCAACTTGCGCCGACCGTACAGGTCGCCAAGTTTGCCGTAGATCGGCACGGCGACGGTCATCGCCACCATGTAGCCGGAAATCACCCAGGCCAGCAGGCTGACGTCCTTGAACTGCGCGGAGATGGCGGGCATCGATACAGCGACGATCGTCTGATCCAGCGCCCCGAGAAAGATGGCCAGCATCAGGGCGATCAGCACGCTCCGGATGGCCGGTTTGGGCGTTTCAGGCTGGTTGAGATTGGTCACGGGAGAACCTGCGGGCAGTGAGGGTCCCGCAGGAGGCAAGGGCGAGCGGGGATGCTCGCCAGTGTAAGTCGGTAGGAAGCTATTCGATAGCCTCATAAGGAAGCCCGACGTAATTTTCTGCAATGGTTTTTCGACCCGCTTCGGAGCTGACGAAGTAGTCCAGCTCCGACGCGCTGATGCGCTGACTGAACCCGTCGTGATCGTCAAAGCGGTGCAACATCGAGGTCATCCACCAGGAAAATCGCTCGGCTTTCCAGACCCTGCGCAGGCAGACTTCGGAGTATTTCTCCAGCAAGTCGACACGGCCTTCGCGGTAAACCTTCAGCAGGATATTGAACAACGTACTGACGTCGCTGGCCGCCAGGTTCAGACCTTTGGCGCCGGTCGGCGGGACGATGTGCGCGGCGTCGCCGACCAGAAACATCCGTCCGTATTGCATCGGTTCGACCACGAAACTGCGCAACGGCGCGATGCTTTTTTCGATGGACGGCCCGGTCACCAAAGATTCGGCCAGCGCAGCAGGCAGCCGGGATTTGAGCTCATCCCAGAAGCGTTGATCGGACCAATTCTCGACAGCCTCGTCGGCAGGGACCTGAAGGTAATACCGGGTGCGAGTCGCCGAGCGCATGCTGCACAGGGCAAAACCGCGTTCGTGACGGGCGTAGACCAGTTCATCGTGAACCGGTGGCGTGTCGGCGAGAATCCCCAGCCAGCCGAACGGATAAACCCGTTCGAACACCTTCAGGTTCTCGGCGGGAATCGATTGCCGCGCTACACCATGGAAACCGTCGCAACCGGCGATGTAGTCGCAATCGAGCCGATACGCTTCGCCGTCCTTTTCGAACGTCACGAACGCTTCATCGGTTTTCATGCCGTGAGGCACGACGTTGCCGGCTTCATAGATCGTCTGCGCGCCGGCCTCCCGACGAGCGGCCATCAGGTCGCGAGTGACCTCGGTTTGCCCGTAGATCATCACGGTTTTGCCCCCGGTCAGGGCGTGCAGATCGATGTGCACCTGGCGCCCGTCGAGGGCCAGTTCGAAGCCGCCGTGAACCAGTCCTTCGGCGTCCATGCGCTGGCCGACGCCGGCCTGACGCAGCAGCTCTACCATGCCTTGTTCGAGGACACCGGCACGGATTCGCCCGAGCACATAGTCCGGGGTCTGGCGTTCGAGAATGAGGGTGTCGATACCGGCGTTGTGCAGCAATTGGCCGAGAAGCAAACCGGAGGGGCCGGCGCCAATGATGGCGACTTGGGTTTTCAGTGTTTTCATTGTTTTTATGACTCGCAAGCTCCACACGACCTGCGTCGGTGAATAATTTTTATGGATCGAGTGCTTGCATTTTTCACTTGCGGGTCTGTCAATTGAAGGTGAAAACTGAGCCGATAGCTGTACTTTCTGCCAATCGGTGCGATTATCGCCCGTCACTTCCCGAGGCCTGGATTGAAGTTATGAACAAGCCTGCCCTGCCTTCGATACCGGTGTTCAAGCTCTACGGTGAAAGCCTGGACTGGCCGACCCCGGACTTGCTGCACTGTGAAACCATTTCCAAACGCAGCCGCGAACACCAGTGGGAAATCAAACCCCATCGCCACGCCGATTTATGCCAATTACTCTTCGTGTTCAAAGGTCAGGCAGAGCTTGAAATCGAAGGCAAACGTACGCAATTGGGCGAACCGGCGATCCTGGTTCTGCCGCCGTTATCGGTGCACGGTTATCGTTTTTCCGAGGATGTCGAAGGCTTTGTCGTGACCCTCGCCGCGCCGCTGGTCGCCCATCTTCAGGCGCAACTGGGCAACTCGGTGAATGCCCTGGCCCAGGCCGAAAGTTATCCGGCCGGCAACGACAGCGAGTACCTCAACAGCCTGTTTTCTGCGCTGCAAACCGAATACACCGGCCATCAACCGGCCCGGGAAATGCTCATGCATTCGCTGGTCAGCGTGATCATGGTGTGGGTCAGCCGGCAGGCGTTGCAGCGTCGTTCGGCCAGTCAGCGTCCGCAACGTGCGCGGGAATACCTCAACGGGTTTATCCAACTGGTGGAAGAGACGTATCGCCAGCACGTCAAGGTCGAAGACCTGGCGCATCGGCTGGGGATTTCGGTGTCGCACCTCAACGGCACGTGCCGTGAATTGGCGGGACAACCGGCGTTGCAGATCATGCACGAGCGGCAATTGCTGGAGGCCAAGCGTTTGCTGACCTACACCAGCATGACCATTTATGAAATGTCCGATGTGTTGGGGTTTTCCGATCCGACCAACTTCACGCGCCTGTTCCGGCGTCGTGTGGGGATCTCACCCAAGGCGTTCCGCGATCGCTTGAAGGCCGATCAGGACAACGAGGCCTGATCCCTTCATCACCGGAGGGCGTTGAGGGTCGCGTTGTGGGGAATGCAGCGCTCGAAGTTGCAGCTCGCGTACTCACGGGGCAGGTTTCGCAATTGCTCAACGCGCCACGCCGCGGTGCCGTACAGCGCCAGCGTCACCGCGCAGGTGATGAAAATGGCGAGGTATCTTCTTGTTTTCGTGTTCATGGCGTTGACCTCTGAACGAATACCCTTCGGTACTAAGTTCAGCATAGGTCAGCGGCAGTGAGTTGCCAGTCATGCATTCCCCCCTGTAGGAGCCAGCTTGCTGGCGATGAACGTAAAGGCACCGCGTTCATCCGGTAAGCCCGCGTTATCGTTAACGACCATCGCCGGCAAGCCGGCTCCTACAGGGGGGCGTATCTACAATCCTGCATCCCACTCTGGTTCTTCCGGAAACTGCAGCACCAGAAAATCCAGCACGCTGCGCAATGCCGCCGGCATGTGCTTGCGTGAGGCATACACCGCGTAGATGTTCATCTGGCGCGGTTCGGCCTGGGGCAGCAGGCGGATCAGTTCGCCGCTGTGGATATGCACACCCGCCTGATAACTCGGCAGCATCGCCACCCCGGCGCCAGCGATTGTTGCGCGCAGCAGGGTGCTCGCTTCGTTGGCGCTGATGTTGCCCTGCACCGGCACCGAGACCGGTTCGCCGTCCTGCTCGAAATGCCACAGGCTTTTGCCGAAGTAGGAGTGGGTCAGGCAGTTGTGCTGGCTCAGGTCTTCCACCCGCATTGGCGTCGGGTGTTCTTGCAGGTAAGCGGGGGCGGCGCAGATCACCGAGCGGCAGACCGTCAGCCGCCGCGCAATGAGGTTCGGGTCCAGGTCATTGCTGGTGCGAATCGCCAGATCGATGCGCTCATCCACCAGGTTCACCGTGCGGTCGAGCATCTGCAGGTCGATGCTGACGCCGGGGTAACGTTTGACGTAGGCGGCCATCGCATCCGCCAATTGCGCCTGGCCGAACGAGGTGCTGACGCTGATGCGCAGCAGGCCACGCGGCGCATCGTCCGGCTCGCTGACGGCGGCCTGCATGTCCGTGGACAGGTCGAGCATCTGTCGACAGCGCGGCAGGATTTCACTGCCGGCGGCGGTCAGGCTCAATTTACGCGTGGTGCGATGCATCAGGCGCGCGCCGACCCAGTCTTCCAGTTCCGCCAAATACCGCGAAACCACCGGCCGCGACAGGTCCAGGTGATCGGCGGCGGCCGACTGGCTGCCGAGGTCGACCACCGTGACGAATACGCGCATTGCTTGTAGACGATCCATGATTTGCCCGCTTTCAGAAACAAACTATGTCTAAGCATCGCATTTTTTGTAATGAATAAGGCAACTAAGCTCTGTCCATATTCTGTAGGAGCCGGCTTGCTGCGGGCGGCGTTCCGATGATGGTCGTTAACGATAACGCGTAGTTCCTGGATAAACGCGGCGTCTTCAAATCCATCGCCAGCAAGCCGGCTCCTACACAAAGGGCGTCTATCAAACAACGGAGCAACAGATGATCGGTTTCAACCTCAAGCGTATTTTGCTGGCCACGGCCACCCTCGGTTTCGCGGCCCACGCGGCGGCATCGACGCTGACGCTGGATGTTTACAACCCCGGCGAGAAAGCGATCTTCCCGGTGACGTCGGTGCTGGTCAGCGGCGAGAAAGACGCGATTCTGGTGGACGCGCAATTCGGCAAATCCCAGGCCGAGCAAGTGGTGGAAAAAATCCGCGCCAGCGGCAAGCAACTGACCACCATCTACATCAGCCACGGTGACCCGGATTACTACTTCGGCCTCGACACCCTGACCGCCGCGTTCCCCAACGCCAAGGTGCTCGCCTCGCAACCGACCGTGGACCACATCAAGCAAACCGTCGACGGCAAACTGGCGTTCTGGGGGCCGAAAATGGGTGCCGACGTGCCGGCCAAAACCATCGTGCCGGACGTACTCAAGGGCGACAGCCTGATGCTCGAAGGGCAGAAGTTGCAGGTGGTGGGTCTTGAGGGCAAACAACCGGATCGTACCTTTGTGTGGATCCCGTCGATCAAGGCAGTGGTCGGTGGCGTGGTCGTCGCAGAAAACATTCACGTGTGGATGGCCGATACCCAAACCGCGCAGTCCCACGCTGATTGGCTGGCTACGCTGCACTCCATCGAAACCCTGAAACCGCACACCCTCGTGCCGGGTCACTACCTCGGCAAAAGTGCCCGCTCCCTGGCCGCCGTGCAGTTCACCGCGGATTACATCAAAGCCTTCGACGAAGAAACCGCCAAGGCCAAAGACGCCGCCGCGCTGATCGCCGCGATGAAAAAACGCTACCCGAAACTGGGCGAAGAAAGCTCGCTGGAGCTGAGCGCCAAAGTCGCCAAGGGCGAGATGAAGTGGTAACCCGATTCACCCACTCACACTGATCCACACTGGAGAACGTCATGAGCAACATCGCAATCATCGGTGCCACCGGCCGTGCCGGCAGCCAACTGTTGGAAGAAGCCCTGCGTCGTGGTCATAGCGTTACGGCCATCGCGCGCGATACGTCGAAAATCGGCCAGCGTGCCGGGGTGGTCAGCAAGAATGTCGACGTGCTGGATAGCGACGCCTTGCAAGCCGCTGTGACGGGGCATGATGTGGTCATCAGCGCGGCACATTTCGCCACGATTCCCGCCGCTGCCGTTGTGGCGCCGGTGAAGAAGGCCGGGGTGAAACGTCTGCTGGTGGTGGGCGGTGCCGGTTCGCTGTTGCTGCCGGACGGCACCCGCGTCATCGACAGCGAGGGCTTCCCGGCGGAATACAAGGCAGAGGCCAGCGCCGGTGCGTTGTTTCTCGAAAACCTGCGCAAGGAACAGGAACTGGACTGGACCTTCCTGTCGCCCTCGGCGGAGTTTGTCGAAGGTGAGCGTACGGGTACGTTCCGGGTTGGCAAGGATGATTTGCTGGTGAGCGGGGCGGGGCGCAGCTGGATTACGTTTGCTGATTATGCGATTGCGATGTTGGATGAAGTGGACGTGCCGAAGCACTCTCGGCAGCGGTTCACAGTTGGGTATTGATAGCGTGGCTTAAATCCATTCGCGAGCAAGCCCGCTCCCACAATTGATCCGAGGTGTTCACATTTTTGTGTTCACAGGAGATCCAATGTGGGAGCGGGCTTGCTCGCGAAGCTTTTGAGCTTTTCACCGACTCTGCGCCTGCTCCACCAACCACCCCATCAATTCGCGCAACTTCGGCGAAGGTGCAGGTTTCTCCGGGAATACCAGGTAATACGCCAACCCGGTTTTCACCTTCAATTCAAACGGCATGACCAGCCGCCCGGCACTCAGGTCATCGCCAATCAACGACCAATCGCCAATCGCCACACCTGTCCCCTGAGACGCCATCGACATCGCCAGGTCCAGGGTTTCGAAATGCTGACCCTTGCTGACATTGCTCAGTTGAAGATCCGCCGCTTTCAACCAGGCATTCCAGTCGCGCTCATCCCGCGTCGGGTGCAGCAGCAAGTGCTGTTGCAGATCCGCCGGTGACTGCAAGGCCTGTGGCCCTTCCAGCATCGGTCGCGAACACACCGGCGTCAGTTGCTCATCGAACAGCAGATAAGACGTCAGCGCGTTGTCCGGCGGCGCGCCATACATCACCGCCGCATCGAATTGCTCGCGATGAAAATCCACGCCGTGCTTGACCGTGGTGGTCAGCTCCACCGGCACATCCGGACGCTCCCGCTGCCACTGCAACAGGCGCGGCAACAACCAGCGCATCACACAGGTCGGTGCCTTGAGTTGCAGGGTTTCGCGCTGATCGCCGATCTGCTCCACCGCCTCGTCGATCAAGCCGAAAATCTGCTGCACCCGTGGCAGCCACTCCCGTCCTTCAGCCGTCAAATCCAGGCCGCGGGCCTGGCGAATGAACAGCTCATAACCCAAATGTTCTTCCAGCCCGGCGATCTGTCGACTCACCGCGCCCTGGGTGATGAACAGCTGTTCGGCGGCACGGGTGAAGTTGCAGCACTGCGCGGTAATCAGAAAAGTGTGCAGCGCCGGCAGGGGAGGCAATCGTTTCATTGGGATCCAAGGTATGACGTGAGGACATGGCTAGTATGACTTTTTATCCATTGTTGCGGCTACGTGTCGCCCGTTCCAATGAGGCCATCCCTGGACCTGCCCGCTCATCATAAACACTGCGCAGGCCCGGCGTCTCAAACGAACAAAAAGGGCAAAAGACATGGCGACGTGCGGCGAAGTATTGGTCAAGTTACTCGAAGATTACGGGGTTGAGCAGGTGTTCGGCATCCCTGGGGTTCACACCGTGGAGCTGTATCGCGGGCTGGCCCGTTCGAGCATCAACCACGTCACTCCGCGTCACGAACAGGGCGCCGGTTTCATGGCTGACGGTTATGCACGCACCAGCGGCAAACCGGGTGTGTGCTTCATCATCACCGGCCCGGGCATGACCAACATCACCACCGCCATGGGCCAGGCTTACGCCGATTCGATCCCGATGCTGGTGATCTCCAGCGTGCAGACCCGCAGCCAGTTGGGCGGTGGTCGCGGCAAGCTCCACGAGCTGCCGAACCAGAGCGCATTGGTCGGCGGCGTGGCGGCGTTCTCCCACACCCTGATGTCGGCGTCCGAACTGCCGGGCGTGCTGGCCCGCGCTTTCGCGCTGTTCCAGGCCGGTCGTCCGCGTCCTGTTCACATCGAAATCCCACTGGACGTTCTGGTTGAAGAAGCCGACGACCTGCTCAGCAGCCTGCCAGTCAACATCGACCGCGCCGGTGCTTCGCCAAGCGCGATCAGCCGCATGACCGAACTGCTCGCCGGCGCCAAACGCCCACTGATTCTCGCTGGTGGCGGTGCCATCGATGCCGCTGCGGAATTGACTGAACTGGCTGAATTGTTGGACGCGCCAGTGGCGCTGACCATCAACGCCAAAGGCATGCTCGAATCCAGCCATCCGTTGTTGATCGGTTCGACCCAGAGCCTGGTCGCGACTCGCGCCCTGGTTGCCGAGGCCGATGTGGTTCTGGCCATCGGCACCGAGCTGGCCGAGACCGACTACGACGTCACTTTCGCCGGTGGTTTCGAAATTCCCGGCAAGCTGCTGCGCGTTGATATCGACCCGGACCAGACCGTGCGCAACTACCCGCCGCACATCGCACTGGTGGCCGATTCGCGCAACGCTGCCCAAGCCTTGCTGAGCGCGCTGTCCCACAAATCGCTGGCCGAGCGCCGCAACGATTGGGGCCAGGTCCGCGCCGCACGTCTGCGCGAAGACCTCGCCGCCACCTGGGACGCGCCGACACTGGCCCAGACCCGTTTCCTGGAAACTGTCCTGCACGAATTGCCGAACGCGGTGTTCGTCGGTGACTCGACCCAACCGGTGTACACCGGCAACCTGACCTTCAACCCGGAGCGCCCGCGCCGCTGGTTCAACTCGTCCACCGGCTACGGCACCCTCGGTTATGCCTTGCCGGCAGCGATTGGCGCCTGGCTCGGCGGTAGCGTTGAAAACGGCGCACGTCCTCCAGTGGTGTGCCTGATCGGCGACGGCGGCCTGCAATTCACCCTGCCGGAACTGGCCAGCGCTGTTGAAGCGCGTACCCCGGTGATCGTCCTGCTGTGGAACAACCAGGGCTACGAAGAGATCAAGAAATACATGGTCAACCGCGCCATCGAGCCGGTCGGCGTAGACATCTACACCCCGGACTTCATCGGTGTCGCCAAGGCATTGGGCTGTGCGGCTGAAGCGGTCAACGGTGTTGAACAACTGCGCAGCGCCTTACGTGTAGCCACCGATCGCCAAGGCCCGACCCTGATTGAAATCGATCAGACTCTGTGGATGCAGGCGGTGTCGAAATGACTTTCCCTACCACCCTCGACGGTCTGTTCATCGACGGTAAATGGTCGGCGGGCAGCGAACACCTGCGCGTGATCAACCCGGCCACCGAAGCGCTGCTGACCACCGTGAATGGCGGTGATGCACACGCCGTTGATCAAGCCGCGAACGCAGCCACCGAAGCCTTCAAGGCCTGGTCGCAAACCACCGGTGCCGAGCGCGGTGCAATCCTGCGCAAAATCGCTGCGGGCGTACAGGCTGGTCGCGACAAGTTGATGCACTTGCAGTCGAGCAACAACGGCAAACCGTTGTTCGAAGCGGCCATCGACGTCGATGATGTGATCGCTACTTTCGAGTACTACGCAGGCCTGGCCGAAGGCCTCGACGCCAAACAGGACAGCAACGTCGAGCTGCCCACCGACGGCTTCAGCGCCCGTGTGCGCCGTGAGCCGTGTGGTGTGGTCGGCCTGATCGTGCCGTGGAATTTCCCGATGGTCACCACCGCCTGGAAACTCGCCCCGGCCTTGGCCGCCGGTTGCTGCGTGGTGCTCAAGCCTTCCGAAGTGACGCCGCTGCCGGAGCTGGAACTGGCGGCGATCATCGCCGAGGCCGGTTTGCCGAAGGGCGTGCTCAACGTGGTCTGCGGCACCGGTCTGGCGGTCGGCGCGCCGATGTCGGCGGACCCGCGCATCGCCAAGATTTCCTTCACCGGCAGCAACGCGGTCGGCGTGCAGGTGATGCAACGCGCCGCAGAAACCGTGAAGGGCGTGAGCCTGGAACTGGGCGGCAAATCCTCGCTGCTGGTGCTGGCCGATGCCGACATTGAACTGGCCGTGGAAGTGGCCTGTGGCGGTGGTTTTTTCAACGCCGGGCAGATGTGTTCCGCCACCAGCCGCGTGCTGGTCGCCGATGAGCTGGCCGACGAATTCCTCCTGCGCCTGAAGGCGCGTACCGAAGCCATCCGCGTGGCCGACCCGTTCGACCCGAACGTGGAAATGGGCGCACTGGTCAATCAGGCGCAATACCAACGCGTACTCGGCCACATCGATCGCGGTTTGAGTGCTGGCGCCAAGCTGATTTGCGGCGGCAATCGCCCGGCAGACCTGCCGCGCGGCTATTTTTTACAGCCGACGATTTTCACCGAAGTGCCCCTCGACAGTGCGCTGTGGTGTGAAGAGATTTTCGGCCCGGTGATCTGCGTGCGCAGTTTCGCCACCGAAGCCGAGGCGATTGCCCTGGCCAACGACAGCCAGTTCGGCCTGGTGGCCAGCGTGGTGACGCGCAACGCCGAGGCGGCGGATCGGGTTGCCAACGCCTTGCAGGCGGGGCTTGTGTGGATCAACGCGCCGCAAGTGATCTTCCCGCAGACCGCCTGGGGCGGCTACAAACAGAGCAGCATCGGCCGCGAATTGGGGCCATGGGGCTTGCAGGCTTTCCAGGAAATCAAACACGTGATTCGCGCCGTCTGACGCGTATCTCTGTGGGAGCAGCCGGTCGACGCTCGACTGCTCGCGATGGACGTCAACGATAACGCGGGGAGTTAGAAAACCCGCGTCGTTCATGCACTTTTCGCGAGCAGGCTCGCTCCTACATGAGGCATGCGCTGGCGTCATGGCTTCAATGAATTTTTATCGATAGTCAGGTGTTTTACACGACCTCAGGATGAACTCACTGGTTCAGCCAAGCCCCCGAAAATACGGGGGATAACACTGATCCGGCCGCGCGGATGCAACAGTTTCGACCTGCCTTATACCTACAAAAACAAAGGGAGTCCGTAATGGGCGAGCATGATCTGAACAGACGTCAATTCATCAAAACCGTAGGCGTGGCCTCGGTAGCCGCGGCAGCCATGAGCTTGCCCTTCGTCAAGGCCAATGCCAGCGACACGCGCTTCCAGGGCAAGACCCTGCGCTTGCTGACCTGGTCCGATGACACAGGCCTGGCGGCACTGCGCAACATCGCCGCAACGTTCGAAGACAAGTACGGCTGCAAGGTCATCGCTGACCGCACCGGCAGTACCTCGGAAATGGTCGCCAAACTCAAGGCCGGCGGTGATCGTCCGCAATACGACATCATCACCCTGGCTGGCGTTGGCGCCGAAGGTCTGGCCGCCGCCAACCTGCTGGAAAAACCCGACCTCAACCGCATCCCCAACCTGGTGGATGTCCCGGAGAAATACCGCACCGGCGCCAATGGCCACGGGATCGGTTACCTGCTCTGGTGCAACAGCCTGGTCTACAGCACCCGTACCATCAAGGAAGCACCGGACAGTTACGCCGCCCTGTGGGACGCCGAGCTGTCGCCGAACATCTTCCTGCCGCCGCCGAACTGGACCGAAGCGATGGACCTGATCATCATCGCCGCCAAACTGGCCGGTGGTGACGAACACAACATCGAACCCGGCTTCAAGAAACTCGCCGAGCTGAAGGATCGTGTGGTGACCCTGGGTGAAAACCCGAACCAGATCGCCGAGCTGTTCCGCACCGGTTCCCTGGACATGGGCGGCTTGTACGCACCGGCCTTCTTCCCGAAACAGATCCGCGATCCGGCCTACGGCCTGGGCGCCACGTTCGGCATGAAAGAAGGTTTCTACACCGACCTGATGCTGTCGGTGATGCCGAAAAACCGTCCGGGCGATACCGACCTGGCCTACGCGTTCATCAACCACTCTCTGGACCCGCTGGTGCAGGGCAAGATGGCTGAGGACATTTACAACGGCCCGGTCAACGCCAAGGCGATCATCTCCGCCGAAGCGCGCAAGAGCCCGTACATCCTCACGCCGGAGCAGATCGCCGAGAAGGCGATCATGCACGACAACGCCTTCCTGGCCTCCGTGCATGACCAATGGATTCGTCGCTACACGGAAATCTTTTCTTCCTGATCGAGTGGCGAACACAGGTCCATAAAGCACCACAAATCCAATGTGGGAGCGGGCTTGCTCGCGAATGCGGTGTGACATTCAACATTGATGTCGACTGACACGGCCTCTTCGCGAGCAAGCCCGCTCCCACAGGGTTTACGGTGATTTCGAAGATTGTGTTTGCCAGCTGCTTTCCATTGACGAGACCCTTGCTATGGAACACCAACCTCTGACTCATCCGGTCGATGCAGCTCCTGTGCGCGCCAATCGGGGTGTTTCGCCGACGACCCGCGCCTGGTTTTTTCTGACGCCGTCGATGCTGTTTCTCGGCGTGCTGATTGCCGCCAGCCTGCTGGTGCTGCGCATGAGCGTCGGCACCAAAGGCGCGGAATGGACCGGGTTCAGCCTGGCCAGCTACGCCCAATTGCTGGAACCGTATTACCTCAAATCCTTGCTGCTGACCTTGCGCCTGGCGCTGATCAGCGCAGTGATCGCCGTGGTGCTGGCGATCCCGGTGGCCTACACCATGTCGCGCCTGACGTCGCCGTTTGTGCGCAGGATCTTCCTCGCTGCGGTGCTGCTGCCATTGCTGGTCAACCTGCTGCTGCAAAGCTACGGCTGGCTGGTGATTCTCGGCCCGGGCGGCATGCTCAATCAGGCACTGATGGGCCTGGGCCTGATCAAGCGCCCGATCATGTTGCTGTACAACCAGAACGGCGTACTGATGGGCCTGGTGCAAACCGCGTTCCCGTTGGCCGTGCTGCCGATCGCCAGCGCCATGCGCGGCGTCGCCCGCACTTACGAAGAGGCCGCCGCCACGCTGGGCGCCAGTCGCTTTCAGGTGTTCCGCCAGGTGGTTCTGCCGATGAGTTTTCCGGGGATCATCACCGGCGCGACACTGGTTTTCGCTTACAACGCCAGCAGCTTCGTGGTGCCGTTGCTGCTGGGTGGCCGACGCGTGCCGATGCTGGCGGTGATGGTCCATGACCAGATCGCCCCGCTGATGAACTGGCCCGCCGCGTCCGCCGCCGGTGTGGTGCTGATTGTCACCACGCTCGCGATCATGACTTTGTCCGAATACATCACTGGCCGTCGTCGGCGCATGCTGGAGGCTTCGCAATGAGCTCTGTGATCAAGAAGCGTTATTCGCTGCTGCCAGGCGAAACCGGCAAGTTTGCCGGCATCCTCTCGGGTTTCATTCTGCTGCTGGCGGTGTTGCCGATCCTGACCATGATCGTCATGTCGTTCAGCGGTGCGTCGAACCTCGACTTCCCGCCGAGCAGCTACAGCCTGCAATGGTACAAGGCCGCCTGGCACACCTTCGTGTCGCCGGACGCGAGTGATGTGCTGAGCCTCGGCAAAGCCATGACCACCAGCCTGATGGTGTCGTGCCTGACCATGGTCTTCGCCACGATCATCGCGGTGCCGGCGGCTTATGCGCTGACCCGTTGCGAGTTCCGCGGCAAAGCGGTGGCGCTGCAACTGATGTCGCTGCCGCTGGTGTTTCCGATGGTGGTATTGGGCCTGGCATTGCTGCTGGTGTTCGACAGCCTGCCGTTCCAGATGACCACCTCGCGGCTGGTGATTGCCCACGTGATCCTGGCGCTGCCGTTCGTGGTGAAAAACTGCACGGCGGCAATGCTCTCCATCGGCAGCGAAGTCGAAGAGGCCGCGCAAATGCTCGGTGCTTCGCCAACGCGGGCGATCATCGATGTGGTGGTGCCGCTGATGAAATCGGGGATTCTGGCGGGGATGCTGCTGGCGTTCATCGTCTCGTTCAACGAATTCACCGTGACCTATTTCCTTTACACCATCGACGTGATGACCGTGCCGATCTGGATGTACAGCCGCACCGTGTCGTCGCTCGACCCTACCGTATTTTCGTTTGCCGTGCTGATCGTGCTGATCGACTTCGTCCTGATCTGGGCGTTGGAGAAGCTGGTCGGTGAAGGTGGCGTTTCGTTCTGATTCTTGAGGTGATTTATGTCTGGTCTGATTCTGGAAAACGTCGAGAAACATTACGGCTCGGCCTGCGCGGTAAAGGATGTGAACCTGCATTTGCCGGAAGGCAAACTGGTGTGTTTCCTCGGCCCTTCGGGCTGCGGTAAAACCACCTTGCTGCGGATGATCGCCGGCCTCGAAACCCTGACCGGCGGCGAGATTCGCCTGGACGGTGAAGACATCGGCCAAACCCCGGCGCATCTGCGTAATTTCGGCATGGTGTTTCAATCGTTGGCGCTGTTTCCGCACATGACCGTTGGGGAAAACATCGCCTATCCGCTGAAATTGCGCGGGGTCAGCAAGGCTGATCAGCACAAGCGCGTAGTGGAATTGCTGGAACTGATCCAGTTGCAGGAAATGATTGATCGCCCGGTGGCGAAACTGTCTGGCGGTCAACGTCAGCGTGTGGCGATTGCCCGGGCGATTGCCAACCACCCGAAAATCCTCCTGCTGGACGAACCGCTGTCCGCGCTGGACGCCAAGCTGCGCGAGTCGATGCAGGTGGAAATCCGTCAGCTGCAACAACGCCTGAACATCACCACCATCATGGTCACCCACGACCAGCGTGAGGCGATGACCATGGCCGATATCGTCGTGGTGCTGGGTGAGCATCGCGTGCAGCAAGTGGGCACGCCGATCGAGATCTACCGGCACCCGGCCAACGAGTTTGTCGCGGACTTCATCGGTTCGGGCAACATCTTCCCGGCGACCGCGCTGGGTAACGGCCAGGTCAGCCTGCCGGGGGGCGATGCACTGCAAGTGCCGATCTGCACGAGCATTGCGGCGGGAGAGAGGGTCAAGATGCTGATCCGCCCTGAGGACCTGCAACTGTCGCATCCGCAGGCGACGGCGGGGAATCGTTTGTTGGGCACCGTGACGTTCGTGCGTGATATCGGAGCGACGATCGAGACGACCGTGGAGTGTTCCGGGGTGTCGTTTACCGCGTTGAGCACGCCGTGCCAGGGGTTTGGGTTGAGCATTGGCAACCCGGTGTCGGTGACGTTGCCGGCCGAGGCTTGCCGAGTACTCGGCGCGTAAAAAGCGCACCCCCTGTAGGAGCGAGGCTTGCCCGCGAAGAAGGCAGCGCGGTACTTCTGGAAAACTGCGTTATCGTTCTTCGCGGGCAAGTCGGATCGCCGCCCGCTCGCTCCTACAGGTGTGCGGTTGAATTCGGCTAAACCGTCAACCGCAACCGCGCCAGATCCCGCAGCGGCGGCGCCCCGAACAACCGGCTGTACTCACGGCTGAACTGCGACGGGCTTTCATACCCGACGCGATACCCCGCCGCCGACGCTTCCAGCCCTTCGGCCAGCATCAACCGCCGCGCTTCCTGCAAGCGCAGTTGCTTCTGATACTGCAACGGACTCATCGCCGTCATCGCCTTGAACCGGTGATGCAAGGTCGACACGCTCAGATTCACTTCCTTGGCCAGATCATCAATGCGCAGCGGTTGCTCATAGTTGCCGTTGAGCCATTTGATCGCCTGGCTGATGCGGTGGCTCTGGCTGTTGGCAATCGCGATCTCATACAAGCGATGGCCCTGCTGACTGCGCAACAACCGATAGAGAATTTCCCGGCGAATCAACGGTGCGAGCATGGCGATGTCTTTCGGCGTGTCCAGCAATCGCGCCAGGCGCAACACTGCGTCGAGCATCGCGGTGTCGATCCGTTCGACATACAAACCGCGACCGGTGGGGCGGGTCGGGACGCCCAAAGGGCCGGCGTCGGCTATCAGTGCGGTGATTTCCGCCGGATCAATGTCCAGCCGCACCGAGAGGATCGGTTCTTCAGAGGTGACGTTCACTATCCGCCCGCTCAGGGGCATGGAGACCGACACCACCAGGTAATTCAGCGGGTCGTAATTGAAGTATTCGTCGGCCAGTCTGACCTCTTTGCGCCCCTGCGCCATGATGCACAACGCCGGTTGCGCCAGCACCGGGGCGAATTCATGGGACTGGCTGTGTTTGCCCATGAACAGCGAGGCGACGGCAGTGGCATAAGTGCCATCCTCCATCGTGTTGCGACGGATGATAGCGGCCAGTTCCGCGCGCTGTTTCTCCATGTCGGCGTCCAGCGGGGCTTGAAAGTGATCGAGCGACGACATGCAGGGCATCCTCGGCGAAGCAATGGGAATGAGCTGAGCTTAAATTTGTGCAAGGCACAGCGGTAGACACATCCTGCGAAAAGCTTGCCTGATTCTGCACGGGGTTGAAGAGGTGTGCTGCTCGAGCAGTCTATGGCAGAGAAAACTTGCTCGAACCTCGCGTTTCAGGCCTGTGACACTATTCACACATTGTTACAGGTACCGAATGCAGCCTCGCAGGATTGTGCAACAAGCCGGCAGGAATCGACTAACGGGGCGGCGAGCAGGGGCTTAATCTTGGATCCTGTCGCAGCCCGTCCCACGGCTGCCACTCGAGTACCTGGGAGGGTTGAACATGTCTAAGCAGATCCCCGTCAGTCATATGGCCTTCGTCCGGGCCCGCGCCGGGTGTTCGGCGGAACTCGGTGCGCGCCTCAGCGCCTTGATCGAGCCGTCGCGCACCGCGCCTGGCTGCCTGAGTTTTTCCCTGCAGCATTCGCAGTGCGATCCGGAGTTGTGGCTGGTGTCCGGTTTCTGGACCCATCAGCAAGCCATGACGGCCTATTTCAGCACGCCGGCCATGGATATTTTCGCTGAGCTGGTGCAAGAGCTGGTGGTCAACAGCCTGGATTTCCATACCTTCAAGGACGTGTCGGCGGCCCAGGCGCAGTGGCAGTCCCGGTCGCGGGTACACAAACTGGCGGGTTGAGGGTTTAATGACGCCATTCTCAATCAGCCAGGATCCGCGACATGGCACGCAAAGCCTTTGAAACCTTCGAAGCCGTATCCGCCGTAGTGCCCCGCGAGGGCGGTTACTATGCGGCGATTGCCACCAAAGCCATCGGTGGCTCGGGCGCACCGCGCTTCAACAAATTGCTGGAAGACCAGACGTTCAAGACCGCCAAAGAAGCGGACGAAGCTGCCGCCCTGCAACTGACGCACCTCAAGGGCGTCGGCGAAGACGGCGAGCTGATCTGGTAATTACTTGACCGCTCCCGGGCGGAACATCTTGAACAAGGCCTCCGGGCCCAGTTGAAAGTAATCCGCTGGTCCGCCACCGCGCAGAATCGGTTCTGCCGCGGCGGTGTCGTACACCCCGTCCTTCAACAGCCATTTGGCGATGTGCACGGCGACCACTTCGCCGAGAATCAGCCAGCTCGGCACCACGTTGCCGTCGGCGCGCTGCAACTGGATGATCTGCGTGACCTTGCACTCGAAGGACACCGGGCTTTCGGCGACCCGTGGCACCTGAATGATTTTCGATGCGACGGGCGTCAGCCCGGACAACTCGAACTCGTTGACCTCCGGCCCGACCATCGCGCAGCTCTGGTTCATCTGCTCGGCCAGCGGCCGGGTTGCCAGGTTCCAGGCGAACTCGCCGGTCTGCTCGATGTTGTTCAGGCTGTCTTTGCGTCCGACGCTGGAAAATCCAATGATCGGTGGAATGTAGTTGAACGCGTTGAAGAAACTGTAGGGCGCCAGGTTCAGGCGGCCGTCGGCATCCTGCGAAGAAATCCAGCCGATGGGGCGCGGGCCGACGATGGCATTGAACGGGTCATGCGGCAGACCGTGGCCGTTGGCGGGTTCGTAGTAGTGGATGTCGTCGGGCATGAAGGGATTCCTGTTGGTGTGGCGTTCATAGTGCAAGGATGCCCCCATAATTTCCAGCGCACGCAATCCCTTGTAG
>NZ_CATKQM010000045.1:0-31335 GCF_949768225.1 Pseudomonas sp. IT-P44 | reverse complement strand
GCCAGGCTTGCCGGCGACGGCGTCTTTGAAATCGCCTTCGCCGGCAAGCCTGGCTCCTACAGGTCAGTGGTGTGTCAGTACCATCACGCGATAGATTCGACGTGATGTGCAAACCCCATAAAAACAATAAAAGCTTGCTCAGAGATCGACTGCCATGGCCGCACCTGCCTCGCCGCTCTCCCACGACTCCATCATCCAGGACTCCTGGTCACGTTGCCGCGCGTTCGGGCTCGATCATCAGAGTGCCCCGGCATTCGACCAGCTACCGGCAGCGGACATCGCGCAGTTGCTGGAAAGCCAGCATTCATTGGTGCAGACCACCCATCAGGAAGTCCTGCCCTACTACGAGAACATCCTCAGCAATTCCAATTGCCTGATCATGCTCGCCGACAATCAGGGCCAGGTCCTGACCTCCTGGGGCACCCAGCGCTTCATCGAGCCGAGCCTGACCCGCGGCTTCAGCGCCGGCGCCAGCTGGATGGAGCGCTGCAGCGGCACCAATGCGATCGGCACCGCACTGGCCTGTGAGCAGGCGGTGCACATCGAGCACGATGAACACTTCCTCAAGGCCAACCGCTTCATGACCGGTTCCGCCGCGCCGATTTTCGATGCCGAACGCAAGGTCATCGCGGTGCTGGACGTGTCCAGCGACAGTTACCTGCCGCCGTCCCACACCCTCGGCATGGTCAAGATGATGAGCCAGACCGTGGAGAACCGGCTGATCCTCAACCTGTTCCATGGCCAGCACTTTCAACTGACGTTCAATACCGGGTTGAACAATCTCGACAGCCAATGGGCGGGATTGTTGATTTTCGATGAGACCGGCCAGGTGCTCTCAGCCAATCGCCGCGCCGACAATCTGCTGGGCATCAGCCTGTCGCGGGTCAGTGTCGAAAGCCTGTTCAAGGTCTCATTGCTGGAACTGCTGAATCAGCCGGACGGCCTGCCCTTCTCCCTCCAGGCGTCCGGGCGCAACCGCTTCCAGTGCCTGTTGAAGCGGCCGAAGCAGGCGCCGATCCAGGCAAGAATGTTCGCCGAGCCCGCCGTGGCGGCACCCGCACCCGCCGCGATCAGCCTCAATACCCTGCACTTCGGCGACAGCCGTGTGGAAAAAGCCGTGCGCCAGGCCGAGCGCCTGCTGGAGAAAGACATTCCGCTGCTGATCCACGGCGAAACCGGGGTCGGCAAGGAAGTGTTCGTCAAAGCGCTGCATCAGGCCAGTTCTCGCAGCAAACAACCATTCATTGCCGTCAACTGCGCAGCGATCCCCGCCGAACTGGTGGAGTCCGAGCTGTTTGGCTACGAGAAAGGCGCGTTTACGGGTGCCAATCAGAAAGGCAGCATCGGGCTGATTCGCAAGGCCGACAAAGGCACGCTGTTTCTCGATGAAATCGGTGACATGCCATTGCCGACTCAAGCCCGGCTATTAAGGGTTTTGCAGGAGCGCTGCGTGCAGCCGGTGGGCAGCAGCGAGCTGTTCCCGGTGGATATCCGCATTATCTCGGCGACTAACCGTTCGTTGCGCGAGCAGGTTCAGTTGGGACGGTTTCGCGAAGACCTGTATTACCGGATCGGCGGCTTGACCCTGGAATTGCCGCCGCTCAGGGAACGCAGCGACAAGCAGGCGCTGTTCAAACGCTTGTGGGAACAACACCGTGAACCGTCGCAGTGGGCCGGGTTGAGCCGTGAGGTGCTGGAGTTGTTCGGCCGTCATCCGTGGCCGGGGAATTTGCGCCAGGTCAGCAGCGTGATGCAGGTAGCGCTGGCCATGGCGGAAGAGCAACCGGTGCGGCCGGAGCATTTGCCGGATGATTTTTTTGTCGATCTGGAGATGGAACCGATCGAGGTGGATGAACCGTTGGCGGTTGATTTGAATGATGTGGAGGATTTGAATCGGCAGTTGCAGGCGGCTGGGGGGAATATTTCCCATCTCGCCCGGCGGTTGGGGGTTAGTCGCAATACCCTTTACAAGCGGTTGCGCCAGTCGGAATGATGGGGCATCCGCAGCGGCGGCGCCCGGTTTGAGACCATTCGCGGGCAAGCCTCGCTCCTACAGGGTCCGCGCCGTTCGCCAACACCGTGAACGACGCGGTCCCTGTAGGAGCGAGGCTTGCCCGCGAAGACGTCAGCCCTGTCACCGCTGAATCAATCCCACCCCAAAAACAAAAACCCGCACAAGGCGGGTTTTTTTTGTAACAAACGCAGCAATCAGTCAGCCAGACGCCAGGTCGTGCCACCCTTGCCGTCTTCCAGCACCACACCCATCGCGGTCAGCTGATCGCGAATACGGTCGGATTCCGCCCAGTCCTTACCGGCACGAGCCGCCAGACGCGCAGCAATCAGCGCATCAACCTCAGCCGCATCAACCCGCCCTTCGGCACCGGCCTGCAGGAAGTCATCGGCCTCAAGCTGCAACACACCCAGCACGCTCGCCAGTTCTTTCAGACGCGCCGCCAGACCGGCCGCCGCATCCAGATCGCTCTCGCGCAGACGGTTGATCTCGCGAACCATCTCGAACAGCACCGCGCAGGCTTCCGGCGTGCCGAAGTCGTCGTTCATCACCTGGGTGAAGCGCTCGACAAAAGCTTCGCCGCCAGCAGGCGCGACAGTCGGCAGGCCTTTCAACGCATGGTAGAAACGCTCGAGTGCGCCTTTGGCGTCCTTGAGGTTGTCTTCCGAATAGTTGATTGCGCTGCGGTAGTGGCTCGACACCAGCAGGTAACGCACGACTTCCGGGTGGTACTTTTCCAGCACGTCACGAATGGTGAAGAAGTTGTTCAAGGACTTGGACATCTTCTCGCCATTGATGCGAATCATGCCGCAATGCATCCACGCGTTGGCGTAGGTCTTGCCGGTGGCCGCTTCGCTCTGGGCGATTTCGTTTTCATGGTGCGGGAACTCAAGGTCGCTGCCGCCGCCATGAATGTCGAAGGTCTCGCCCAGGCAGCAGGTCGACATCACCGAGCACTCGATGTGCCAGCCCGGACGACCGTCGCCCCACGGCGATGGCCAGCTCGGTTCACCCGGCTTGGCGCCTTTCCACAGCACGAAGTCCAGCGGGTCCTGCTTGGACTCGTCGACTTCGATCCGCGCGCCGATGCGCAGGTCTTCGATCTTCTTGCGCGACAGCTTGCCGTAGCCCATGAACTTGGCGACGCGGTAGTACACGTCGCCATTGCCCGGTGCGTAGGCGTAACCCTTGTCGATCAGGGTCTGGATCATGGTCTGCATGCCAGCGATGTGATCGGTGGCCCGCGGTTCCATGTCCGGCTTGAGGATGTTGAGGCGCGCCTCGTCCTCGTGCATCGCGGTGATCATGCGCTCGGTCAGCACGTCGAACGGCTCGCCGTTCTCCTTGGCCCGATTGATGATCTTGTCTTCAATGTCGGTGATATTGCGCACATACGTCAGGTTATAACCGCTGAACCGCAACCAGCGGGTCACCAGGTCAAACGCGACCATGCTGCGGCCGTGGCCAATGTGGCAGTAGTCGTACACGGTCATCCCGCAGACGTACATGCGCACATTGTTGCCATCCAGCGGTTTGAATACTTCTTTGCTCTTGGTGAGCGTGTTGTAGATCGAAAGCACGTTAGAGGTTCCTTGAATCACTGGCCCCACGAATCACGCAAGGTCACGGTACGGTTGAATACCGGAGCACCTGGTTTCGAGTCCTTGATATCCGCGCAGAAGTAACCTTCGCGCTCGAACTGGAAACGGTCTTCCGGCTGTGCATTGCCCAGGGAGGGTTCAGCACGACAACCAGTGAGTACTTGCAGCGAATCAGGGTTGATGTTGTCCAGGAAACTGGCGCTGTCTTCGGCCTTTTCAGGGTTCGGCGAGCGGAACAGGCGATCGTACAGACGCACTTCGCACTCGACGCTGGCCGCGGCCGGCACCCAGTGAATCACGCCTTTGACCTTGCGGCCTTCAGGGTTCTTGCCCAATGTTTCCGGATCGTACGAGCAACGCAGTTCGACGATGTTGCCATCGGCGTCCTTGATTGCTTCGTCGGCACGGATCACATAGCTGCCGCGCAGACGCACTTCACCAGCCGGTTCCAGGCGCTTGTAGCCTTTTGGCGGCTCTTCCATGAAGTCATCGCGGTCGATGTAGATTTCACGGGCGAACGGCAGCTTGCGCACGCCGAGTTCTTCTTTCTGCGGGTGACGAGGCAGTTCGAGGTGATCGACCTTGTCTTCCGGGTAGTTGGTGATCACGACTTTCAACGGACGAAGCACGCACATGGCGCGCGGGGCGTTCGCGTCGAGGTCCTGACGGATGCTGAACTCAAGCATGCCGAAGTCAACCACGCCGTCGGAACGGTTGGTGCCGATCATGTCGCAGAAATTGCGGATCGACGCCGGGGTGTAGCCACGGCGGCGGAAGCCGGACAGCGTGGACATGCGCGGATCGTCCCAGCCATTGACGTGCTTCTCATCGACCAACTGCTTGAGCTTGCGCTTGCTGGTGATGGTGTAGTTCAGGTTCAGGCGGCTGAACTCGTACTGGCGCGGGTTCGCCGGCACCGGCAGGTTCTCGAGGAACCACTCGTACAGCGGACGGTGGCTTTCGAACTCCAGGGTGCAGATCGAGTGGGTGATGCCTTCGATGGCGTCCGACTGACCGTGGGTGAAGTCGTAGTTCGGGTAGATGCACCACTTGTCACCGGTCTGGTGGTGATGCGCATGGCGGATGCGATACATGATCGGATCGCGCAGGTTCATGTTCGGCGAAGCCATGTCGATCTTGGCCCGCAGCACACGTGCGCCGTCCGGGAACTCGCCGGCGCGCATGCGGGCGAACCAGTCGAGGTTTTCTTCGACGCTGCGATCACGGAACGGGCTGTTACGGCCCGGCTCGGTCAGAGTGCCACGGTATTCCTTGGCTTGTTCAGGGCTCAGGTCGTCAACATAGGCCTTGCCGGCCTTGATCAGTTCAACGGCCCAGTCGTGCAACTGGTCGAAATACTGCGAGGCATAGCGCACTTCGCCGGACCATTCGAAACCCAGCCATTTGACGTCGCTTTCGATGGCGTCGATGTATTCCTGGTCTTCCTTGGCCGGGTTGGTGTCGTCGAAACGCAGGTGGGTGACGCCGCCAAACTCCTGGGCCAGACCGAAGTTCACACAGATCGACTTGGCGTGACCGATGTGCAGGTAGCCATTGGGCTCAGGCGGGAAACGGGTGACGATCTGCGTGTGCTTACCCGAGTCCAGGTCCGCCTGGATGATCGGGCGCAGGAAATTGACCGGCACGGCAGGGCCGGTCTTGGAATTCGAGGTAGGGTCGACAGTGGGCTTGCTCATAGGATCCTTGAACGTACAAGTGCGCGGCCGGAACACGGGCCTGATAAAACAAAGCCGCTATCATAGCCGAAGCCGTCAAGTCGCTGACAGTACAGGCCCGAAAACGGCTGCATTTAATCGGATGCAAATGAAAAACAGCCTCGAAATTGGCGTCTGTCGCGCTAAACTGCGCACCTTGGCCGACATCGGCCGGACCGGTTGAGGGCTCGACAGCCCTGAAACCCACGAATTCCTATGAAAGAGTACCGATCATGACCCAAGTCAAACTGACCACCAACCACGGCGACATCGTCCTGGAACTGAACGCTGAGAAAGCCCCGATCACCGTGGCCAACTTCATCGAGTACGTTAAAGCCGGTCACTACGAAAACACTGTTTTCCACCGCGTCATCGGTAACTTCATGATCCAGGGCGGCGGTTTCGAGCCAGGCATGAAAGAAAAGAAAGACAAGCGCCCAAGCATCCAGAACGAAGCCGACAACGGTCTTTCCAACGACAAATACACCGTCGCCATGGCCCGCACCATGGAGCCGCATTCGGCTTCCGCCCAGTTCTTCATCAACGTCGCTGACAACAGCTTCCTGAACCAAAGCGGCAAGAACGTTCAGGGCTGGGGCTACGCAGTGTTCGGCAAAGTGACCGCCGGCACCGACGTTGTCGACAAGATCAAAGGCGTGTCCACCACCTCCAAGGCCGGCCACCAGGACGTACCAGCAGACGACGTGATCATCGAGAAAGCCGAGATCATTGAGTGATATTGCTGATTTCAGACTTGCATCTGGAAGAGGAGCGCCCGGACATCACCCGGGCGTTTCTGGATTTGCTCGCCGGACGCGCCCGCTCGGCGAGTGCGTTGTACATCCTCGGCGACTTTTTCGAAGCGTGGATTGGCGACGATGCCATGACGCCCTTCCAGCGTTCCATCTGCCAGGCCCTGCGCGACCTCAGCGACAGCGGCACGGCGATTTTTCTGATGCACGGCAATCGTGACTTCATGCTCGGCCAGGCCTTTTGCAAACAGGCCGGTTGTACGTTATTGAAGGATCCAAGTGTCGTGCAATTCAACGGCGAGCCGGTGCTCTTGATGCACGGCGACAGCCTCTGCACCCGCGACGAGGCTTACATGAAGCTGCGTCGTTACCTGCGCAACCCGATCACCCTGTTCATCCTGCGCCACTTGCCGTTGCGCACCCGCCATAAACTGGCGCGCAAACTGCGCAGCGAAAGCCGTGCGCAGACGCGGATGAAGGCCAATGACATTGTCGATGTCACGCCGGACGAAGTGCCACGGATCATGCAGGCCTATGGCGTGAAAACCCTGATCCACGGGCACACCCATCGCCCGGCCATCCACAAGTTGCAGATTGGCAATCAAGCGGCCAAGCGCATTGTGCTGGGGGATTGGGATCGCCAAGGGTGGGCGTTGCAGGTGGATGAGAGCGGGTTTGCGTTGGCGCCGTTTGATTTCCCGCCGACACCTGGACTTGCAATACAACACCTGTAGGAGCGAGGCTTGCCCGCGAAGGCGTCGTGTCAGTCAACATCAATGCTGAATGATCCGACGCCTTCGCGGGCAAGCCTCGCTCCTACAGGGATTCGCTCAATGGCCGGAGGCCGCGGGCCCGGCCTTTGCCGCGAACGGCGGTTTCGCCAGCCACACCAGCACGATCAACCCCATGAACGCCCACCCCAGCAACGTGAAGTAATCCACGGTGGAGAGCATGTACGCCTGGCTGGTGAGCACATGATCGAGCTGCGCATACGCCGGATTGTTCGCACCGCCCAGCGCATTCAGGGCCTCGCGGGTCGCCGGTTCGTAGGTGCTGATGCTCTCGCTCATGTACGCGTGATGCTGATCCGCCCGGCGAATCCAGATCCACGTGGTCAACGACGCCGCAAAACTGCCGCCCAGTGTCCGCAGGAACGTCGCGAGGCCCGCGCCATCGGCGATCTGGCTCGGTGGCAGGTCCGACATCAAAATGCTCAAGGTCGGCATGAAGAACAGCGCCACGCCAATGCCCATGAACAACTGCACCAGGGCGATGTGCTGGAAGTCCACTTCGTTGGTGAACCCGGCGCGCATGAAGCAGCTGAGGCCAATCGCCAGGAACGCCAGGCCTGCCAGTAGCCGCAGGTCGAACTTGTGCGCGTACTTGCCGACAAACGGCGAGAGGATCACCGGCAGAATCCCGATTGGCGCAACCGCCAGCCCGGCCCACGTTGCCGTGTAGCCCATCTGCGTTTGCAGCCATTGCGGCAGGATCAGGTTGATGCCGAAGAACCCGGCGTAACCCAACACCAGCACAATCGTGCCGATGCGGAAGTTGCGATACGCGAACAAGCGCAGGTTGACCACCGGGTGTTTGTCGGTCATTTCCCAGATCACGAACACCGCCAGCGCAATCGCGGAAATGGCCGCGCCGATGAGGATGAAATTCGATTCGAACCAGTCGAGGTCATTGCCCTTGTCGAGGATCACCTGCAACGCGCCGACACCGATGATCAACGTGATCAGACCGACGTAATCCATTGGCTGATAACTGGTCACCACCGGCCGCGCCTTGAGCTGCGAACGCACCACCATCACCGCGAAAACCCCGATTGGCACGTTGATGAAGAAGATCCACGGCCAGCTATAACTGTCGGTAATCCAGCCGCCCAGAATCGGCCCGGCAATCGGCGCCACCACCGTGACCATCGCCAGCAACGCCAGGGCCATGCCGCGCCTGGCGGGGGGATAGACCGCGATCAGCAGCGTCTGGGTCATCGGGTACAACGGCCCGGCCACCAGACCTTGCAGCACCCGAAAGCCAATCAGCTCCGGCATCGAGGTGGAGATACCGCAGAGAAACGAAGCCAGCACAAACAGGATCGTCGCCCACAGAAACAGTTTCACTTCGCCAAAGCGCCGACTGAGCCAGCCAGTCAGCGGCAGCGCAATCGCATTGCTCACCGCAAACGAAGTGATCACCCAGGTGCCCTGCTCCGAACTCACGCCCAGGTTGCCGGAAATCGTCGGCAACGCCACGTTGGCGATGGTGGTGTCGAGCACTTGCATGAAAGTCGCCAGCGACAGGCCGATGGTGCTGAGCAGCAGGCTGGGCGGGGTGAAAGACGCGTTATTGCTCATCGCGAATCCTTTGAAACCTGATGGGCGCTGCGCCCCTTACAGACGCAGCTGACCGTGTAGGAGCGAGCTTGCTCGCGATGGTGGTCCAGACAACGCGGGTATCCAGACAGCCGCGCGTTATCGTTGACATCCATCGCGAGCAGGCTCGCTCCCACAGGGTCGGTGTCATGGCGAATCAGCGTTGCGCGGTTTTGCTGACCGCTGCGCTGTTGTCGTGGATCAACTGCGTGATCATCGCGTCGGCCTCGGCCAACTGACGGTCGTAGACACTGGTGCTGAACGACGCCTTTTGCGGCGGCTGTTGCGCCAGCACCGGGCCGCTCTGGTCGCGCAGGTTCACATCGACCTGAGTCGACAGGCCCACGCGCAACGGGTGCTTGGCCAGCTCTTCGGCGTTGATGTGAATCCGCACCGGCACACGCTGGACGATCTTGATCCAGTTACCGGTGGCGTTCTGCGCCGGCAGCAGGGCAAACGCACTGCCGGTGCCAGCGCCGAGGCTGTCGATGGTGCCGCTGAATTTCACGTCGCTGCCGTACAGGTCAGCCTGGATATCCACCGGTTGGCCAATGCGCATGTCGCGCAATTGGGTTTCCTTGAAGTTGGCGTCGATCCACAACTGATCCAGTGGAATCACCGCCATCAGCGCGGTGCCCGGCTGGACCCGTTGACCGAGTTGTACCGAGCGCTTGGCGACGTAACCGGTCACCGGTGCAATCAGAGTGCTGCGGGAATGGTTCAGGTACGCCTGGCGCAATTGCGCGGCGGCCGACATGACGTCCGGGTGCGACGACACCACGGTGTCATCCACCAGGGCGCTGGTGGTTTTCAGTTGCTGTTTGGCGTTGGCCAGGGCGTTTTGAGCCGAGGTCAGGTCATCGCGAGCGTGGGACAGCTCCTCCTGGGAAATCGCCCCGCCCGCCGCGAGATTTTTCCGGCGGTTGAAGTTGTCCTGGGCCTTCTGCACTTCCGCCTGTTGGGCATTGACCTGGGCTTTCATGCCGTCGACGTTGCTGTACAAGCCGCGTACCTGACGCACGGTGCGAGCGAGGTTGGCCTGGGCACTTTGCAGACCGACTTCGGCGTCGTTCGGGTCGAAATTCACCAGCACCTGGCCTTCATGGACCAGGTCGCCGTCATCAGCGCCGATGCTCACGACGGTGCCGGTGACCAGCGGCGTGATTTCCACCACGTTGCCGTTCACATAGGCGTCGTCGGTGCTTTCGTTCCAGCGCCCGTAGAATTCGTGATAACCCCAGACGCCGACACCGGCGAGGACCACCACGATGGCCAGGACCACCAGCATGACTTTGCGTTTGCGCGGGTTGCTGGTGTCTGGACTGTTGTCAGCGGCTTGAATGTTTTGTGCAGTGGCCATGACCATTACCTTGAATTAGTTGTGCTGCGTGGCTGGGGTTGCGTTGGCCGCGGTCAGGGTTTCGCCCTGAAAACCGCCGCCCAGCGCCTGCATCAGTTGGATCGACAGGTCGATCTGCTCGGCATTCAGGTTGGCCAGCTGACGCTGGGCCTGGAGCAATTGCTGCTCGATGCTGAGCACGTCCAGGTAGTTGCCGATGCCGGAACCGTACCGCTGGACCACGGTGTTGTAAGAATCCTGGGCAATGTCGGTGGCGTGCTGCTGAGCGCCGATCTGCCGGCCGATGTCACGCAGCTGGTTGATGGTGTCGCTGACATCACCGAGGGCTTTCACAAGGCTTTTGTTGTACTGCGCAACGGCGAGGTCGTAATCGGCGTCGCGGGCATCGAGGTCGGCGCGCAGACGACCGCCGTCGAAAATCGGCAGGGAAATGGTCGGTGCGATGTTGAAGAAACGACTCGCCGAACCGAACATCGCGTCGCCCAGCAACGATTCGGCACCGGCCGCCGCGCTGAGGTTCAGGTTGGGATAGAACCGGGTCTTGCCGGCGTCGATGTTCTTGCTCGCCGCCTCGACCCGCCAGCGCGCGGCCACCAGATCGGGACGACGACCGAGCAACTCGGCGGGCAGGACCGACGGCAATGCGACGGCGCTGGCCTGAAGAATCTTCGGCCGGGCGATTTCGTTGCCGCGATCCGGGCCTTTGCCGAGCAAGACCGCCAAGGCGATTTTCGCGCTTTGCAGGCGTTTCTCGGCGTCGATCAGGCTGGCTTCAGACGTGGCTTCCAGGCTTTCGGTTTGCTGGAACTGGTACTGGCTGTCGATCCCGGAGCTCAGGCGACGCTGGCTCAGGTCGAGCATTTGCCGGGTGCGCTTGAGGTCTTCGTTGGCGAGGTCATAAACGATGTGCGCCTGCCCCAGATCGCTGTAGGCGCGAGCGACGTCGGCAGACAACGTCAGCTGCGCGGCCTGCTGATCGACTTCGGCAGCGCGGGCCTGGCCCAACGCGGCTTCCCAGGCGTCGCGCTGACCGCCCCAGAGGTCGAAGTTGTAATTGAAACTGGCGCCGATGTTGCGCACGGTGGAGTAGGCATCGCCCTCGCCCCTCGGGTCTTGATCCCGGGCCAGACGCGAACGGCTGACGCCGGCGCTGGCATCGAGGGTCGGCATCCGCGCAGCGTCGGCGGCATACGCAGCGGCGCTGGCCTGATGGGCGCGGGCGTCGGCGATCTGCATGTCGGGGCTGTCGTGCAGGGCTTCGCGAATCAGACCGTCGAGCTGCGGGTCGCCGAGGCTTTTCCACCAGTCGCTTTTCGGCCAGGCCGCAGGCGACAGGGTCACGCCGCTGAGGGATTGCCCGGCCTTGAGGTCTTTCGCATCGAGGCTTTTGCCTTCGGTGGTCAGGCCGCTGTAGCTGGCGCAACCGGCCAGGGTCATGGCCGCAAGCACCAGGCTCAGGCCGGCACGCAGGGTTTTGCTGCTCATTTGTCACCTACCCGCAGCAGCGTGATCGAGTCACCGGCTGCCACCAAAATTTTCTTCAGGATCTGTTCCAGGGTTTTCAGCTCATCCGGAGTGATCGCACCGGCCAGTTCGTTCATCGCGTCGGCGCCGATCACCGGCAAGCGGTCAGCCAACTGCTGGCCTTGCTCAGTCAACACAAGCTGCACCTGACGGCGGTCCGCTTCGGAGCGTTGGCGGGCGAGGAAACCTTTCTGTTCCAGACGATCGAGCATGCGGGTCATCGAACCGCTGTCGAGTGACAAGTGCCGGCACAGCTCGGCCGGGGTATCGACGCCGTATTGGGCGATGATGATCAGCACTTTGAACTGCGCGGCGGTGATGCCGTGGGGTTCCATGTGCGTGTCGATGATCCGGTCCTTGAGCAGCGCGGCGCGCCCGAGCAGGAGACCGAGATGGCAGTTCTTGAATTCGTCCGGGGTGAAATGTTTCATCTGACCACCAATTAGCTGCCTAGGCAGAGAATGTATGTCGAGATGTTACTGCCTAGGCAGCCAATGTCAACGTAATAGTTAGGTTGCTTTGTATTTGATGGATAAATGGTGCGGATTTTGTGGCGGGCACAATGACGCCTTCGCGGGCAAGCCTCGCTCCTACGGGTTCGGTGTAATCCCTGTAGGAGCGAGCGGTGCGGCGATCCGACTTGCCCGCGAAGAAAGCGACTCGGTTTTGGAGAGGACGGGCGTTAAAAATCCCGCTTGTAAAAGATATCCAGCGAACTGGCCACGCCACCCGCCGCTTCGAGGTACACCTTCTTGCTCAGCTTGTAGCGCAGGGCAATGGTGTTGGCCGGCTCAAACACGCCAACGCCATATCGCAGGCTGAGCTTCTCGGAGATATTGCCGCTGGCGACCACACTCGTCGTATTGCCGCTGCCCTCGGTATCGAGCTGGAAATCCTGAATCCCCAGATCGCTGGCCAGTTTGCCGGTCACCCCGGAACTGCCCATCAGGCCCAACCCCAGCGCGGCCTGCGCCAGCATGTTGTTGTCTTCACCGGTGGTGCTCAGCGGACGCCCGAGCACCAGGTAGGACAAGGCCTGTTCCTGGCTCATCGCCGGTTCGGAGAAGATCTGCGTGGCCGGCTGCTCGGCGCTGCCGCTCAGGCGAATACCGGCGATGACGTCGTCAGTCTGGCGAATCGCCTCGATGTCCAGGTACGGCTGATCGATCGGGCCGGCAAACAGCAAACGCGCCCGGCGCACCGTCAGCCGCTGGCCGTAGGCCCGGTAACGCCCGTCGTTGAGCCACAGCTCGCCGCGGGTGTCCATGTTGTCGCCGATGTGCACGTGCCCTTGCAGGTTGGCGGTCAGGCCAAACCCGGCGAAGCTGAGTTTGTCTTCGCCGACCGCCACGTCGATGTCCATTTTCATCGCCAGCGGCGGTTTGCCCTCTTCGGTCTGCGCGCCAATGATCACCGTGTCATCAGAGACCTTGACCGTCGATGGCGGCAACTCGCGCACGGTGATTTCGCCTTTCGGCACCAGCACTTTGCCAGCGATGGCCAGCTCGTCGCCCGTCATCGAAATCTTCAAGTCCGGCGCCACTTCGAGCTTGGCGTACGGTTCGACAGTGACCGGCAACTGCGTGCCTTTGAGCGCCAGGTCCACCACCAGCGCCTGACCCCAGGCGATGCTGCCGGTCAAGCTGCCCTGCCCGCTCTTGCCGCTTTTCCAGCCACCGTTCAACTGCACGGTTTCGCCGGCGATCAGCGCTTGAAGCTGCAACGCTTCAAGGTCCATCGGCAATTCGGGGCCGGAAATCTCGCCGTCGCTGAGCAGCAGGTTGCCGTTGACCAATGGCGCCAGCAGACCACCGGAAATCGTGCCGCTGCCATTCAGGCGTCCGGTGAGCTTCTCGACCATCGGCACAAACGGTCGCGCCACGGACAGGTCGAGGCCATTGAGACGGAACGCGCCAGTCAGCGGTTTGTTCTTCGGTAATGGATTGATCTGCGCCTGCACACTCAATTCGCCGAGCTTGCCGCCGACGAAGTTGAGGTCGGTGTCGATGCGCTTGGGCGTGAGTTTGCTGGTGAGTTTCAGGGCCTGGTAGGGGAAGTCCAGCCACTGATCCTTTTCCTTGATGCGCAGGGTGCCGCCGCTGGCATCGAGGCTGATCTGGCCGTTCGGGCCGCTGGCCGGCAGGTCCAGTTGCAGATCGGCGTTGAGCCGGCCCTTCCAGGCGAAATCCTTCGGCAGCCATTGCGCAAGGCTTTCAATCGGGAATTGCTTGAGGTGATAACGCAACTTCGGTTCCGGCATCAGGCGCTGGTCTTCACCGCACAAACTGGCCGGGCCGGACATCCAGCAATGGGCGCCGAAGTTGATTTTGCCGTCCGCCAGTCGTTCGAGTTTCGCCGGGTTTTGCAGCTTCCAGTCCTGGCCACCGGCCTGAATATCACCGCTGGCCAAACGTCCGCGCCAGTTGCCTTTGTCCAGATTGCCGTCAAGGCCCAGGGCCAGTTTCAATTGCGGGCCTTGCAGGTCGAGTGTCAGTTTCTGGTTTTTGATATCACCCTGACCGCTGGCCGTCAGCGTGCCCAGCGACGTGTCGCCGGCCTGGATGCCGCTGCCCTTGAAATCGATTTTCGCCCGTTGCGCACTGTCGAGGGTCGCGTCGAGGTTCAGGCTTTGCAGGCGATTATCTTCGAAGGCCAGTTGCGTGCCTTGCAGCCCGAGCTTGCCTTGCGGTGCCTTGAGCGTGCCGGCGACATCGACGCGGCCATTGAGCTGGCCGCGCAGTTGCGGCCACAGCTGCGCCAGGCGCGACAGCTTGATGTCGATCTGGCCGGCGAGTTTCTGTTGCAGGCTGCCCTTGCCGGTGATGCTGTTGTCACCGAGGCGGATTTGCAGCGCGCTGAGGTTCCATTGCTCGCCGCTGCCATCGGCCTTGGCTTGCAGGATGGCCGGCTGGCCACGCAGTTTGCCCTTCAGATCAAGGTCCGCGTTCAGGCTGAGTTTTTCATTCTTCATCTCGCCTTTACTGCGCAACGGTCCGGCCAGGGTGCCCGGCAATTCCGCGACCCAGTACGCCGGGTTGATCGCCGAGAGGTCCAGCGCGGTGTCCCAGGCAATGCCATCGGCAAATTGCAGGTTCAGATGGCCTTCGGCCTTGCCCTGCCCGGCTTCGAGCTGGATTTGTTGCAGGTAGATTTTCGTCAGGTCGCCGGCGAACGGGCTGCTCAGGCTGAACGCCCCGGCCGGGCCATCCAGTGCAGCCTTGAAGTTGCCGAGGTATTTGCCGTCGGTGTAAGAGACTTCGCCGTTGAAGCTGCGCAACGCCACTTCAGGTTCGTCGATCAGCGGATAGAGCCGGTGCCAGGGGAAATCCAGCCAGTCGATTTTCGCCGTGGCGTTCAGGCCTTTACTCCAGTCCAGAACACCCGTGAGTTTGAGACTTTGCTTGTCGTTGGCGGTCAGGTCCAGCGCGGCGATCTGCGCGCCGTTGGCGTCGACTTTGCCTTGCAGCATCAGTGCAACCGGGCCTTGCTCAGCGGGCAGCGTGGCGTTGCCGCGCAATTGGTAGCCGTTTTTCAGGTCGCCGTCGCCGGTCAGTTCAAGCTGATTGAGTTGCAGAGTGTCCGGCAGGTCCGCACTGGGCTTGAAGCCGTCGGCGGTGATCCGCACCTTGGCCGGCAGGTTGTCCACCAGCGGCTGCAACTCGCCGGTCAGTTGGCCGTTCAGGTAACCGCTGCTGTCGGCGGTGAGCTTCAGGGTTTTCAGCAGGTCGCCGTTGATTTTCAGCGTCAGCGCCCAGGGCTCGGGCGCCGGCAGGGTCAGTTTGCCTTCAGCCTTGAGCGGCCAGTTGCCGCTGGGTTGCAGGAGACCGGACAGGTTCAGGCTGAGGTCGTCGCGTTGCAGTTGCACGGAGTCGATCTGCATCCCCTGCTCGGTCCAGTGCGCCGCCAGTTGCAGGCCTTTGAGTTCTTCGCTGCCGTTGAACAGCAAGCTGCCGACCTGCACGTCGCCCAGCTCGATGGCCAGTGGCAACTTCAGATCCGGCAAGGTGATCGGTCCGCTGCTCTGCTCTTCAGGACCCGGCGGAAATTGCAGGCTGACCTGATCGGTTTTCAGTTGCTCGATGCACAGGGTCATGCGCGTCAGGCACAACGGCGACCAGGCGAAAATCACTTTGCTCAGTTCAACCCGGCTGGTGTCCTGCTGCCAGACCAGATGATCGGCGCTCCATTGACCGCCCAGACGGCCCTGGAAATTCTCGACCGTCAAACCCGGCACAAAGCCGAGCGCCCAGCGGCTGCCCGTCGCGGTGCCCAGCACCGTGGTCACGGCCAGCAGCACCAGCATCAGCAGCGCCAGAATCGTCAGCAGCGTTACTTTCAAACCACGCTTCACAGCTCAGGCCCCATGGAAAAGTGCAGTCGTATGCCGCCGTCGTCGTCCATCGCGTGGGCCAGGTCGAGGCGAATCGGCCCCACCGGTGACACCCAGCGCACGCCGATACCGACGCCGGTCTTGAGGTCGGGCAGTTCGAGTTTGTTGAAGGAATTGCCCTGGTCGACGAACGTTGCGACCCGCCATTTTTCGGCGATGGAATATTGATACTCGACGCTGCCGGCAATCATGTAGCGGCCACCGATGCGGTCGCCGTCGGAGTTTTCCGGGGACAGGCTCTGGTAGTCGTAACCGCGCACGCTCTGATCGCCACCGGCGAAGAAGCGCAGCGACGGCGGCACCGATTTGTAGCCATTGGTGGCACTGCCACCCACCTGCACCCGGCCGAGGAAACGGTGTTTTTCAAAGACTGTGGTCAGGCCTTTGACCAGCGCGGTGCCGTAAAGCAGGTTGTTGTCGGAACCCAAGCCTTCCTTGGCCACTTTGGTTTCGAACTGCAGCCGATAGCCGTTGTGCGGGTCGATGCGGTTGTCGCTTTTCAGGTAGGAATAGCTGACGCCGGGCATCAGCAGATTGCTCAGCCCCGAGTCATCGCCGAGTCGATATTCTTCGCGCTGCCATTTCAGCGACACCACCCGCTGCCAGCCGCTGGGCAACTTGCTGTGCCATTCGGGGCCGAGGGTCAGCAGTTTGCTCAGGCTGTCCTTGTCGGCGATTTCTTCGCTCTGATAACCACCGGCGAAACGCAGTTTGTCGGTCAGCGGCGGGTCCAGCGGAATGTCGTAGAACAGCCCGACGTTTTGCCGTGGTGCCGAGACTTCGGTTTCCCAGCCATAGCTGTGGCCTTGAGGGTTGACCCAGTGCCGGGTCCAGTTGGCCTTGACCCGAGGGCCAACGTCTGTGGAATAGCCCAGGCCGAGGCCCATGGTCCGCGGCTTGCGGGTGTCGAGCTTGACGTCCACCGGGATCACATCGTTCTTGGACGCCGTCGGCGCAGCGTCGACGCGCACGCCTTCGAAGTACCCGCTTGCCTGCAGATTCTGATTCAGTTCGGCGATCAGTTCGGAGTCATAGGGCTCACCCGCCTTGAACGGCACCATGCGTTGCAGCAACTCTTCGTCGAACGGCGTATCGCCTTCGAAACTGACTTTACCCAAGGTGTAACGCGGGCCGCTTTCGTAGATCAGTTCGATGTCGGCAACGCCGGCTCGCGGGTCGACCGCGAGTTTCTGCCGGGTGAAATAACCGCTGAAGAAACCGTAACGCGAGGCCTGGTTCTGGATCAGCCGCTTGGCGTCTTCGTAGCGGCCATGATTGAGCACCGCGCCGGTTTTCAGCGCATTGCTTTTGGGCACACGAAAGGTTTTGAGGGAGGCCGCAGGGCCGTCGATGCGAATAGTGACATTGCGCAAATGCACAGGCTCGCCGGGATCGATGTTCATGACCAGGCGCGGTGTCTTGCCGCCCTTCACGTCCGTGTCGATCTGTGGCTGGTAATAACCCAAGGCCTGGGCGGCCTTGCGCGCCTGTTCTTCGGCGCCACGACTGAAGCGCAACAAGGCCTCCTCGTCACGATCGCCGAGGCTGCCGATATAGCCCTCTATATTGGCCTTCAGTTCATCGTTGGACGGTTTGATCCGCACATCCAATTCACTTTGCGCCAACGCCGCGCAGCTGGTGATCAGCATCAGCACGCCGCTGGTAATTCTTCCTGGAAACTTCATAGGCGCGGATGCTATCACGAGCGTGGGAGCGTGATAGAGCCTCGCGCCCCGCGAAAGTTCTACCGTTTTATGCCGTGGCGGTTTGCAGCACCTGTGGGTTGGCGTGGAAAAACACGTGCTCGCGGATCGGTCCTACCGCCACTTCACCGATTTCCTCGTAGCCCTGACGTTTATAGAACTCCAGATAACGCGGATTCCCGGTATCGAGGACTACACCCTGGGAATGCTCATCGACCGCGCACCAGTTATGGACCGCCTGCAGCAGTTGTTCGCCGAAGTGCTTGCCCTGAAATTGCGGGTGAACCCCCAGCAAGGGCAGCAGGTGCACCGAATCGGACGGCACGCAGGCCATCACCGCGTCGTGGTATTCGAGGTAGCGGCGGGTGCAGCGAAACCCGGTGCTGAGCACCATCCGCAGGCGCCACGCCCAGCTTTCGGTGATGCCCAGGCGTCGTTGCGGCGGCGCGATCAGCGCGATACCGATCAAGCGGTCGTTGACCAGCAGACCGATGGCCGGCAAATCCTGAAGAAAGTGTTGCTTGACCAGTTCCCGCACGGTGGCGCGTACACGCTGTTCATAACCGGGACGTTCGGCTTCGAAGAGGTAACCGAAGGTCGGTTCGTGGCGGTAGGCCTGGTACAACAGGGAGCGGGCTTCGCGGGAATAACCGCTGTCGAGCATGTGGATATCGGCGATGACGGTCGAGGTTTCGGGCATAACGGTCATTCTCCCCGGCGCGGCTCGGGTGGCTGCGCTCTTATTGGTACGAGCGTTTGGGTGGCTTCACAGTTCCCCAGACAGGTATAGACCAAGTCAGGATCTTCATCGACTGAACTGGCCTCTTCGCGGGCAAGCCTCGCTCCTACAGGTTTGAGTTGCACCCAATTGATTCACCTGTAGGAGCGAGGCTTGCCCGCGAAGAGGCCGGGACTGCCGGTAGAGAACTGACAGAACACAGCGAATCCCCTCACCCCACACTGGCCCCAATCCCACAGGTCAGCTAGCATCGCCCTTTTGCCAGGACTGCCGACCATGAAGATCGTCTCCTTCAACATCAACGGGCTGCGCGCTCGTCCTCATCAGCTGGCGGCGCTGATCGAAAAGCATCAGCCGGACGTGATCGGCCTGCAGGAAACCAAGGTCCACGACGATCAGTTCCCGCTGGCCGAGATCCAGGCGCTGGGCTATCACGTGTATTTCCACGGGCAGAAAGGTCACTACGGCGTCGCCCTGCTCTCGCGCAAGGAACCGCTGGAACTGCACAAAGGTTTCGTCACCGATGAAGAAGACGCCCAGCGCCGCTTCATCTGGGGCACCTTCGCTGATGCCAATGGCGTGCCGGTGACCATCATGAACGGCTATTTCCCACAGGGTGAAAGCCGCGACCATCCAACCAAATTCCCGGCCAAGGAACGTTTCTACAACGATCTGCAGCACCTGCTGGAAAGCCAGTTCAACAACGAACAGCCGCTGGTGGTGATGGGCGATGTGAACATTTCCCCGGAAGACTGCGACATCGGCATCGGCCCGGACAACATGAAGCGCTGGCTGAAAACCGGTAAATGCAGCTTCCTGCCGGAAGAACGCGAGTGGATGGCACGCTTGAAGAACTGGGGCCTGGTGGACAGCTTCCGCCACCTGAACCCGGACGTGGCCGACCGATTCAGCTGGTTCGACTACCGCAGCCGTGGCTTTGAGGATGAACCGAAGCGCGGGCTGCGGATTGACGTGATCATGGCGTCCCACGGCTTGTTGCCGCGAGTGAAGGATGCCGGCGTGGATTACGAACTGCGCGGGATGGAAAAACCGTCGGACCACGCGCCGATTTGGCTTGAGTTGAGCTGATCCCCCGGCTCAACGCAGCTCAACTGTAGGAGCAAGCTTGCTCGCGATGAGGGTCTGACATTCAACATCTATGTTGCCTGACACTCCGCCATCGCCGGCAAGCCGGTTTCGCTCCCACATTAGTAACTGTCATCTTTCAGAAACCTTACTGACTTAATCTCCCGGCACTTTCTTTGTTCTTTAAAGGTGCCGGCATGACGCTGCGCGTTTTCTTCCTGTTAATGCTGTGCGCCGGGCTGCCCATCACCGCGTCGGCCGC
The DNA here is from genome assembly GCF_949768225.1 of Pseudomonas sp. IT-P44. NCBI lineage: Bacteria > Pseudomonadati > Pseudomonadota > Gammaproteobacteria > Pseudomonadales > Pseudomonadaceae > Pseudomonas > Pseudomonas sp. IT-P44. The sequence goes on along the minus strand of NZ_CATKQM010000045.1, from coordinate 11,814 downwards.
TGACTTGCCGACGCCCAAACAGGGACCGGTGCTGCGCATCCAGGGTTCCAACACCATTGGCGCGGCATTGGGCCCGGCGCTGGTCGAGGGCTTGATGCGCGAGCAAGGCTTGCTCAAGGTCCACAGCGAAACCCCGGACAAAGCCAACGAATTGCGCGTGGTCGGCGAAACCGCTCAGGGCCGCCGGGTCACGGTGGACATCGCGGCCCACGGTTCCAGCACCGGTTTCACCGCCCTGAAAAACGCCACGGCGGACCTTGCCGCCTCTTCGCGCCCGATCAAGGACAGCGAACTGCTGGCCCTGCAATCCCTCGGTGATCTGAAGAGCCCCGGCGCCGAGCAGGTGATCGCCATCGACGGCCTGGCAATCATCCTTCATCCGCAAAACCCGCTGAATCAACTCAACACCGAACAACTGGCGCAAATTTTCAGTGGCGAAGTGAAAACCTGGGAAGAACTCGGCGGCAGCGGCGGAGCCATTCACCTGTATGCGCGGGATGACCAATCGGGCACGTACGACACGTTTAAGGAAGTGGTGCTCAGTCGTCGTGGGAAAACGCTGAACAGCGCAGCGAAACGTTTCGAATCCAGCGAGCAGTTGTCCGACGCGGTCAGCCTCGATCCGCAGGGCATCGGTTTTATCGGCCTGCCCTACGTGCGTCAGGCCAAAGCCGTGGCGATCGTCGATGGCCAATCCCAGGCCATGCCGCCGCTTAACAGCCTGATCGCCACGGAAGACTATCCATTGTCGCGGCGGTTGTTCTTTTACCTGCCGCCCAACGCCAAAAACCCCTGGGCCGAAGCGTTGGTGGCGTTTGCGCAAAGCAGCAACGGCCAGGCCATCGTCGCGGCCAACGGGTTTATTGCCCAGACCGTCCAGGCGATGGCCGTTACGCCCAACGCATTGATGCCCGAGGGTTATCAGGCGCTCAGTCGCCACGCCCAGCGCTTGACCGTGAATTTCCGTTTCGAGGAAGGCAGCGCAACGCTGGACAACAAGGCCCGACAGGATCTGACGCGGGTGCTTGATTACCTTCAACAGAACCAGAAAACCAACCGGCAGGTGACGTTGGTGGGGTTTGGCGATGCCAAGAGCGATCCAGCGCGGGCTGACCTGCTGTCGAAATTGCGGGCCATGGCGGTGCGGCGGGAGTTGGTGAAAAGCGGCGTGGTGTTTCGCGAGATTCGCGGTTTTGGCGCCGAGATGCCGGTGGCGGCCAATAGTGCGGATGAGGGGCGGATCAAGAATCGGCGGGTTGAGGTTTGGGTGTATTGATTGGGTTTTGTGTGTATATCCGTTGCTGCGGTAACGGCTTCTATTGGTTTCGCCCTTACGGCGAGTCACTTTGGAAAAGCCCCAAAGTAACCAAAGGGCTCTTGCCCCTTTCGTTCGGTGCCTCGCCTAGGCTCGGCATACCCTCGCTCCGGCCCTGCTCCGTGGGCCCGCCGCCATCGGCCATCCATGGCCGGGGGCGGCTAACCCGGCATCCATGCCGGGTTGCCCACTGCGCAGAACCTCCACTCGGCCTCTCGAGGGGGCGTGCACCTCAAGATCAAAAGCTGAAGGCGAGCTAACGCTCGGCCTGATGAGTGGTGAAGATCAAAGGCGTACGCGCGCCCTGTAGGAGCCGGCTTGCCGGCGAAAATCGTCTGGGCACCGCGTTCATTCAGACAGCCCGCGTTATCGTTGACGTCCATCGCCAGCAAGCTGGCTCCTACAAGGGAAATGCATATGCATTTGGATAAATACGATCAACTGTAGGAGCCGGCTTGCTGCGGGCGGCGTTCCGACGATGGCGGTGGGTCAGTCCCCCTCCTTTTCGACTGGACGGACGCCATCGCCAGCAAGCTGGCTCCTACGGGGAAATGCATATGTGTTCGGAATGTACACGATCAACTGTAGGAGCCGGCTTGCCGGCGATGGCGGTGGGCCAGCCAACAAATTCATCGCCTGAACAGACGCTATCGCCAGCAAGCCGGCTCCTACAGGGGAGCGGTGTACATGTCGGGAATGAGTGAACGCATCAAAGAAGGACAACGCGGACAACTGAAGAGCCAGGTCGGCTTTCAGGCCGCCTCGGCGGCTGTGGCGGTAGTCGCCCCCTCGAGAGGCCGAGCGCAGGTTCTGCGCAGTGGGCAACCCGGCATGGATGCCGGGTTAGCCGCGCACGGCCATGGATGGCCGATCGCGGCGGGCCCACGGAGCAGGACCGGAGCGAGGGCATGCCGAGCCTACGCGAGGCACCGAACGAAAGGGGCAAAAGCGCTTTGGTTACTTTGGGGCTTTTCCAAAGTGACTCGCCGTAAGGGCGAAACCAATAGAAGCCGTTACCGCAGCAACGGATATGTACTCCGACAAAAAAATGATCGACTATCAGGCCGCCATCGCCAGCAAGCCGGCTCCTACAGGGGTTCCGGGTCCTTCCGCTCAATCAGCCCAACAGTTTCTCCAATTGCACAACGGTATCCACCGCACCCAGCGTTTTCGCAGCATCCAACGCCGAAACCCCATTGGCATCCTTGGCCTTCGGATCCGCCCCTTTGCTGATCAGGTAATCAACGATTTCCACGCGATTGAACATCGCCGCCATCATCAACGCCGTACGACCGTCAAACGAAGCACCTTCCACCAGCGCACCGCCCTCGACCAACGCCTTGACCACCGCCAGATCCCCTTTGAACGCCGCGCCGGCAATCGGACTCTGGCCATTGTCGTTGCGGATTTCCGGATCAGCCTTGTGCTCAAGGAGCACTTTCACCGTGTCCACATGGCCGTGGTAAGCGGCCAGCATCAGCAACGTGTCACCCTTGTGGTTGCGCAGGTTCGGCGGCAGGCCTTTGGTCAGCAGCGCAGCCATCATCGCCGCATCACCCTCGCGCGCCTTGTTGAAAACCTGTTCGGCAAATTCGGCGGCTTCTTCGGGGGTCATCTGGCGGCTTTGATCGGACATTGGAAACTCCACTTACAGTTATTCGCAAAGCCGACAGTTTCCCGAGCGCCCCCGACACTGTCACTTGTTTTTTCTCAAGTCACGCCATAGCCACAATCAATAGCGGTACTTGCCACCGTGAATATCCGCCAGCAATTGTTCGTCGACCTGCACGTAAGTGTCAGTACCCGGCAGCCAGGCATAGATCGGGTCGTCGCCGGTTTTGCCAGGGTCGAAGGCTTCGTCCTTGAGCCGGGTCTTCTGGTATTTGAAGGTGCCGGTAGTCTCCATCTTCACCTTCACCCGCAGGAACAGCGGCACCGCATACGCCGGCATTTGCTCACGGGCGAAGGCCAGCAGCTCGCTGAAATCCAGGGTCGCCAGGGACTCCGCGGGCGTGATCGCCGCCATCCCGGCGCGCCCGTTGGTGTTGCGGACCTCCACGCCATAAGCCACGGCTTCGGAAATGTTCGGGTGTTGCAGCAGGATGTTTTCGACCTCGGTGGTCGAGACGTTTTCACCCTTCCAGCGATAAGTGTCCCCCAGGCGGTCGACGAACTGCGCGTGACCAAAACCGATGTTGCGCAGCAGGTCACCGGTGTTGAAGTAACGGTCACCCTTCTCGAACACGTCGTGCAGCACGACTTTTTCAGTCTTCTGCGGATCGGTGTAGCCATCCAGCGGCGCCTTGTCGTCAATCTTCGCCAGCAACAACCCCTGCTCACCCTTGGCCACCTTGCGCATGAAGCCGTTGGCGTCCCGCGTCGGCGCCCCGCTGTCATGGTCGTAGGCCGCAAGCTCCCAGGACATCAGGGAAAACCCGACGGTGTTGTCGAAGTTGAGGATGTTGGTGAAACCGATATTGCCGTCGCTGGCCGCGTACAACTCGCAGATGTGGTTCACGCCAAAGCGCGTCTTGAATTCGTGCCATGCGCCGGGGCGCAGGCCGTTGCCGATCATTTTCGTCACGCCGTGCTTGTTGTCCTCGGCGCTGGGCGGTTGATCCACGAGGTAGCGGCACAATTCGCCGACGTAACCGAGGGTGGTCGCGCGGTAATTGCGCACGTCGCTCCAGAACTGGCTGGCGCTGAACTTGCGGCGGATGGCAAACCCCGAGGCGCCGCTGATGGCCGAGCCCCAGCACACGCACAGTCCAGTGGCGTGATACAGCGGCAAGGTGCAATAGACGATGTCCTCGGGGCGCATGTCCAGTGCGATCAAGCCGAAACTGGCCGAGCTGCGCATCCAGCGGCCATGTTTGAACACCCCGGCCTTGGGCAGCCCGGTGGTGCCCGAGGTGTAGATGTAGAAACACGGGTCGTCGAAAAAAACCTGCTGGCTGCTGGCAGGGTTGTCGCTGGGGCTGTCGACAATCGCGGTCATCAGGTTGATGAAACCGTCGGGTGCAATGCCCGGTTGGCGGTAGGTGTCCTGGTCGGCGACGAACCAGGTGCGCGCCGCGTCGATCGAGACCCGTTCGCGCACTGCCGCAAACGCCGGTACCAGCTCCTCACCGACAATGATCGCTGCCGGCGCCACCAGGTTCAGGCTGTGGGCCAGGGTATCGCGGGTTTGAGACGTGTTGAGCAAGGCACTGATCGCCCCGACCTTGGCCACCGCCAATATGTTCACCAACAGTTCCGGGCGGTTTTCGATGAACACCGCGACCACGTCGCCCTTGCCGATGCCTTGGGCAATCAAGTGATGGGCGATGCGATTGGCCCATTGATTGACTTGCGAGTACGTGAGCACCACCGCGCCCTGGAGCAAGGCCGGGCCGTCGGGATTGCGCAATGTCGCTTGTTCGAAGCTCCAGCCCAGGCCACACGGTTGGGTCGGGTCCTTGACGTTGGCGGCCTTCATGCCTTTCACCACCCGGGGGATGGCTTTGGCAATGGACGGCAGCTTGCGGAGCATCATGCCCCAGGTAATCGTGTCGTTCGTCGTGCGGCTCATGGGTGCTCCCGTTCGATCTTTTTATTGTCGGGCGACGGTGATTGAGCCCGAAAATACGTCAACGGTTCTTGAGCTGTACACGCGGTTTTTGAAATGTTTTGTATCCGCGAAAAACGCGAACCCGGAGGATGTGAATGGTTCCATCGAACCGACATCCACCCGGCAAAATGCAGGATGCACGATGGCCATTCATGCAGATTGCACGAAAGCAAAAAATTGGCATAAAACTAAATTATTGATTTATAACGATTTTTAAAAAATCAGGTGCTGGCACAATCACTGCAACTACCTCTGCATGCTTGCCATTCAAGCGCTTACGGAGCTGATAGACATGAACCTGATCCAGGAAAAATTTTCGTCCCTGTTCTCCAACTTCGAAGTCACCACCCAGCCACGTCCCGACGGTGGCATTCTGCTGACCTTGCGCAGCAGTGAAGGCAGAGTCTTCAAGCGCTCGGTTTCCTACCAGCAATTGCATGCCGGTGATCAGCTGTCGTGGGTGATCAGTGCGATCCGCCGTGACCTGGCCGAACAGGCCAGCGAATTGCCGCAGATCTCCATGCTGCAAAGCCAACAGCGCTTTGCGCTGCCGACGTATCACTCGGCATAAACCGTTTCAACGCCGCAAACCAGCCCTTGTAGGAGCGAAGCTTGCTCGCGAAGGCGGCGTATCAGTCAACATTAATATCGCCTGATACGCCGCCTTCGCGAGCAAGCTTCGCTCCTACAGGTTAGCGTCGTGAATTAGTACGCGGAAGGGTTGATCCGGGCGAAGCTGTCCACAGTCACATGCCCTGCCAACTCCCCGCCTTCACGCGCCAGTCCGCAGGTTGCCATACCCGCCGTGCGCGCCGCGTCCAGCTCTTCGACGATGTCCGACAGGAACAGAATCTGCGCCGCTTCAAGGCCGATGGCCTGGGTGATGCGCTGGTACGACTGCGCTTCACGCTTGGGTCCCGATGTGGTGTCGAAATAGCCGCTGAACAACGGCGACAAATCCCCCGCCTCGGAGCAGCCGAAGATCAGTTTTTGCGCCTGAATCGAACCCGAGGAATAAACAAACAGTTTGAAACCTTGCTGATGCCAGCGCTTGAGCGCTTCAACGGCGTCCGGGTACACGTGACCTTTCAACTGCCCGGCCTGATAGCCCTGCTCCCAGACCATGCCTTGCAACGCCTTGAGTGGCGTGGCTTTGCGGTCTTCGGCGATCCAGCCCAGGAGAATCTCGATGACACGCTCGACATCGGCGTCCGGCTCATGGCTATCCCGGCGCACGGCGTCCAGTTGCTCCGCCACATCGGCGCGCGCGGCGTGCTGGCGAACGAAGTCCGGCAGGTGTTTGGCAGCGTAGGGAAACAGCACGTCGAACACAAAACTCACCGCGCTGGTGGTGCCTTCGATGTCGGTGAGAATCGCTTTGATCGGCATCGACTCAGTCCTCAAGACGCGGGAAGCGGCTGGCGATGTCTTCGCCTGTGAAATTGGCCACCCAGCCTTCCGGGTTGTTGAACAGCCGGATCGCAACGAAATGCGGATGCTCGCCCATGTCGAACCAGTGCGGCGTGCCGGCCGGCACCGAGATCAGGTCGTTTTTCTCGCAGAGCACGGCGTAGACATAATCGTCGATATGAAGGGTAAACAAGCCACGGCCAGCGACGAAAAATCGTACTTCGTCTTCGCCATGGCGGTGCTCGTCGAGGAACTTGGCGCGCAATTCAGCTTTTTGCGGATGATCGCTGTTCAGGCTGACCACATCGACGGTGATGTAACCGCGTTCGGTCATCAGCTTGTCGATTTGCTCCTGGTACGCGGCAATCACTTCTTCCTGACTGGCGCCGGGCTGGATTTTCGCCGCCGCTTGCCAGCGGTCGAAGCGCACACCTTGCTCGGCCAGGGTCGAGGCGATGTCTTCGAAATGGGTCAGCACCTTGTTCGGAATGTCAGGGCTTGAGACGTGGTAGACGGACAGGCTGCTCATCAGGGCAACTCCTTAACGGTTTAGGATCGAACGCGTCTTCAACTCGCACTCGAACAAAAATTCAAAGGCCTCGATCTGCCGCAACGCATCACTCATGCGGGCGCCCCAGGTGTAGAGGCCGTGACCGCGAATCAGATAGCCGACGCAATCGGGATGGGCTTCCAGCCAAGGCTGCACCTTGGCGGCCAAGCGCGCAATGTCCTGATCGTTATCGAAAATCGGTACACGCACCCGGGATTCGTGGGTCGAGATGCCGCTGAACGCCTTTTGCAGCTCGTAGTCTTCGAACTCGATGAAATCTTCCGGCGTCAGGCGCGACAGCACCGTGGCGTTCACCGAATGGGTGTGCAGCACCGCGCCGATCTCCGCACGCCAGCTATAGAGCTGGGTGTGCAGCAAGGTTTCGGCGGACGGTTTCTTGCCCGGTTCCAGACTGTTGCCCGACAGATCAGTGGCCAGCACATCGTCGATGCCCAACTGGCCTTTGTGCTTGCCGGACACGGTCAGCAAGGCTTCGCTCGGCGACAGCCGGGTCGAATAGTTGCTGCTGGTGGCCGGCGACCAGCCGCGGCCATACAAAAAACGCCCGGCGTCGATGATTTCCTGGGCGAGGTGTTCACGGGTCAGGCTCATGGCCGGTCCTCTTGCATACGTGTGGCAATGATAACGGCAGCCGCGAAGGCTGCCAGACTGGCAATACTAAAGGTGAACGAGGCCCCGAGGGCATTCCAGCTGTAGCCGGAGTACAACGCGCCCAGTGCGCCGCCGGTGCCGGCCAATGCCGCGTACAACGCCTGGCCCTGCCCTTGCTGGCGCGCACCGAAGCTACGTTGCACGAACTGGATGGCAGCGGCGTGAAAGCTGCCGAACGTCGCCGCGTGCAATACCTGGGCAAACAGCAGTACCGATAAAAATTCAGCGAGCGACCCGAGCAGCAACCAGCGCAGCGCCGCCAGCAGAAAACTCGCCAGCAGCACCCGGCGCACGGAGAAGCGCGCAAGGATCTTGCTCATGGCCAGAAACATCAACACTTCGGCCACCACGCCCACTGCCCAGAGCAGGCCGATCAAGCCACGGCTGTAACCCAATCGCTCAAGGTGCAACGTCAGAAAGGTGTAATACGGGCCGTGACTCATCTGCATCAGCGCCACGCACGCGTAAAACGCCAGCACACCGGGGCTGCGCAACTGCTTGAGAAACCCGTCAGCCGCCAGTCTTTCACTCTGGACCGGTTGCGCGTTCGGCACCCACAGGCTGCTGACGACGATCCCGGCCATGATCAACACCAACGCCACCGGGTAGATGTCGAGGCTGAGCCATTCGAACAAGCGGCCGAGCGCGACCACGGTGATGATGAAACCGATGGAACCCCACAAGCGGATCTGGCTGTAACGGGACGTCTGCCCTTTCAGATGCGCCAGGGTGATGACTTCGAACTGCGGCAACACCGCGTGCCAGAAGAACGCATGCAACGCCATGACCATCGCCAGCCAGGCGTAGGTTTTGCTGACGAAAATCAGCGAGAACGTCAGCAGCGTGCAGACCGCGCCAAAGCGCACGATGGCCAGGCGCTGGCCGGTGTAGTCCCCGAGCCAGCCCCAGATGTTTGGCGCGACGCAACGCATCAGCATCGGGATCGCCACCAGTTCGCCGATGCGCGCGGCAGAAAAACCCAGGTGATCGAAGTACAGCGCCAGGAACGGCGCTGTCGAACCGAGCAAGGCGAAATAGAACAGATAGAAACTGGAGAGCCGCCAGTACGGAAGCGCCGCCACGGTCATCAGACCGCAGCGACTGAGAGGTCAGCCATTAAAGCTGACCCAGCACCGGCGTGCTCACGCGCACATCGGCATTTTGCCCACGGTGACGCAACAGGTGATCCATCAGCACGATGGCCATCATCGCTTCGGCAATCGGCGTGGCGCGGATGCCGACGCATGGGTCGTGACGGCCCTTGGTGATGACCTCCACCGGGTTGCCATGGATGTCGATGGAACGGCCCGGCGTGGTGATGCTGGACGTCGGCTTCAACGCCAAATGCGCAACGATTGGCTGGCCGGAGGAAATGCCGCCGAGGATGCCGCCAGCGTTGTTGCTGAGGAATCCTTCCGGGGTCATTTCATCGCGATGCTCGGTGCCGCGCTGGGAAACACTGGCGAAACCGGCGCCGATTTCCACGCCTTTGACCGCGTTGATGCTCATCAGCGCGTGGGCCAGTTCGGCGTCGAGACGGTCGAAGATCGGTTCGCCGAGGCCTGGCATCACGCCTTCGGCAACGACGGTGATCTTCGCGCCAACCGAATCCTGGTCGCGGCGCAACTGGTCCATATAGGCTTCCAGTTCTGGCACCTTGTCCGGATCAGGGCTGAAAAACGCGTTTTCCTCCACCGAATCCCAGGTCTTGAACGGGATTTCGATCGGGCCGAGCTGGCTCATGTAACCGCGAATGACGATGCCCTGGGTGGCCAGGTATTTCTTGGCAATCGCGCCCGCCGCCACACGCATGGCGGTTTCCCGCGCCGAGCTGCGGCCGCCACCGCGGTAATCGCGTTCGCCGTACTTGTGGTGATAGGTGTAGTCGGCGTGGGCCGGGCGGAACAGGTCCTTGATCGCCGAGTAGTCCTTGGACTTCTGGTCGGTGTTGCGGATCAACAGGCCGATAGAGCAGCCCGTGGTGCGGCCTTCGAAAATGCCGGAGAGGATTTCGACTTCGTCGGCTTCCTGGCGTTGGGTGGTGTGGCGGCTGGTGCCGGGTTTGCGGCGATCGAGGTCGCGCTGCAAATCTTCCAGGGAAATTTCCAGCCCCGGCGGGCAGCCGTCGACAATGGCGACCAACGCCGGACCATGGCTTTCGCCCGCGGTGGTGACAGTGAACAGCTTGCCGTAGGTATTGCCGGACATGCAGGACGCTCCGTGAAATGAACCTGAATACGTAATGCGCGCCAGTATACGCAGGCTACCCAACTAGTTCATCCTCGAACCTTATGGGTGCCTGCGAGTCCAACCGGCATCTTGTTCATGATGGCGTGATGATGCTGCGAGTTTTAGCCTTGAGCCTTACCTTGTTTACCGGCTTTGTACAGGCCACCGTCCTGCAACGGCCGATCACATTGGATACCGGCACCGGGGAGCTTTTCGGCTCGTTGTTGCTGCCAAAATCCGACAAACCCGTACCGGTTGTCCTGATCATTTCCGGCTCCGGTCCTACAGACCGTGACGGCAATAACCCCGACGGCGGACGCAACGACAGCCTCAAGCGCCTCGCCTGGGTGCTGGCCAAACACAACATCGCCAGCGTGCGTTACGACAAACGCGGCGTGGCGGCGAGCCTCGCGGCGACCCCGGACGAACGCAATCTGACGGTGGAAGCCTATGTGGCCGACGCCGAGGCCTGGGGCCACAAGCTCAAAAACGATCCGCGCTTTGGCCAGTTGATTCTGCTGGGCCACAGCGAAGGCGCGTTGATCGCCAGCCTCGCGGCGCCGAGCATCGATGCCGCCGGGGTGATTTCCCTGTCCGGCAGCGCACGGCCGATCGATCAGGTGCTGCGTCAGCAACTGAGCAATCGCTTGCCTCCTCCGCTGATGCTGCGCAGCAATGAACTGCTCGACAGCCTCAAGGCCGGCCGCACCGATGACAACGTACCGCCGCAACTTCAGGTGATATTCCGCCCGAGCGTGCAGCCGTACCTGATCTCACTGTTCCGCCAGGACCCCGCCGCCGCATTCGCCAAATTGAAAATGCCGGCGCTGATCATTCAGGGCAGCAACGACATCCAGGTCGGTGTCGGCGACGCCAGGTTGTTGCAGGCCGCCAAACCGGACGCCGAACTGGCGTTGATCGAGGGCATGAACCACGTCATGCGCATCGTGCCCAACGACGTCAAACGACAATTGGCCTCCTACAAAGATCCGCAATTACCGCTGGCAGCCGAACTGGGCACACGGATCCTCGGGTTTATTGACGGACTTCGCTCCAGTTGAGCGCTTTTTTAAGCGCTTTTTCCCTCCAGTCCTGAAAAAAACGGCCGATAAGCCTTTGTCGCCAGCGTTATGACTGGCGACAAGCTGAGCTTGGACAGGATCTCGCCGTTATGACTGATACCCCGACTTCACCCGACACCACCGCTGAAAAAGACGCACCGCCAGCGGTCGAGCTGCCGTGGGCGGACGTCCACGTCGAGCACCACAAGATGCTCCGCCTGGCACCGTTGCAGACCGACCGCAACACCGGCGGGCGGCCACTGCGCTTTGTCGAATTCGGTTATGCCGAACGCAACGACAAGAAACACAGTCTGTTGCGCATGACCATTTCCCTGCCCGGCCAGCGCGTGCGCAAGGAACAGAACCACCTAGACGTGTGGGTCGACCACACCACAAAACGCGTGCATTTCGGACCGGAAAGCGGTTTGCAGATCGAACCGATGAACCGTGGCATCGGCCGCTACATGGCAGCCCAGGGCATTACCTGGGCGAAAAAGCGCTGGCCCGGCTACACCGTCGACGGCACCGACCTGAACAACAAGGACGCGTTGAACGAAGACACGCGCCTGCGCCGTGACCGCTTTTTGAAAGCGCATGGTTTTGAGGTGGTGTATGCCGACGCCCAGCATTTGAAGGGCAGCGTCAAAGAGGTGCAGGTCGGCGACCTGTTGGCCGACTGGAACACCGAGAAGTTGCAGCAGGTGGAAATTCTCGAAGCGGCGCAGATGCTGCAGCAGGCCGAGCAGAACCTGGCCGAGCAGGAAGTGAAGCTGAAGAAACACGAAGAAAAGGTCAGCAAATACAAACGCGAAGACGCGGGGCTGCGTTTCACCATTACGTGTCTGGTGGCGTTTGCGGTGTTTCAGGCGGGGTTGTTGATCTGGATTGCGACGCACCGTTGAAGGCTTGAGACCGCGGCGCGGCCTTCGCGGGCAAGCCTCGCTCCTACAGGTGTTTGGTGAACCCT
>NZ_CATKQM010000044.1:0-33669 GCF_949768225.1 Pseudomonas sp. IT-P44 | reverse complement strand
CGGCCAGGGATGGCCGATGGCGGCGGGCCCACGGAGCAGGACCGGAGCGAGGGCATGCCGAGCCTTAGCGAGGCACCGAACGAAAGGGGCAAGAGCGCTTGGTTACTTGGCGCTCTTCCAAGTGACCCGCTGTAAGAGCGGAACCAATAGCCGCCGTTACCGCAGAAATGGATATGCACACACCCAGCAGCATCACCGCATAAAGCGAACAATCACCACTGCACACCGCTAGTCTCGATCCACTGCTGAATCGACTCCCGCTTCGGCGCCCAGCCCAGCAACACACGAGCATTGACCGCACGCACACGGCTATTCGAACCAATGGCAAAGCGCGCCCAATCCCCCAGCTCGGCAATCGCCTCATCCGCCGGCCAGCTCTGAATCGCCCCGCCAAAACCCAACGACTTGCTGATCGACGTCGCAATCTCGATAAACGAAGCCTCGCCATTCTCGGCAAAGAACAACGAAGCAGAAGGCGCCTTCTCGATAGCCAGACGATACAACTCCGCCAGGTCCTCGATGTGCACGTTGGACCAGCGATGCACCCCGGCCCCCATATAAGCCCCCGCGCCATACTTGCGCGATTGAGCGAACAGTTTCGGCAGTTGATCGCTTTTCGCCGGCACGCCCAACGTCTCGCCATAAATCATGGTCGGGCAGAACACAATGCTGCGAATACCCAGCTCAACGCCGGCATTACGCACCAGCTGATTGATCTCGACCCGGTCCTTGCGGATGTCCATCGGCGTGAACGGCGTTTCATCGGTGAAGATATCCGGGCGTTCATAGGCGCCGCGAGCATCATCACCGACCACGCTCGAACCGGAGGTGTGCAACAGCACTTTTCCGCTGCCGCTCAGGGCGCTGATAAACGTTTCCACCGAAGCACGATGGTCGGAGTTGGCGGCGTTGACCACCGCGTCGGCAGCGCGCGCCTGTTCGCTGAGAATATAAGCATCATCGAGGGTGCCGAGTACCGGGGTGATGCCCAGTGCCTGCAACGCTGCGCGGTGTTCCGGGTTACGCACCAGGCCGCTGACTTCATGGCCCGCATCCACCAGGTATTTGGCCACGGAACCGCCGATGTAACCGGTCACGCCGGTAACGAAAATTTTCAATGGATTATCTCCCTTGCATCTTTGAGTTATGCCCGGCCTCGCATTAAATGGAAGGCGCAGGTATTCCTGGTCAAGGAATCCGGTCACGATACGATCCACTCTGTATATGAGCTAGACTGCTAGAACTACAAGTATCTGTGAATCAAGTTCATGCTAACGATCAAAGACATCAACCGCTCCGGCGAGATGGAAGTGTTCACCCGGGTCGTCAACGCAGGCACCTTCTCTGAAGCCGCACGACGCCTGGACATGTCGCCCTCGGCGGTCAGCAAACTGATTGCGCGCCTTGAGGCGCGCTTGGGTGCGCGCTTGTTGCATCGTTCGACGCGGCGTCTGGAGCTCACGGCGGAAGGCGAGCGGTTCAACAACGAATGCCTGCGGATTCTTGAACTGATCGATTCCGCCGAGCGAGATATCGCCAACGTGACCCGGCCCAGCGGGCTGATTCAGGTCAACGCCAACTTGCCGTTCGGTCTGCATTGCCTGTTGCCGCTGCTACCGGATTTTCTTGCGGCCTACCCGGACATCACGCTGAACGTCGAGCTGACCGACACCGTGGTGGACCTGCTGGAGCGCCGCGCGGATGTCGCGATCCGCACCGGCCCGATGAGAGAGTCGAGCCTGGTCCAGCGACGCCTGGGTGAAAGCCGCAAGATCACCGTGGCCTCACCGGGTTACCTCGCCCGCTGGGGGCAGCCGAAAACCCTGGAGGAGTTGCAGCGGCATAACCGCCTCAGTTTTGGTTTTCATCGCCATTCCCAGGCCTGGGTTTTTCGCGGCGCTGACGGTCAACGCATCGAGATCGAGCCCAAGGGCAATGTCCTGCTCAGTGACGGCGAGAGCATGCGTCAGTCGGCGCTGGCCGGATTAGGGATCGCCCGGCTGGCGAATTTCCACATCAGCGCCGACATCGAAGCGGGGCGCCTGGTACCGGTGCTGGAGGCATTCGACAGTGGTGAAACCGAAGCGATTCACGCCGTGTTCATCGGCCCGGGACAGCAATTGCCCCATCGCGTACGGGTGTTCATTGATTTCCTGCTGGAGCGAATCGGGCCGCAGTTGACCTCGCCCTGATTGCAACACAACCCCGCGGTTTCGGTTTTTTGCTGAATCAGTCTTCAGCAACCCTTGAAAGTCTTCACGCCAGGCCTGGGGCATGATTGTTCATATAACAACAAACCAGGGCTGTTCATGGACTATCAACTGACTGGAAAAACCGCGCTGATCACCGGCGGCGCGACGGGGATCGGCAAGGCCATCGCCCAGCGTTTCATCCTTGAAGGCGCCAACGTGGTCATCAGCGGGCTGCTGGCGGAAGAGGTCGACGCAGCCGTCGCAGAACTGGGTGAACGCAGCAAAGGCCTGGTGGCAGACTTGACCCAGGAAGGCGCGGCGGAACGTCTGGTGGCCTTGGCCCTTGAGTCCGGGCCGATCGATTTCCTGATCAACAATGTCGGCATCTTCGAGGTCCGGGACTTTTTCGAAACGGACGACGCCCAGTGGTTTCATTACTTCAACGTCAATGTCATGAGCGGTGTGCGCATGACGCGGCTGGTCATGAAGCAGATGCTCGAACGCGGGCACGGTTCGATTGTGTTTATCAGCAGTGAATCCGCGGTCAAGCCGCAGCCGTGGATGGTTCATTACGGCGCGATGAAAACCTGCCTGCTGGGGATTTCCAGAGCGTTGGCCGAACTCACCAAAGGCACCGCCGTGCGGGTCAACTCGATCCTGCCGGGGCCGACCTACACTGAGGCGGTCAAGCGTTACCACCGCGAAATCGCTGCCGAGAAAGGCATCACCCCGCAGCAGGTGGTCCACGATTACTTTGACGATACCGAACCGACGTCGTTGATCCGGCGCATGATCGAGCCTGAAGAAGTGGCCTGCAGCGTGCTGCACCTGGCGGCGTCACCGGCGCTCAATGGCATGGCCATGCGCGTCGAGGGCGGCACCATTCGCTCGATACTATAAGGGGTCGCATCCCTGCGAACCGGTACACGTTAAAGCAGCGGAATGCTGTAGTTCACGATCAAACGGTTCTGATCCTGATCACGGCTCGCTTCGCTGTTGGACTTGCCGTTGCGCCAGCCAAACCCGACTCCTTTGAGCGCGCCGGATTGAATCGTGTAGTCCAGGCCGAAATCCCGTTCCCATTCCTTCTGGGTGTCGCCGGTGACGGTCTTGATGTTATCGCCGCTGAGGTAGATGACCGAAGCCTTCAAACCAGGCACACCCACACCGGCAAAGTCATACGCATACTGACCGAAAGACGTGCGTTCGCCCGCGCGGGTGAAGGTCTGGATCAGGCGGTCGGTGTACAGGTACAGGCTGGCGCCGCCGGCACCTTTATCGGGCAGGTTGCCCTGGCTGAGCTGGGTGAAGTTGCTACCGCTGGAAACGCTTTGATAACCGGCGGTGAGTGCATGGGCACCGACGGTGTAGATCAGTGCGGCGCTCCAGGTCCGGTTGTCGATTTCGCCATCGGCGCCTTCGGTGTAGCCGCTGATTCGGTAGCCTGAGGTGCCCGAACTGTTGGCACCGGACGAATCGGTCTTGAAGTAGCGCAGGTCGGTTTTCAGCGATTGATTGTCCGAGATCGCCAGCGTGTGCAACAGGCCGAAAAACTGCTGGGTGTAATAGTTATCGAGGTTGGCGTAGTAATACTGGGCGGTCAGGTCCTTGGTGATTTTCCAGTCGCCGCCAGCGAAGTCGAATGCGTTGCTTTCGCGGGTGCCGCCGGTGGCCGCCAGGCCTGTCCGGTCGCTTGAGCCACGGCCCGTCGCATGTTCGATGCGACCACCTGTGAGGGTCAGGTCCTTGAACTCGCTGGAAGTGATCTGGCCGCCGTCGAATGTCTGTGGCAGCAGGCGCCCGTCGTTGGACACCAGGATCGGCAGTTTCGGCATCAGCGTGCCCAGGCGCAGCTCGGTTTTCGAGACTTTGACCTTGCCGGTCAACCCCAGCCGGCTCCATTCATCGACCGCGCTGTTGTCGCTGTCCGACGGAATCATGCTGCTGCCGACGTGGCGTCCTTTGCCGCTGTCCAGCGTGATCCCCATCAGCCCGAGCGCATCGACACCAAAGCCGACCATGCCATCGGTGTAACCCGACTTGAAGTCGAGCATGAAACCCTGCGCCCATTCCTCGGTTTTCGACGGCGCGGCCGGGCCGTCGCGGTTGTCGTTGTTGAAGTAGAAATTCCTCATCCCCAGGGTTGCCTTGCTGTCACTCAGGAAGTCGGCGTGGGCCTGGGTGCTCAGTGCAATGGCGCCCAGCGCCAGGGTTACAACGGTGTTCTTGTTGCTCATGTAAATCGCCCCTTTTTTTGTAGTTTTTGAATTCAGGAGGGTGGCTCCCGCCGTGACAGGCGGGAGCGTGATGCCTGGATCAGATACCCAGCACGTTGGCGCCGATGCATGGGTCAATGCCGCGCTCAAGGCGACGCTGGTGGACGATCACGGTGATTTCCATCGAGCCGGTGGTGACTTCGAAGTCGAGGATGTGGCCGCCATACGCCTGGAACGTGGCGTCACCGGCCACGCCGTGCATATGGATCGAAGGCTGATCGTTTTTCCAGGCGACCGAGCCGGTGATGCTCGCCATCTCGACACCGTTCAAGAGCTTGGCGTCGAAGTCCTTCTTGTCCTTGTTCCAGAAACCGAACTTGACGTTGCCGAAGCCGATACCGGTGATGGACGCGCTGGGGATCTTCTCGGCGATGGCCAGTTTGGTCAGCTCCTTGAACGCGTTGTCGCCCGTGCGCAGGACCATGAGGTAACCGGTGGGGGTTTTGGTGTAGCGCGGTGTGGCTTCAGTGGGGCATTGCATGGGCGCGGTCGTCGCGGTGGGGGTGGTTTCGGCAAAGGCCAATTGAGCACCTGCAATGTTGATCATCACGGCGGCGGACACGGCCAGCATCAGTTTGCACAGGTGTTGTTTCGGGTGACGTTGGACTTGCATGAGACTTCCTCTGTTTTTGTTGTTGTGTGGGTGTTGCGGTTTTCGGGACGAGCGAATCCGACGCCTGTAGTTCAACAGGCGCGGAAGTTGTCGCTAAACGTGGTTGTTAGTTGAAGCCGTGTGACTTACAGCGCATCGCGGCTGCTGACGCCGTCAACCAGTCGGGCGATGCTCAGCGGGTTGCTGTTTTTCAGGGCTTCCGGCAACAGGCTGTCGGGGCAATTCTGGTAACACACCGGCCGCAGGAAACGATCGATCGCCAAGGTTCCGACCGAGGTGCCGCGTGCATCCGACGTCGCCGGGTAAGGGCCGCCATGCACCATGGCGTCGCAGACTTCCACGCCAGTGGGATAACCGTTGAACAGCACGCGCCCGACTTTCTGTTCCAGCAGGGCCAGTACATCGCCGAGGGTATCGAGCTCCGAATCCTCGGTAATCAGCGTGGCGGTCAACTGCCCGCGCAAACCGTGCAATGCCTGCATCAACTCGGTGTGGTCGG
Organism: Pseudomonas sp. IT-P44; assembly: GCF_949768225.1. NCBI lineage: Bacteria > Pseudomonadati > Pseudomonadota > Gammaproteobacteria > Pseudomonadales > Pseudomonadaceae > Pseudomonas > Pseudomonas sp. IT-P44. The sequence continues at coordinate 28,089 of NZ_CATKQM010000044.1, read as the reverse complement.
CGACTTCAACGACGAGGGTGGTCGGGCCGAACACTTCTTCCTGAAGCAACTCATCGCCATTGATCAGCAGGCTCGCATCGGCCTTGAACACTTGTGGCCGTGCCTGATTGCCCTGTTGCTCGCTGCCGGCCAGGTGTGTGATGCCGGGGTGAGCGCGCAGGTTGTCGAGGCCATGGCAATAGCTTTTCAAGGCGCCGGCGTTGAGCATCGTTTGCGCCGGTTGTTCGCTCATCAATCCGGTAAACCGGTCGAGGAAAGCCGTGAATTCCGCCGAACGAATGCCCAGCACCAAACCGGGGTTGGTGCAGAACTGGCCCGCACCCAACACCACGGAAGCGCTCAGCTCGGCGGCGATTTTTTCACCGCGAGCCTTGAGTGCTTCGGGCATCAGCAACACCGGGTTGATGCTGCTCATCTCGGCGAACACCGGGATCGGCTGAGGGCGCGCCGCCGCCATGTCACACAAGGCGCGACCGCCACGCAACGAACCGGTGAAGCCGACCGCCTGAATGGCCGGATGCTTGACCAGCGCTTCGCCGACGCTGCCGTAGAGCAGGTTGAACACGCCTGCGGGCATTCCGGTTTTGCGCGCTGCACGGGTGATCGCATCGGCGACGTAATCGGCAGTTGCCATGTGGCCGCTGTGGGCCTTGAACACCACCGGGCAACCGGCGGCGAGGGCGGAAGCGGTGTCGCCGCCGGCAGTGGAGAAGGCCAGCGGAAAGTTGCTGGCGCCGAACACGGCGACCGGACCGAGCCCGGTGCGGTACTGACGCAGGTCGGGACGCGGCAGTGGCTGACGGTCCGGCAGCGCACGGTCGATGCGCGCACCGTAGAAATCACCCCGGCGCAGCATCGTGGCGAACAGGCGCATCTGGCCGCTGGTGCGTGCCCGTTCACCTTGAATGCGCCCGGCGGGCAGGGCGGTTTCCTGGCACACCAGGGCGATGAACGTGTCATCCAGTGCATCGAGTTCTGCGGCGATGGCATCGAGGAACCCGGCGCGGCGGGCGGCTGACAGGTTACGGAAAGTCGGGTACGCCGTGGCCGCGGCTTCTGCAGCGGCATTCACTTCCTCGGTTGTCGCCTGATGGAAGCGATAGGGCAGTGCTTCGCCAGTGCTGGCGTCGTGGCTTTGCAGGGTGCTCGTGCCGTTGGCCGAGCGCGTGCCGGCGATGTAGTTGTGGCCTGAAACTTCAAACATGTTGGACTCCTGATGAGCTGTTCAAATCGGGTCAAGCGAGCCGGTAGATGCGTCGGGCGTTGTCATGAAACAGCGCAAGCCGATCTTCGAGAGAGCGGTCCCGGACAATGGTTTTGAAACCGTCGAACACTTCGCTGAGGCTGTTCACTACGCCATCGACCGGGTAATTGCTGGCAAACGCGCAGCGGCTGACGTCGAAAATCGATATCGCGTCGTTCACCACCACGCGGTTCGCCTCGATCGGCCACGCCTTGCCGGGAATGCAGATGCCGGAAATCTTCAGCACGACGTTCGGTTCCCGTGCCAGCAGGGCGAGGTTTTCACGCCAACCGGCCAGACCTTCTTCGGAGCGGTCGGCGGGCAGTGCGGTGTGATTGACCACGATGGACACGTCGGGAAAATCCCGGGCCAGCTCGGCGGCTTCCGGCAGATGCCACCATGGCGCCTGCAATTCGAAGTGCAGGCCGTTTTCGGCCAGTTGTGCGTATCCCTCGCGCCAGCGCGGATCGCGCATAGAACCGGGGGCGACAAAATCTTCGCGCCAGGCTTCACGGCTGGTCACTGTCGGTTTGTGGCGTATGCCGCGCACCAATGGGTGATCGCCGTACAGGCGCAGCAGATCAAAAGCGTCTTCACGATCCAGCCAGGCCTGCGCGACCATGGCGCCCAGGGCGGACTCGGTTTTCGCCAGCGATTCGACAAACCGCACTTCATCGGCCGGTGTCGCCGGGTCCCACTCACCCTCGATCACGACCGTCTGCACCACGTGATGGCGGCCGGTCAGCCGGTGATAGTCGGCCGGCAGGAAATTGCGGCAGATCGACGAGTAGTCGCCATAACGAAACGGTCGCAACGGGCGGTCGTTCAGCCATGGGTAGTAATGGATTTCGATATCGAAATAGTGTTGATGCGCGTCGACGATGGGCAAATCCGCATCGTCGCCGCTGGCCAGAAAACGTGCGCGCCAGTCGATGGCCGACAGGTTATCCATGCTGCTCCTCCAATCGATAAAAGCGTCGAGCGTTGCCGGCGAACACCGCTTCCTGCACCGCACGGCCCATGGGGGCGAGCATCGCGGCCATGCCATCGGCAATCGTGTCGTAGGAAGCGCGCAGCCCGGCCACCGGAAAATTGCTGGCGAACATGCAGCGCTCGGGGCCGAAGATTTCCAGCGCGGTCAGGACCACAATCCGGTTGTCGTCATAATTCCAGGGCGAATCTTTAAGCCCGAACTCCGACAGCTTGATGTGCACGTTCGGCTGCAAGGCCAACGCTTCCAGGCCCTTGCGCCAGCGCGCCATGCCTTGTGGGCTGCGGTCCCAGGCGAAACCGGTGTGGTTGAGCGCAATGCGGATCTGCGGAAACATCGCCGCCACTTCCGCCGCTTCGACCAGGTGCCACGGCGGCACCCGCAAGTCCCACGACAGATCGTGCTCGGCCAGCCGCGAAAAGCCTTCCAGCCAGTTCGGGTCCTGCATGGTGCCCTTGGCCCCGGCCACCGATACGTCCGGCGATGCCGAGGTCACCGGTTTCGAACGGATGCCTTTCACCAGCGGCCTGGCGGCTTGAGCGGCGAGAATCTCTGCACTGTCTTCGCGATCGAACCAGGCATGGGCAACGATGGCATTCGGGAAGCCGTAGCGGGCGTTCACCTGTTCCAGCCAGCGTGTCTCGGCGACTTGCTCGTCGCGCGCACGCTCGGCCTCGACGTGCACCGTGCCGACCAAGCGTTGATTTTCGGTCAGGGCGAGGAACTGTTCCGGCAGGAAATCACGGCACAGGCTGTGATAGTCGCCGAGGAAGAATTCCTCGTGATACTCGTCCTGCAACCACGGATAGCGCCCGTTGCCCAGGTCCCACAAATGGTGATGGGCATCGACGACCGGCAGCGCATCCCCGGCCGTCAGGTTCGGCATGCCGTTGCGTTCGTGAAGGGTGATCATGACGGCGACCCTGACTCAGCGCGACGCGGAGAATTGCGAAGGGCTGAGCACGCCGTCTTCGACGTCGCCGGCAGCCGCTGCCTCGGCTTTGGCCTGGACGCGGCTGCGCAGTTTGGCGACGTTCACCACCACGCGGGTATGCGCCGCTGTCGCCACCAGCTCGACGTCATCACGCACCTCGACATTGAAGGTGACGCTGCGACCTTCGATGCGAGTGACCGTGGCGGCAATGTTCACCGACATGCCCAGCAGCGTGGCGCCAACGTGACGGATATCGACCGCCGCCCCCACAGTGTTTTCACCCTCGTCGAGGAAGGTCAGCAGGTAATCGAGGCAAGTCTGTTCAATGTCGTCGACCAGGCGTGGCGTGGCGTAGATGCGCAAGTCTTCGCCCAGAAAAGAAATGGTGCGTTGTTTGTCGACGATCAGTGGGCGCTCGGTGGCGGAGCCTGGGTGCAGAGTGGAGAAATTCATAAAAAACCTCGTGTTTGAGTGCTGACAGTCAAAGGTTGATTCAGGCAGACGGCAGGAAACCGATGGAAATCCATGGCACGGCGATCAGCACCGCCAGTGCCACGACCAGGGCGCCGAGATACGGCCAGACCCGGCGCATGGCGCCACTTGGATCAACCTTGGCGATGGCGCACGCGGCGTAGAAACCGACGCCGAATGGCGGGGCGAACAAGCCCAGGCCCATGGCGAAGATCGCGACCATGGCGTAATGCACGTCGTTGATGCCCATGGCTTTGGCAATCGGGAACAGCAGCGGGCCGAACAGCACGATGGCCGGGATGCCTTCCAGGAAGCTGCCGAGCAGGATGAACGCCACGGCGGAGATGATCAGGAAGCCCATCGCGCCCCCCGGAACGGTCGCCATCACTTGCGCCAATTGGTGCGAGAAGCCCGACTGGGTCAGCGCCCAGGCCATGGCGGTGGCGCTGCCGATGATGATCAGGATCGCGCCGGACAACGACGCGGTGCTGACCAGAATCGGATACAAGCGGCGCCAGTCGAAGCAGCGGTAGCACAGCAGACCGACGATGAAGGTGTAGGCCACACCGATGGCGGCGACTTCGGTCGCGGTGGCGACCCCTTCGACCACCGCAGTGCGGATCACGAAGGGCAGGGCCAGCGCAGGGATCGCGAGCAGCAGCGAGTGGCCGATTTCCTTGCCCGAGGCGCGTTTCCCGGTAGAGGCCTCGCCTTTGCGGTTCTTCCACCAGATGACGGCTGCCATCGCAATCGCGCCCACCACCGCCGGCATGAAACCGCCGGTGAACAGTGCGGAAATCGACACGCCGGTCACCGAGCCGATGGTAATCAGCACCAGGCTTGGCGGAATGGTTTCCGACATCGCCCCGGAAGCGTTAAGCATCGCCACCAGTTCGTTTTCGTCCTCGCCGCGCTTCTTCATTTCCGGAAACAGCGCCGGGGCGATGGCGGCCATGTCGGCCGCTTTCGAGCCGGAAATACCGGAGATCAGGTAAATGGCGCCGATCAGCACATACGACAAACCGCCACGCACATGGCCGATCAGCGAGCACAGGAAACGGATCATCGCCCGCGCCATGCCCATGGCTTCGATCAGTGCACCCAAAAACACGAACAGCGGGATGGCCAGCAGGATCAGGCTCGCCATGCCTTCGTCCATCCGCCCGACCACGAGCGTGAGTGGTGTGCTGGTCATGGTCGACAGGTACGCCACCGTGGCCAGGCCGAACGCGACCATGATGGGGACGCCGATGACGATCATCGCCATCACGCCGACCATGAAGAAAATCACCAGGTTCCAGTTGCCCATCAGCAACATCGAGCCTTCGGCCACCCACAACAACGCGCCGAGGGACGCGAGCATCGCCACGGAGACGGAGAAGTCGATCAACCGTGCGCTGGTCAACAGCCGGGCGACGCAGGTCATCAACATCAGGCTCAGGCCGACGGCGATGGCGGACACACGAAAGGCGTTGGGGATTTCGAGGGCGGCGGTGGTGATGATCCACTCGTCGCTGACGTACTCCCAGGCCGGGGTAAACAGCAGCCCGATGAAGGTGATGACGATCACCGCGCCCAGGGTGTCGATGAACGCCCGTTTTTCCACGGGCAGCCGCGAGATGAACGAGGTCAGGCGCATGTGCTCGCCGCGTCGCATCGCCACCACCGAACCGAGCATCGCCAGCCACAGGAACAGCAGCGAAGCCAGTTCGTCGCCCCAGACAATCGGCTGGTTGAGCACATAACGCGAGAACACGTTGCAGAACAGCAGCGTGACTTCGATGACCACCAGCAACGCCGCGCTGCCCTCGGTCAGCCAGCGCAGACCGGTGTCCAGCGCGCGGCCAAGACGAAACGTGGTTTGGTGTGGGCTGAGTCCTTCAGCGGGAGCAACATCCGTCATTGGCAGTTCATTTTTCATGACTTTGTCTCCGGCTTAGGACAGTTGACCCGCGTATTGCTCAAGCAAGCTCCAGGCTTCCGGGCCGTACTTATCCTTCCATTGGGTGTAGAAGCCTTTCGATTGCAGGTCTGTCCTGAACAGTGTGCGGTCGACTTTGTTGAAGGTGATGCCGTGGGCGGTCAGCGACGGCTCCAGGCTGGAGTTGAGGTCGATCACCTGTTGGCGCTGAACCAGCGCGGCGGCATTGATCTGCCGGGAGACGATTTCCTGCACGTCCACCGGCAGTTTCGGGAAGGTCTTGCCCGAGGCGACGATCCAGAAACCGCCCCAGATGTGGTCGGTCATCGAGCAATATTTCTGCACTTCATAGAAACGTGCGGACTCGACCACCACCAGCGGGTTTTCCTGGCCGTCGACCACTTTGGTCTGCAAGGCCGAGTAGGTTTCGTTGATGCTGATGCCGGTCGGCGAGGCGCCCAGGGCGCTGAACATCGACGTCCACAGCGGGCTGACCAAGACGCGCAGTTTGAAGCCGGCGAGGTCTTGCGGCGTGTTGATCGGTCGCGTCGAACTGGTGATCTGGCGGAAGCCGTTGTTCCAGACTTTTTCCATCGGGATCAGGCCGACCTTCTCGGTCTTGGCGCGCACGTATTCGCCCAGCTTGCCGTCCAGCGCGGCCCAGACACTGTCGTAGTCCTTGAACGCAAACGGCATGCTTTCAATCGACATGGCCGGCACCAGCGTCGAGAGAATCGCACCCGGCAGTGGAATGAAATCGATTGCCCCGGCGCGCACCTGGGACAGCATGTCGGTGTCGCCGCCCATGGCGCCGTTGGCGTACACCTGCAAGTCCACTGCACCGTTGGTTTCGGCCTTGATCGCCAGCGAGGCGGCCTTCATCTGTTGGTTCAGCGGATGGGTGTCGGGCAGGCTGCTGGTGTAGCGCAGCACGATGGGTTTGGTCGCGGCGAAGACGCTGGAAGGCAGCAGGTTGGCGGCAAATGCGCCACCCACGGTGACGCCGGCAGACACTAGGAAGGATCGGCGGCTGACGGACTCGGTCAAGATACGGCTCATGATGTTCACCTATTGTTTTTGTTTTGTTTTTGTAGGAGCAAGCTTGCTCGCGATGGACGTTAACGATGACGCGTGTTTTTTGGATAAACGCGGCTCTCCTGTGGGAGCGGGCTTGCTCGCGAAGGGGCCGTCAGATTCGATATCTACATTGACTGATCCACCGCATTCGCGAGCAAGCCCGCTCCCACACAGTTCGGTTCAGGAGGCGAGTGCGACCACCGCCTGGGTGCGAATCAACTCGTCGATTTCGTTTTCCGCATACCCGCTTTCCTTCAGCACTTCGCGGGTGTGCTCGCCGAGCAGCGGTGCAGGGCGGCTGGTCGGTGGCGCCGCGTTGTCCATGTCGGAGAAGTGAATCGGCAAGCCCATGCCGCGCACCCGGCCTTCGGTCGGGTGTTCGGTCTCGACGACCATGCCGCGTGCCTTGGTTTGCGGGTGGGCCAGCGCGGCGGCGATGTCGAGGACCGGCCCGGCAGGCAGGCCGAGGCTGTCGAACAACACCATCCATTCATCCGTGGTGCGTGCGACCAGCACTTCGTTGAGGATTTCCACCAGCGCCAGGCGATGCTCCATGCGCAAGGCGTTGCTGGCGAAACGTGGGTCGGCTTTCAATTGCGGAACGGCCAGCGCCTCGACCAGTCGCTCGTAGTTGGCCTGGTTGGCGGCGCCGATGTTGATCCAGCCGTCTGCCGTGCGGAACACCTGGTACGGCGCGCTGGTGGAGTTGGCCGAACCCATTTTTGGCAGGATGGTGCCGTCGGCGAAATACGCCGCTGCTGGCCAGTACATTTGTTGCAGGCCGGCTTCGAATAGCGAGGTGTCGACCATCTGCCCAAGGCCGGTTTTCTGTTTCGCGGCATACGCGGCGCAAATGCCAAGGGCGGCGAGGATGCCGGAGTTGATGTCGGCCACCGGCGAACCGGCCTTGACCGGCTCACGCCCGGCTTCACCGGTCATGCTCATCATGCCGCTCATGCCTTGGGCGATCAGGTCGAAACCGCCTTTTTCGCCGAACGGCCCGCTGCGGCCGTAACCGGAAATCGCGCAGTAGATCAGCCCGGGGTTGAGGGTTTTCAGGGTTTCGTAACCGAGGCCGAATTTTTCCATGGTGCCGGCGCGGTAGTTTTCCGTGACCACGTCGGCGTCCATCAGCAGGCGGCGCAGAACGTCGCGGCCGCCCTCGGTTTTAAGGTTCAGGCCGATGCCGCGCTTGTTGCGGTTGACCACCATGAACGAAGCGGATTCACCGCTGGCCATGATCGGCGAGAAGCGGCGCGAATCATCACCGTCCGGGACTTTCTCGACCTTCACCACGTCAGCGCCCATGTCGGCCAGCATCATGCCGCACACCGGGCCGGACATGATGTGAGCCAGTTCTACCACGCGCATTCCTGTCAGCGGTCCCATGTTATTTGCCCTCGAATTGTGGTTTGGCTTTGGCGATGAACGCGTTCAGGCCGATCTGAAAATCGTCGGTGTCGTAGCAGGCGTAACTGCTGTCGATCTGCTCGACGGTGGGGGCGATGCCCGCTTCCAGTTGTCGTGCCGCCTGGCGATGCCAGCGGGCGACGAGCGGGGCGCCGTTAGTGATGCGTTTGGCGGTGGCGAGGGTTTCGGATTCGACTTCGGCATCCGGTACGACGCGGGTCACGAGGTTTTTCACGTAGGCGTCGTTGGCGTCGAGAATGCGGCCTTCAAGGAGAATCTCCAGGGTCGTCGAGCGTCCCGCCAGCGCCACCAGCCCGGCCATTTCGTCATAGGACATGACCAGCCCGAGCTTGCCGACCGGCGCGCCGAAGCGGCTGGACGTGCCACAGATGCGCAGGTCGCAGAGTGCGGCGATTTCCAGACCGCCGCCGACGCACACGCCGTGGATCATCGCGATCACCGGGTGCGGGCAGTCGACAACCGCGCGCATCGCCGCTGAAGTGACTTCGGCATAGTGTCGGGCTTGCGCCTGGTTGGCGCGCACGCTCGGAAACTCGCCGACATCGGCGCCGGCGGCAAAGGCCTGTTCGCCCGCACCGCGCAACACCACGCAACGCACGCTGAGGTCGGCGGACAGTTCGGTCATGACGTCACCCAGGTCTTGCCACATGGACAGGGTCAGGGCGTTCATCTTTCCCGGATGACTGAGGGTGACGATGGCAATGGCGTCTTGCCGTTCGATAAGGACGGTGGGCTTCATGATTGTTCCGCTGTCGTCGGCGTTGCCGACGACGCGGTTGCCTCCTGATTTATTGTTGTTGGGCAGCGGCTGCTTACAGCGATTGTTCGAGCATCGACAGGTAGTCCGCCGAGGATGCTTCGCGTGGATTGGTCTTGTGGCTGTGATCGTGCAGCGCGCCCTCGACGATGCCGGCGAACAGGCTTTCATCGACGCCGATCTGGCTCAGACGGGTCGGCAGGCCCAGGCGTTTGGTCATGTCTTCGATGGCTGCGCCGATGTTCGCGTCGGCCTCAAGGCCCATGGCATGGCGCAGTCGTTCCAGTTTGCGCTCGTCACGGACAGTCGGGGCGTTGGCGTTGAAGTGCACGACCGCCGGTAGAAAAATTGCGTTCAAAGTGCCGTGGTGCAGTTTCGGATTGATGCCGCCCAAGGCGTGGGAAAGGCTGTGCACGCAGCCCAGTCCTTTCTGGAAGGCCAGCGCGCCTTGCATGGACGCGCTCATCATGTTCATCCGCGCTTCGCGATCACCGGGTTCGGCGGTCGCTCGTTCGATGTGTTCCCAGGCGCGCCACAGGCCGTCGAGGGCGATGCCGTCTGCGGCAGGGTTGAAGGCCGGGGCCATGAACGTTTCGATGCAATGCGCGATAGCGTCCATGCCGGTGGCGGCGGTGAGCATGGGCGGCAGACCGAGGGTCAACTCCGGATCGCAGATGGCCACGCGTGGCACGACATAGGGGGAGATAACGCCGACCTTGCGACCATCGTCGAGGATCAGGATGGCACCGCGACCCACCTCGCTGCCGGTGCCCGCCGTGGTCGGAACCGCAATCAGCGGCGCGGTGGCCGAGGTGATGCGATCCAGTCCACCTTCAATCACCGCGAAGCTTTGCAGAGGACCGTCGTGGGTGGCGCAGACCGCGACGCCCTTGGCCAGATCGATCGACGAACCGCCACCGACAGCGATGATGCCGTTGCACTCGCCGAGGTGGTATTGGGCCACGGCTTCACGCACGGCGTGCTCATTCGGATTGGGCGGGGTGGCGTCGAATATTGCCGGTGCGCGGTCACTGCCGAGGGCGGCGATGACTTTGTCGACGATGCCGGCATTGCGCACGCCGACGTCGGTGACGATCAGCGGCCGGGTGATGCCGGCGCGCTCGGCTTCGGCGGCCAGGTGCTGCAGGCTGTCGTAGCCGAACTGGATTTTGGTGACGTAATTGATGAGTGACATGATTCACCACAAGTTATACAGGATTGTTATTGTTGCAACCGGTCTGGGGCAGGAGGGCTTTCGCGCTCTGGTCAAACCCATTGCATTGCCTGGCTGTGGGGTGGACTATAGGGCCGTCTTGGCCAGCCTCGATACTGACAACTTTCGATACCTCTATAACTTTTAGTTAACCCTGATGACGCCCTCACTGAACTCGATCATGTCCCGCCTGCACGTCAAGCAGCTCCGTTTGCTGATCGCCCTGGATGAGCACGGCTCGTTGCTGGGCGCGGCCAAACAGGTCGCGCTGACCCAGCCCGGCGCGAGCAAGGCGCTGCAAGAAATTGAAACCACTTTCGGCACTGCGCTGTTCACCCGCACTAACCGCGGGCTTGAGCCGAACGACGCCGGGCGTTCGGTCATCCGGTACGCGCGGTTGATCCAGACTGACCTTGCGCACCTGCGCGAAGAGATCATCGGCATCATGAGCGGCGAGGGCGGACGCGTGTCGGTCGGCACCATCATGGGCGCCGTGCCGCTGCTGACCACGGCGATCAGCCGGGTGATTGCCGACAACCCGAAGCTGTCCATCGAGATTGTCGAAGACACCAGCGCCGCGCTGCTCAGCCAGCTCGATGCCGGGCGCCTGGACCTGGCGATCTGCCGTACCACCATCAGCACTACCCCCTACTTGTATGAGAGCTCGACCTTCGTCGAGGAAACCCTGGCGGTGATCGCCAGCACCCAGCATCCGTTTGCCTATGCCCGCCAGTTGTCGTTGAAAGACCTGGTGGATTACCGCTGGGTCGTCTATCGCGCCAACATGCCGATGCGCCTGCTGCTGGAGCGGGAGTTTCATGAGGCAGACCTGCGTTTTCCGGTGCACCTGCTGGAAACCACCTCGGCCTTCGCCACTCTGTCGCTGCTCCAGGAAAACCCGACCCTCGTCGCGCTGGTGTCGACCGACGTAGCGAAGTTCTGCTCCGGCTACGGCTTCACCACCACGCTGCCGCTGCCGATCACCTCACGCAGCGAACCCTATGAACTGGTGTCGCGCAAAGGCGTCCCGGACTCGCCAGCGGCCAGGCTGCTGCGCGAGGCGCTGCTGAATCCCGCCTGACTGCTGGCGATGGCGGCCTTGAAATCGATGCAAATCCTACGGGCCCCATCGCCAGCAAGCCGGCTCCTACAGTGGATCGTGTTGTTCACCTTTCCCGTGCCTGTCACCAAACCCTTGTAGGAGCCGGCTTGCCGGCGATGGCGGCCTTGAAATCGATGCAAAACCATCCTACGGGCCCCATCGCCAGCAAGCCGGCTCCTACAGTGGATCGTGTTGCTCACCTTTCCCGTGCCCGCCACCAAACCCTGGTAGGAGCCGGCTTGCCGGCGATGACGGCCTTGAAATCGATGCAAACCTTGCGGGCCCCATCGCCAGCAAGCCGGCTCCTACAGTGGATCGTGTTGTTCACCTTTTTCGTGCCCGCCACCAAACCCTTGTAGGAGCCGGCTTGCCGGCGATGGCGGCCTTGAAATCGATGCAAAACTCACGGGCCTCATCGCCAGCAAGCCGGCTCCTACAGTGGATCGTGTTGTTCACCTTTCCCGTGCCCGCCACGAAACCCTTGTAGGAGCCGGCTTGCTGGCGATGACGGCCTTGCAATCGATGCAAAACTCACGGGCCTCATCGCCGGCAAGCCGGCTCCTACAGTGGGTTGCGTCGTTGTCAGGGATAGTGCCCGGCATTGGACGTCTGCATTCGTGCGATTCAGGCAAAATTGATTTGTGGCGGGCGCGGTGTTTGAAACGAATCGGCGCCGCGATACTCGACGGGATTTTGCCTATTCCTGAATTGGCCCACGGATGGCCATTGCGAGGTTCGAACCATGACTGTCTCCCGCCGACTGGCGCTCTTGATGACCGCTGCCGCGTTGCTCACCGCGTGTGGTGAATCTTCCAAACTGCCGCCGCAGGCCAGTGTCGGCCCGAGCCCGCAGTTGCCTGAGCCCACGACCACGCTGATCCCGACGTTGAAGGTGTCCAAGGCCATCGGCTGGGCCGGCAGCGACAAGCCGAAAGCGCCCGCCGGTTTCACGGTGACGGCCCTGGCCGAAAACCTCGACCACCCGCGCTGGATCTACAGATTGCCCAATGGCGATCTGTTGGTCGCCGAAAGCAATCACCCGCCGATGCCTGAAGGCGCCACTGACGGTGGCAGCGGTCCGCTGGCCTGGGCGCGGCGCACCGCGATGGGTTTTGTGATGGGCCGTGTCGGCGCCGATGCGCCCAGCGCCAATCGAATCACTTTGCTGCGCGATGCCGACGGTGACGGTCACGCTGAACTGCGCACGGTGTTCATGAGTGGACTGACGTCACCCTTCGGCATGGCGTTGGTGGGCAACGAGCTGTTCATCGCCAACGCCGACGCCCTGGTCAAGGTGCCTTACAGCGAGGGGCAAACCGAGATCACGGCGACGCCGGTGAAAGTCACCGATCTGCCTGCCGGTATCAATCACCACTGGACCAAGAACGTGCTCGCCAACCCTGAGGGCACCAAGCTGTACGTCACCGTAGGCTCCAACAGCAACGTTGGCGAAAACGGTCTGGAGGCCGAAGAAGGGCGGGCGGCCATCTGGGAAGTTGACGTTAAAAGCGCCGACAAGCGCCTGTTTGCCAGCGGTCTGCGCAACCCCAACGGCCTGGCCTGGAAACCCGGTTCGAGCCAGTTGTGGACCGTGGTCAATGAGCGCGATGAAATCGGCAGCGACCTGGTGCCGGATTACCTGACGTCGGTAAAAGACGGCGCGTTTTACGGCTGGCCATGGAGTTACTACGGCAACCACGTCGACACCCGGGTTGAGCCGCCGCGCCCGGACAAGGTGGCCCAGGCCATCGCCCCGGATTACGCGTTGGGCACCCACGTCGCACCGCTGGGCCTGGCGTTCTCTGACTCGCGCGGCATGCCCAGCGCTTTCGCCAATGGCGTGTTCATCGGCGAACACGGCTCGTGGAACCGCAATCCGCAGGCCGGCTACAAGGTGGTGTTCATCCCGTTCAGCGACGGCAAGCCTTCAGGTTTGCCAGTGGATTTCCTCACAGGTTTCCTCAATGCCGAAGGCGAGGCGCAAGGGCGTCCGGTGGGCGTAGCGCTTGATCAGAGCGGAGCGCTGCTGGTGGCGGACGATGTCGGCAACAAGGTATGGCGCGTGGCGGTGGCCAAACCGGGTCAATAAAGCGGGATCGGGCCCGGTCACCGCGCAAGTTGCGCGGCTGACACGGGCCATCAAAGAGGTATCTGTGGCGTCGACACCACCTGGCGCAAGCCCATGAACGAACGAATCTGCCGTACGCCGGGCAGGTACAACAATTGCTCCGCGTGCAGGCGGTTGAAGCTGTTGCTGTCCTTGGTGCGCAACAACATGAAGTAGTCGAATTCCCCCGTCACCACATGGCATTCCATGCAGCCGGAAACCTTTTGCGCCGCCGCTTCGAAGGCAGCGAAGGATTCCGGCGTCGAGCGGTCCAGCACCACGCCGATCAACACCACCATGCCCGCATCCAGCGCGTCATTGTCCAGCAACGCGACGATGCCCTTGATCAAACCCGCCTGCTTGAGGCGTTCGACGCGGCGCAAACACGCCGGCGCACTCAGTTTGACCTTCTCGGCGAGCGCCACATTGGAGATGGACGCGTCGCGTTGCAGCGCCTTGAGAATGGCGCGGTCGGTGCGGTCCAGCGGGTGTGGCTCCGGGCTGGGTGTGCCGGTTTTCTTGTGAGTATTTGTTGCGTTCATATGGATTTCTACGCAATAAAAAGTTGTTTGAAGTTATAGGTGGTGATTTATGTTTCTTTAATGCATTGAAACTTGCAACACATATTTTTGGCTTTGTTCTTAATATTGAACTCATCGAAGCCCCTCTGAAAGAACCTGGAATGCAGCCTGTTTGCCTTTCGGTCTGGCGCTTGGATATCCAATAATCAAGGAGCAGAGTCATGAACCTGAATCGTTTCAAACGCTATCCGTTGACCTTCGGTCCATCTCCCATCACCCCCTTGAAACGCCTCAGCGAACACCTGGGCGGCAAGGTCGAGCTGTATGCCAAACGTGAAGACTGCAACAGTGGCCTGGCCTTCGGTGGCAACAAGACGCGCAAGCTTGAATACCTGATTCCCGAAGCCATCGAGCAGGGCTGCGACACCCTCGTGTCCATTGGCGGGATCCAGTCGAACCAGACCCGCCAGGTCGCTGCCGTTGCCGCACACCTGGGCATGAAGTGCGTGCTGGTCCAGGAAAACTGGGTGAACTACTCCGATGCCGTGTATGACCGCGTTGGCAACATCGAGATGTCTCGCATCATGGGCGCGGATGTACGACTGGACGCCGCCGGGTTCGACATCGGCATTCGCCCCAGCTGGGAAAAGGCGATGAACGATGTGGTGGAGCGCGGCGGCAAACCGTTTCCGATCCCGGCGGGCTGTTCCGAGCATCCGTATGGCGGTCTCGGCTTCGTCGGTTTCGCCGAGGAAGTCCGCCAGCAGGAAAAAGAACTCGGCTTCAAGTTCGATTACATCGTGGTTTGCTCGGTGACCGGCAGCACCCAGGCGGGCATGGTGGTCGGGTTTGCCGCCGACGGCCGTTCGAAGAATGTCATCGGTATCGACGCTTCGGCCAAACCGGAAAAAACCAAGGCGCAGATCCTGCGGATCGCCCGACACACCGCTGAACTGGTGGAGCTGGGGCGCGAAATCACCGAGGAGGATGTGGTGCTCGACACACGGTTCGCCTATCCGGAATACGGCTTGCCCAACGACGGTACGCTGGAAGCCATCCGCCTGTGCGGCAGACTTGAAGGCGTGCTGACCGACCCGGTGTACGAAGGGAAATCCATGCACGGGATGATCGAAATGGTTCGCCGTGGCGAGTTCCCTGAAGGCTCGAAAGTGCTTTACGCACACTTGGGCGGGGTGCCTGCGCTGAATGCCTACAGCTTCCTGTTCCGTAACGGCTGATCACAAACCTGTAGGAGCCGGCTTGCTGGCGATGGCGGCCTTGAAATCGATGCAAAACCCACGGGCCCCATCGCCAGCAAGCCGGCTCCTACAGGAAAGGGGACAACGTTCATTCGCCAGGAGTAGCGCCATGCATGCGATATCGCAATCCGCCGTCTGGATCAAGGAACCCTCGGCGGATGCCGGGGTGGTCATCGTGACCAGTGCCGCGTTGCCCAAATACATGATCGATAAGCTGCACGTGGCCATCGACGACTGGGATCAGGTGGCTTACCTGGCCGTCAAGCAATGCAGGGCATTGATGCTCGACTGGTTGCGGGTCGGGTCCGGCCCCGAGCAAGCGTGCGATGCCCGCCAATTGCTGCGCGGCGTGTGCAAAAGCAGTTTTTTGCTGGACGTCGAAGTCGGCACGGTGCCGGGCCTGACCTGGCTGGGATCCGTCTGCGGTCACTCGCTGCGCGTCGTCGACCTGGGAACCGTCGCCTCAACCCATGCGGCGATGGATCGACAGGTGGAAGCCGTTTTGTTGGCGACCCGGAGTCTGGCGAAAAGCGTGCTGCAGGAGCGCTACGTCATTTAGCGGATGTCTTCGCCCGCTCAATCAAACACACCCAATAAGAAAGGCAACGCCTATGAGCCGATCTGCCGACCGTCGTAATAACGCCAGGAAATGGATGCGCGAGCCCTCAAGTGGCACGCGCATTGTGGTGATCACTGCTGGACTGGGCAGTGAACATCTAGAGTTGATTCACCACAGTTTCAGTTGTTTTGAAAACATTGCACTGATGCAGGTTGATGTCGCGCCGATGGCCGCTGGAATGTTTGAAGCGCACACATCCACCTGTGATTACTGCCTTGTCGTGGCTGGCGAACTGGATAAGCGCTTTTTACGCGATTTGCCCAAGCGCAGAATCAATATTTACCCGATAGCCCGGGATGCCCGGACCGAGCGCTCCGTCATCGAAGCGGTCGAGCAGGTCAAAAGCCTGGCCCGAGCGAACCCTCCACCGCGCATTGATACCGAATCAGCCTTTTGCAGGAGATGCCCATGAACCCGTCCGATCTTCATGCCCAGTTACCCGGCCAGACCACGGAAGATGCCGAGGAAATCGCTGAATGGCGCGATGCCTTGCTATCGGTCATCGCCCACGGCGGCGCCGGGCAGGCCCGGCAGATCATGGACATGCTGGTGACACTGGCCAGCACCTGCGAGATGAATTGGCGGCCCCGTCACGGCACGCCCTACATCAATACCATCAGCGTTGAGCAGCAGCCGGTGTTCCCGGGGGATCTGGCGCTCGAAGAACGCCTGGCCTCGATCATGCGCTGGAACGCGTTGGTCATGGTGGCGAGAGCCAACCAGGCCTACGGGGAACTCGGCGGGCACATCGCCAGTTACGCAAGCGCCGCCGATTTGTTTGAGGTGGGTTTCAACCACTTCTTCAGGGCGCGCACAGAAACCAGCGGCGGCGATCTGGTGTTCTACCAGCCGCACTCGGCGCCGGGGGTTTATGCACGGGCTTTTCTGGAAGGCCGCCTCGAAGAGAAGGACTTGCAGCATTACCGGCAAGAGATCGGCGCGCGCGCCAATGGCGCCCGGGGCCTGTCGAGTTATCCGCACCCGTGGTTGATGCCGGACTTCTGGCAGTTCCCGACCGGCTCGATGGGCATCGGTCCGATCAGCTCGATCTACCAGGCGCGTTTCATGCGTTACCTGGAACACCGCGGCTTGCAAGACACCGCCGGGCGCACCGTTTGGGGGGTGTTCGGCGACGGTGAAATGGATGAGCCGGAAAGCATGTCGGCCCTGACGCTGGCGGCACGCGAAGGGCTGGATAATCTGGTGTGGGTGGTCAACTGCAACCTTCAGCGTCTGGACGGTCCGGTGCGGGGCAACGGTCGCATCATCGACGAGCTGGAGGCGCTGTTCGGTGGGGCCGGCTGGAACGTCATCAAACTGGTCTGGGGCTCTGACTGGGACGGACTGTTTGCCCGGGATCACGACGGCGCGCTGGTCAAGGCCCTGTCCGCCACGGTCGATGGCCAGTTCCAGACGTTCGCCGCCAAGGACGGGCGTTTCAACCGCGATCAGTTTTTTGGCCAGAACGAAGCACTGGCTCATCTGGCCCAGGGCCTGACCGATGAACAGATCGACCGCCTCAAACGCGGTGGCCACGACGTGGTGAAGATTTTCGCCGCCTACCAAAGCGCGATGCGCGAGGGCAGAAAACCCACGGTGATTCTGGCGCAGACCAAGAAAGGCTTCGGCATGGGCGATGCCGGGCAGGGCAAGATGACCGTGCACCAGCAGAAGAAACTCGACAAGGACGCGTTGATCGCCTTCCGTAACCGTTTCAATTTGCCGTTGACCGATGAACAGGCGACCTCGCTGAGCTTCTTTAAACCCGACGACGACAGCGCCGAAATGCGCTACCTGCATGAACGTCGCCGGGCATTGGGCGGCTATATGCCGTCGCGGCCCACCACGTCGACGTCCTTGGCCGTGCCCGACGTCAACAGCTACGCCGGGTTCGCCATTGCCGCCGAAGGCAAGGAAATGTCCACCACCATGGCGTTTGTGCGGATGCTCAGCGGTTTGCTCCGGGATAAACAGTTGGGGCCGCGCATCGTGCCGATCGTGGCCGATGAAGCGCGCACGTTCGGCATGGCCAGCCTGTTCAAGCAGATCGGGATTTATTCCAGCGTGGGCCAGCGTTATGAGCCGGAGGACATCGGTTCGATCCTGAGTTATCGCGAAGCCCTCGACGGGCAGATTCTCGAAGAGGGCATCAGCGAGGCCGGGGCGATCAGCTCCTGGGTGGCTGCCGCGACCAGCTATTCGGTGCATGGCCTGCCGATGTTGCCGTTCTACATCTACTACTCGATGTTCGGCTTCCAGCGCATCGGCGACCTGATCTGGGCGGCGGCGGACCAGCGGGCCCGCGGGTTTCTGCTCGGCGCCACGGCGGGGCGCACGACGCTGGGTGGCGAAGGTTTGCAGCACCAGGACGGCAACAGTCACCTGATGGCGGCGATGGTGCCCAACTGCCGGGCCTACGATCCGGCGTTCGCCGGTGAGTTTGCGGTGATCCTCGATCACGGCATGCGCCAGATGCTGGAACGTCAGGTCGACGAGTTCTACTACGTCACGCTGATGAACGAAAACTACCCGCAGCCCAACCTGCCCGAGGGCGTCGAACAGGCAATTATCAAAGGCATGTACCTGTTCGCCCGGCATGAAGTCGAGGACGCACGCGGCAGCGTTCAGTTGTTGGGTTCCGGCGCGATCCTGCTTGAAGTGATCGCGGCAGCCGAGCTGCTGGCCAGCGACTGGAACATCGACAGCGAGGTCTGGAGCGTCACCAGCTTCACCGAACTGGCCCGCGAGGCCCGTGAGGTGGAGCGCTGGAACCGCCTGCATCCCGGACAACCGGCGCGGCGCAGTCACGTTCAGGAATCGCTCAACGACGCGGCGCCGATCATTGCCAGCACCGATTACGTGCGCGCCTTGCCCCAACTGATCGCCAGCTACGCGCCGGCGCGTTACACGGTGCTCGGCACTGACGGTTTCGGCCGCAGTGATACCCGCAGCCGGTTGCGCGCGTTTTTCGAAGTGGACCGCCATCAGATCGTCTTGAGCGCCCTGACGTCACTGGTTCAGGACGGGCGCCTCGATGCCGGCGTGTGTGCCGAAGCGATTGCGCGCTACGGGATTGATGTTGACGCCATCGCACCTTGGGACGCTTGAAGCCGGGCTTCAGGTCGAGTCGAATTTTCAGGAAATGGTCATGAAGAATGTGCATGAAGTGCGTATGCCCGACATCGGCGATGCCAAGGATGTCGGTGTCATCGAAATACCGGTCAAGACGGGCGATGCGGTGGTCGAAGGGCAGACCCTGATCATTGTCGAGACGGACAAGGCGTCCATGGAAATTCCATCGCCGCACACGGGTGTGTTGCAATCGTTGGTGGTCAGTCTGGATGACAAAGTCAGCGAGGGATCGCCGATTGCCTTTATCGAGAGTGAAGGACTATCGGCGGCGCCGGCACCCCGCATCGAGCCCGTTGCAACGCTCATAGAGCCTCAGCCGATTGCCTCGCCAGGGTTGCTCATCGAAGCGGTTGATCCGCCAACGGACTTGCCGCTGGCATCGCCGTCGGTTCGCAAGTTTTCTCGAGAACTGGGTGTTTCGCTCAAGGCCATTCAGGGCACTGGCCTGCGTCGACGCATCACCAAGGACGACGTGTTGGCCCATGTGAAAGGCGCACTGACAGTAACTGAAACCCGTGCCCAGCCGTTGGGCGGATTGCTGCCCTGGCCGGTGGTGGATTTTGCCAAGTACGGGCCGGTGGAAACCCGGCCACTGTCGCGCATCCGCAAAATCAGCGGGGCCAACCTGCATCGCAATTGGCTGATGATTCCCCACGTGACCAATCACGACGACGCGGATATCACGCAACTCGAACAGTTCCGCGTGCAGGTGAACAAGGAAAAGGCCGGCAGCGGGGTCAAGTTGACGTTGCTGGCGTTGTTGATGAAAGCCTGTGCAGGCGCGTTGAAAAAATTCCCGGAGTTCAATGCCAGCCTCAATGGCGACGAATTGGTGTTGAAGGGTTATTGCCACATCGGTTTTGCCGCTGATACACCCGAAGGGTTGGTCGTCCCCGTCATCAAGGACGTCGATCAGAAAGGGGTGCTGGCGATTGCCCGGGAAATGTCGGCGCTGGCTGAAAAGGCGCGGGCGGGCAAGTTGAGCGCTGCCGAGATGAGTGGCGGCTGCTTTTCGATCTCGTCGTTGGGCGGCATTGGCGGGACGTATTTCACGCCGATCATCAATGCGCCGGAAGTCGCGATTCTCGGGGTGGGCAAAAGCACGGAGCGACTCGCGCTGGAGGGCGGGCAGGTTGTGACGCGCAACATGCTGCCGTTGAGCCTGAGTTGGGATCATCGCGTGATCGATGGCGCGGCGGCGGGGCGTTTCAACGCCTATCTGAGCAGTGTGCTGGCGGATTACCGCAGGTTGGTTCTGTGAACGGGGGGAAGGTTTGTCGGGTTCGTTCAGCCACTTGAACATACAAATTCCCCGGTCGCGGACACAATGCAGATACATGAGTGCGGTTTGATGAGGTCGTCCAACACCACAAAGAGGCTTTTGCCATGTTCCGCAAACTGCAGCTTGCCGCCAGGTTCCTCAGCCAGAGCACGCGCCTGATGGTGGGCGTTCCGGATTACGACAACTACGTCGCGCAGATGAAGCTGAATCATCCGGACCAGCCGGTCATGAGTTATTCAGCATTCTTTCGCGAGCGTCAGGAAGCACGCTACGGCAAACGCAGCTGCACGACGCGGTGCTGCTGAACGCCGATTGAACGGCGGCTGCCGAAAAGCCTCGTCCTCATTGAGAGGGCGGGGCTTTTTGCGTTTCACAGAGCCGAATTGAGGGGCCGGCACACCGAGTGCTAGAACGAGCAGTTCGCGCCCTGAAGCACCACGCGTCCAAACTGCGCATTGTCGTCCAGCGGCGTCACGGCCAGCAGCTGATCCAGACGGATCTCCTGTGGGCCGCCTGCCGTTTCAACGCAGAGAAACTCTTCTTTGTCGCTGGACGTCCGTGTCGTCAGCGCTTTGGCCGTCAGGCTTGTGCCATCCATCAACTCGATATGCAGTCGATAACCGCGCAGGCAGGCAATCTCGAGATAGTCGTGCAGATCGCAATCCAAAGGCTGATACGTGTTCATGGCATGACTCCTGGCAATCTTGACGTTTGATGATGCAGGGTTGGCCTGCAACATAGAATCTCCCGCCTGTTTTGTGCAAGCCCCGCAATCCCTGTGGGAGCGAGACCGGCTTGCCGGCGATAAGGCCCTTACAAACGCAAACAATCGCGCCCCGTGCTCAGCTGCCGCGTGACTAGACTAACCAGGGTTATCGAACGGCAGGGGCGACAACCGTGGCGCTACTCTTATGGACTCATTGATCACAGCCGCAGCGCGGGCGCTCGCGGCGGGTGATCCGCTTGGCGCGCTGGACCGGGTGGCGTTGCGTGACGATGCGCCCGCGCTCGCGTTGCGCGGCATCGCCATGGCGCAGCTCGGCGATCTGGTTCGGGCGAAAGCGCTGGTGAAAAGCGCCGCGCGCGCATTCGGGCCGAAAGAGCCGTTGGCACGGGCGCGCTGCGTGGTGGCCGAGGCCGAAATTGCGCTGGCTTCGCGTGACCTGGGCTGGCCAGTGAAGGCGCTCGAAACGGCACGCCTGACGCTTGAGGCCCACGGGGATCGAGTGAACGCTGCTCACGCGCGGTATCTGCAGATTCGGCGATGGGTGCTGATCGGTCGGCTCGACGAGGCGGACGTTCTGTTGGCCGCGCTGGATCCCGCAACGTTGCCGCCGGTGCTGCGCGCCGCCCATGAATTGGTGGTGGCGGGGATTGCCATCCGCCGCCTGCAATCGCAAACAGCCCGGCTTGCCCTGGCGAGGGCCGAACATGTCGCACGCGAGGCGGGTATCCCGGCGCTTATCGGCGAAGTCGAAAACGCCGTTAACGTCCTGAATTCCCCGGCAGCGCGCCTGATCGCCCATGGCGAAGAGCGGCCGTTGTGGCTGGATGAAGTTGAAGCCGTGCTCGGGTCGACCGCGTTGGTGGTGGACGCCTGCCGTTATGCCGTGCGTGGCGTTGGCATGTCGGTTTCCCTCGCCAGGCGCCCGGTGTTGTTCACCCTCGCTCGGGCGTTGGCCGAAGCGTGGCCGGCGGACGTATCGAGAGAAACACTGATCCGCCGGGCGTTCCGCCTGAAGCTGTCGGACGAGTCTCATCGAGCGCGCTTGCGTGTCGAAGTCGGGCGCTTGCGTGCGGCGCTGAAACCCTTGGCGGGCGTCATCGCCACTCAACGCGGGTTTGCGCTGGTGGCGCTGGTTTCATCTGACGTAGTGGTGTTGGCGCAACCGGTCGAAGAACGACACGCGGCGCTGTTTGCCTTGCTCGCCGACGGCGAATCCTGGTCGAGTTCGGCACTGGCATTGGCGCTCGACACCAGCCAGCGCACGGTGCAACGCACACTCGACGCGCTGGCGGCGGCCGGCAAAGTGCAGCCATTCGGACGTGGCCGGGCGCGGCGCTGGATGACCCCGCCGGTACCGGGTTTCGCGACGACCTTGTTACTCCCGGCGCCACTGCCGAGTGACTAGGATGAACGCCACGAACCCCTGAAGAGGTAACCGAGATGAAACACTCAACCGCAGAAATCCTCCGCGAATATGGCCCGTTCGCCGGTGTCGACAGCGTGCATGGCGTGACCTGGGACGGTGAGCGCGTCTGGTTTGCCAGTGGCGAAAAACTCATCGCCCTCGACCCGGCCAGCGGCAAGACCCTGCGTTCAATCGACGTCAGCGCCGATGCAGGCACGGCCTTCGACGGCCAGCACCTGTTCCAGATCGCCGCCGACCGCATCCAGAAAATCGACCCGCAGACCGGCAAAGTGCTCAACACCATCCCGGCACCGGGTGGCGGCAATGATTCCGGGCTGACTTGGGCTGAGGGGACGCTGTGGGTCGGCCGCTATCGCGACCGGAAAATCCACCAGATCGACCCCGAGACCGGCGCGATTTTGCGCACGATCGAGTCCAACCGCTTCGTTACCGGCGTGACTTGGGTGGACGGGCAGCTGTGGCATGGAACGTGGGAAGGGGATGAAAGCGAGCTGCGCCGCGTGGATGCCAAAACCGGGGAAGTGCTGCACAGCGTCAAGATGCCGACCGGAGTCGGCGTGTCGGGCCTTGAGTCCGATGGCGGCGATCAGTTCTTCTGCGGCGGCGGTGGCAGCGGGAAGGTGAGGGCGGTGCGGCGGCCAGCGTGACGCATCACGCTGGCCATGGTGTGACCGGCCTCAAGGCGCTCCAAACAACATCGTCCAGTAAACCCCTTGGTCACTGCGCGCGTCCGTCGCGTAGGCGGCTCCCACTTGGGTGAACAACGGGCTCATCAGGTTGGCGCAATGTCCGGGGCTGGCGAGCCAGCCTGCCATTGCCTTGCTCGGTGAGCCTTGGCCTGCGGCGATGTTTTCGCCGATTTGGCGGCCACGGAATCCGGCAGCCCGCGCCCGGTCGGCAGGCATATCGCCGTCGGGATCGCGGTGTGCGAAGTAATTTCCGTAGGCCATTGCCTTGCTGTGGCCCTGTGCCGCTGCCCCGAGGCTGGCATTCCAGGCCAGTGGCCGGGCGGCGGCAAAGCGCTGGCGCCCACAGAGACGTGGTTTTGCCCGCGCGGCGTTGACCTGGGCGAGCAACGCCTTGCTGACGGCTCGCGCGTCGTTCATTTGACTGTCCAGCACCGGCCGCGCCAGCACCACTTGCCATTCGCTGCGGCTGCGGCTGACGCCGATATCGGCGTATTGGCTATCCAGCAATGCCGAGCAGTAATCGCTCTGCAGCAGGTCGAAGGCCTCTTCGGCATCCTGCGCGCCGACCACGCGCAGGCTACGCACGGTCACTGCCTGATAACCGGATGCTTTCAACCGGTCCCGCAAGCCGCCGCCGTAGCCGACCGGCAAGGCCAGATTCGATTTCAGCGCCAGCGGTGCCAAGCGTTGGGCGGGACGCCGCTCGCAGCGCTGTGGGTGGGCGCGGTAATCGTTGATAGCTTCCACCAGTTGCCGTTCCGCGCCGGCGTGGGCGGGGCGGGTGGTAATAGAAAGCAAGGTAAACAGGCACAGCGAAGTCAAGCGCAAGGCGTGGGCGGTTTGGCGCATGGAGGGACAGCTCTGAAGAGATGGCAGCGGTTAGGGGAGGAATTGGCGCCGCTGTAAGACTGGGGAGTTGAAACAAGGTTCACGGGGCAGGAGTGCATATTTACCGGCGACTTCGTGTGTCCGACAGACGTACCTTCACCGCTACATCTTCAGGTGCAAGGATTGCAGTCGATGGCGATTTTACGGACGCCTTCGCGGGCAAGCCTTGCTCCTACAGGGTTGGTGTCGTTCACAAAATTGTGTTTCAACTCAAACCCGTAGGAGCGAGGCTTGCCCGCGAAGACGGCAGCACAAACACCGACGAAATCAGCTCAGCCCTCACAACCCCCAGCCTTCACGAACAGCCGTGCGAATCCCCTCCAGCAACATGGCAAACGCCGGGTTGTCATTGTTCTCGCGCCAGATCAGATGCAACTCGCTCTGCACACCTTCCCCCAGGTCGATATCGCGAAACACCACGTTCTTGAACACCACGCTGCTGGCGCACCGCGGCACCAGCGCCAGGCCCATGCCGGCGTTGACCAGCGCCAGAATGGTCAGCGACGAACCCAGCCACTGCACGTATTCCGGGGCGACGCGGGCCGAACGCAGCATGCCGGTCAGCAGTTCGTTGAACGGTGGGTAGGCGGCGTGGGAGTACATTAGAAACGGTTGTGCATCGAGGTCTTTGACCGACACGGTTTCGGCGCTGGCCAATCGATGATGGCTGGGCACGGCCAGGACAAACGGCTCGCGCACCAGGCATTCGGTGGCATATCCCGGTTCCAGCAACGGCGCGCGGACGATCCCCAGGTCGATGCGGCGGGCGCGCAGGGCTTCGTGCTGTTGGTAGGTATTCATCTCCGACAGGTCGATTTTCACGTGCGGTTGCTTGAGGCGGGCTTCGGCGATGACCTTGGGCAGGAATTCATACACCGCGCTGCCGACAAAACTGATGTTGACCGTGCCGATATCGCCCTCGGCAAAACGCCGGGCGGTGGCGGCGGCTTGCTGGGCACGTTCGAGCAGGTTCTGCGCTTCGACGAAGAAGGCGCGGCCGGCGGCGGTCAGGGCGACGCTGCGGGTGGTGCGGGTGAACAGCTCGACGCCCAGGTGATGTTCCAGCAGCTGAATCTGTCGGCTGAGCGGCGGCTGGGTCATGTTCAACCGTTCGGCGGCGCGCCGGAAGTTCAGTTCGGTGGCCACCGTGGTGAAGCAGCGCAGTTGGGTCAGTTCGAACATTGATCTAATCCAGGTATCAATCGAATGCCAAGTTAGATTAGACGGGATCAATGTCGGCGTCCATGATCGGCGCGTCCCTAAAAAAACAATGAACGGGAGTCGCCCCCTTGAATACCCTCCAGAGTCCGCCCGATCCAACTGTGCTCGCCCGCGCAGCGGCCAAGGTGAAGCGCCATGTGCTGCCGCTGTTCGTGGTGATGTTCATCGTCAATTACATCGACCGGGTCAACATCGGCTTCGTGCGCAGTCACATGGAAACCGACCTCGGCATTGGCGCCGCGGCCTATGGCCTCGGTGCCGGGCTGTTCTTCATCGGTTACGCAATCTTCGAAGTCCCCTCCAACCTGCTGCTGCAACGCTACGGCGCCCGCGCCTGGCTGACGCGCATCATGTTCACCTGGGGCGCAGCGGCCATGGCCATGGCGTTCGTGCGCGGCGAAACCAGTTTCTATGTGCTGCGCTTCATCCTCGGTGCGGCCGAAGCAGGGTTCTTCCCTGGCATCATTTATTACTTCACCCAATGGTTGCCGTCGACCGAACGCGGCAAGGCCATGGCGATCTTCCTCAGCGGCTCGGCCATTGCCTCGGTGATTTCCGGGCCGGTGTCCGGTGCGCTGTTGCACGTCAGCGGTTTCAGCCTGCACGGCTGGCAGTGGATGTTCCTGATCGAAGGCTTCGCCTCGATCGTGCTCTGCGGGTTTGTCTGGTTCTGGTTGCAGTCCCATCCACGCCAGGCGAATTGGCTGAGCGAGGAAGAAAAGGACGCACTGGTGGGCGCCATCGCCCTCGAACAGCAGGCCCGCGAAGCCACGCAGACGGTCAAGCCGTCGATGTTCAAATTGCTCGCCGACAGGCAGATCGCACTGTTCTGCTTCATCTACTTTTCCATTGCCCTGACCATCTACGGCGCGACGTTCTGGCTGCCGAGCATGATCAAGAAAATGGGCAACCTCGGCGACTTCCAGGTCGGCCTGTTCAACTCGATTCCGTGGATCATTTCCATCGTCGCGATGTACGGCTTCGCCGCCATGGCCAGCAAATGGAGATACCAGCAGGCCTGGGTCGCCTTGACCCTGGTGATCGCCGCATTCGGCATGTTCATGTCCACCACTGGCGGGCCGGTCTTTGCCTTCGTCGCCATCTGTTTTGCCGCGATTGGTTTCAAGGCCGCCTCGGCGTTGTTCTGGCCTATTCCGCAAGGCTATCTGGATGCGCGCATCGCTGCGGCGGTGATCGCTTTGATCAATTCCATCGGCAACCTCGGCGGCTTCGTCGCCCCGACAGCGTTCGGTTTCCTGGAACAAAAAACCGGCTCCATCGAGGGCGGTCTCTACGGGCTGGCGGCCACCTCGCTGGTGGCGGCGGTGGTGATCTTCTTTGCCCGCACCGCCCCGCGTGGTGATCCCATTCGCGTGTTGAGCGGCCAACCTAGCGACATCGCAGCGTCAGAAAAATCAGTCAGTCATCAAGCCTTGAGCTCAGGTCCAAAGGGAGCAGCCTCTTGAAAATCAAACGAGTCACCGTCACCCCCATCGCTTTCCGTGATCCGCCGCTGCTCAACGCCAGCGGGATTCACGAGCCGTTCGCGCTGCGTTCGATCATCGAGATCGAGAGCGACAATGGCTACATCGGTCTCGGTGAAAGTTACGGCGATGCGCCGGCGCTGTTGATCCAGCAGCAACTGCAATCGCAATTGATCGGTCTCGACCCGTTCGACCTCAATCAACTGCGGCGCATCGTCCAGGCTACCGTGGCGGCGAACAAACCGGCGAGCATTGCCGGCGCGGAACTGGCACCGGGCTCCCATGCCAGCAAAGCAGTGAGCAATGCGTATTCGGCGTTCGAAGTGGCGTTCCTGGATTTGCAGGCGCATTCGTTGAACGTGCCGTTGGTGGACTTGCTGGGCGGGGCGATTCGCGACGAGATTCCGTTCAGCGCCTACCTGTTTTTCAAGTACGCGCAGCATGTCGATTCACCCTACAAACCGGACAATTGGGGCGAGGCGCTGAACGAAGAGCAGATCGTTGCCCAGGCACGGCGGATGATCGAGGCCTACGGTTTCAAGAGCATCAAACTCAAGGCCGGCACGCTGCCGCCGGAGCACGAGGTGTCGTGCATCAAGGCGCTGAAAAAGGCCTTCCCCGATTACCCGTTGCGCATTGACCCGAATGGCAACTGGTCATTGGAAACGTCGATTCGCATGGCTGAATTGCTGGGCGATGACCTGCAATATTACGAAGACCCGACACCGGGCCTCGACGGCATGGCCGAGCTGCACAAACGCACCGGGCTGCCACTGGCGACCAACATGGTGGTCACCGATTTCGACGAGTTCCGGCGTAGCGTGGCGTTGAACAGCGTGCAGATTGTCCTCGCCGATCACCATTACTGGGGCGGGCTGCGCGACACGCAGGCGCTGGCGAAAATGTGCGACACCTTTGGTCTTGGCGTGTCGATGCACTCCAACTCGCACCTGGGCATCAGCCTGATGGCGATGGCGCATGTTGCGGCCGCGGTGCCCAATCTGGATTACGCCTGCGACACGCATTACCCGTGGCAGGAGCCGGATGAAGAGGTGATCAAGGGCGGCAAGCTGCCGATCGTCGATGGCTGCGTGAAAATCACTCGCGCCCCGGGGTTGGGTCTTGAACTGGATCACGATCAACTGGGCAAGCTGCATGACCAATACCTGACCTGCGGCATCCGCCAGCGCGATGACGTAAAGCAGATGCAGCGTTACAAACCGGACTGGAAGGCGGTCAAACCGCGTTTTTGAACTCGGTCAGCAGGCGTTCAATCTGTGCCAGTTCCCAGGTGCTGAGCAGACTGACCGGGTCGGTGCCGTAACGTTGCCAATTGTCGAACAGGCCCTCGCGGCCGTCCGGGCTCAGGCAGCGTTGGCAGCGGCGCAAGTGGTTGTCGTTGATGTCGAGGGTCAGCTGCCAACCCTCGATGTCGACTTGCACCAGACCGGATGCGGAAGGTTCGCCTAACAGTCGCAGGGGACGAACCTCCAGGGCGGCATCGCGCAATAGCTGGTAAATCTCGCGGGTGGTCAACGGTGGCACAGGTGTCTCCGGTGGCTCAGATAAAAAATCGGCAACGACACCCCCTGTA
>NZ_CATKQM010000043.1:0-34694 GCF_949768225.1 Pseudomonas sp. IT-P44 | reverse complement strand
ATGGATGCCGGGTTAGCCGCCCCCGGCCATGGATGGCCGATGGCGGCGGGCCCACGGAGCAGGGCCGGAGCGAGGGCATGCCGAGCATTAGCGAGGCACCGAACGAAAGGGGCAAGAGCCCTTGGTTACTTGGGGCTCTTCCAAGTGACTCGCCGTAAGGGCGAAACCAATAGCGGCCGTAACCAAAAAAACGGATATGTACACCATCAAAAAATGAGAGCCCCACAGTATCCGTTTACAATGCCCCCACCTCCCGCACCGGCCGCCCCATGGACATCGACCTCGCCCGCACCTTTCTGGAAATCGTCCGCCACGGCAGCCTCGCCGCGGCCGCTGAAAAACTCCACGTCACCCAGACCGCGATCACCGCACGCGTGCAGAAACTCGAAAGCCAACTGGGCAGCACACTGTTCGTGCGCAACCGCGCCGGCGCCCGTCTGACCCCGAACGGCGAGGCATTTGTGGTGTA
Organism: Pseudomonas sp. IT-P44; assembly: GCF_949768225.1. NCBI lineage: Bacteria > Pseudomonadati > Pseudomonadota > Gammaproteobacteria > Pseudomonadales > Pseudomonadaceae > Pseudomonas > Pseudomonas sp. IT-P44. Next base: position 34,225 of record NZ_CATKQM010000043.1, on the reverse strand, counting down.
CGCCAATCAACTGGTCGAAACCTGGGACGCCGCGCGACGGGACTTGCCACTGCCTGAGGGTTACCACGACGTATTGCACATCGGTGGCGAAGTCAGCCTGTGCAACCCGCTGATGCTCAGTTGGGCCGGCGAGCTGCGGGAGAAGATTCCCAGCCACGCGCTGCGCATGGAGATCCGCGACGGCGAAAACCTGCTGCGCCAACTGGAACTGGGGGTGTTGGACGCGGCGCTGGTCTACCAACCGGAGTATTGGCCGCGCCTGCAAGTCGAACAGGTGCTGGAGGAAAAACTGGTCCTCGTACGGTTTCCCGGTAAACCCGATCCCTATGTCTACATCGACTGGGGCCCGGATTTCCGCCGCCAGCACGATGCGGCTCTACCGGAAAAAGCCAAGGCCGCCCTGAGCTTCAACCTCGGCCCACTGGGCTTGCAATACATCCTTGAAAACGGCGGCAGTGGCTATTTCCGTACCCGCGTGGTGCAGAGTTATCTGGAAAGCGGCGTACTGGAACAGGTGCCCAAGGCCCCGGAATTCAGCTACCCGACTTATCTGGTCTATTCCCGCGACCGCGACTCGGCAACCCTGCAACGGGCCTTCGACCTGCTGCGTCAAGTCATCCAGTCCGATGAAGACTGGTCGCAACGCTGGAACCCGCTGACCTGAGTCCGCTTTACACCGGATCATGGCGTTTGTGTCCTCAAGCTTCGGTCCGCCTTACACGGCGGGATCGTCTAATCTGCTGGGACAACAATAACCACAGGTGACCGCAGTGAGGCAGACCACCGAGGCTTTTCGCAACCGCTATCGCGCAGACATTCATCCCCTCTACAACCCCTGGTTGCACGGCGCCTTTGTGCTGCTGTTCGGTTTGCTGGCCATCGGGTTGTTCTGGAGCACCGTGCATCAGGTGCAACCGCTGGAATGGCTGGCGGTGCCGCTGACGTTATTGTTCTTCAACTTTGGCGTGTACATGGTGCATCGCCACCTGGGGCATCACAAAAAGAGCTTCGCGCGGATGTTCTATGCCCGTCACGCCGGTGACCATCACAGCTTCTTTGCGCCCGGGCACATGACCTACGACAGCGCCCGTGACTGGCGGGTAATCCTGTTTCCGGCGTGGCTGATCGTGGTGCACACGCTCGTCATTACCCTGCCCGTCTGGTGGCTGCTTGAGCAGTTCGATGCCAACGTCGCCGGGCTTTTCGGTGGCTGCCTGGTCCTTGGTTACCTGACTTATGAAGTGTTTCATGCCTGCGAGCACCTGCCGCCCGAGAACCCGGTCACACGCTTGCCGTGGATCCGCCAGATGCGTCGTCTGCATGAGCTGCATCACCGTCGCGAGTTGATGCAGGAACGCAACTTCAACATCGTTTTTCCGCTGATGGACTACCTGTTCGGCACGCTCTATTGGGAGCCCGAGCCGACCTACCTGACGAGAGCGCCCATGACCAGCATGCAGCATCAGATCAACATTGCCGGCAACCCGATTGAGGTGCTCGCCTACGCCAGCACCGTGACCCGTTGGCCCGAATGGCACCCGTCGTCGCTCAAGGTCGATGGCCCGGGCGGCTCGCTGCATGCCGGGGCGCGGTTCGAGGAAGACATCCGCGCCGGCGGGCGCGAGGGGCATCTGAGCTGGGTGGTCGACGAGTACCTGCCCGGTCGCCGCTGGATCGCGCGGGCTCATGGTGACAACGGACTGTCGCTGGTGGTGACTTACGAATGCACGGCCGAGGGCGATGGCACTCGGTTTGTCCGTACCCTGGACTATCAGTTCAGCGGCCTGGCAATGCGCATCGCCAATCGACTGTTGCTCAAGCGGCGCATTGACCGTGAATCGGCAGCATCGATGCAGGCCTTGCGCGAGATGGCGCACAGACACCTGACCACCGCAGGAGCCAACGCGTGAGTCGAACCGTCAAGTTTCGTCATGTCGTGTTGTTGGTGATCGTGGCCATCGCGGCCTTTCTGCTGCTGATGCCGACCAAGGTGCAACCGGTGGCCTGGACTCCGCCGCCGGCACCGTCCCTCACCAGCGGCCCCTACGCCGACAATCAACGCCTCAAAGGTGTGGAGCGTGTCGGCGCGGCGGATATCGACGGGCCGGAAGCGTTGCTACTGGAAAACAATGCGCTCATTACGGGCCTGCATGACGGCCGTCTGATCCGCACCAGCCTCGACGGCGAAGCCACCAAGGTGCTGGCCGATACCGGCGGCCGACCGCTGGGCCTGGCGCGTCACCCCAATGGTTTGCTGGTGATCGCCGACGGGATCAAGGGCTTGCTGTCGCTGGACGCCCAGGGTCGCTTGATTCCATTGACCATAGAGGCCAACAGTGTGCCCTTCGGCTTCACTGATGACGTGGTCATCGACAAGTCGGGGCACTACGCCTATTTCAGCGATGCTTCCAGCCGCTTCGGCTATGGCAGCGATGGCGACGCGATCATCGAGCATGGCGGCGACGGTCGTTTGCTGCGTTATGACTTCCAGACCGGTAAAACCACGGTCCTGCTGGATAAGCTGGAATTCGCCAACGGCGTGACGCTGGGCCCGGACGATGCCTTTGTGCTGGTGAACGAGACCGGCGCCTATCGCATCAGCCGTTACTGGCTGAGCGGCCCCAAGGCAGGCACCCACGATCTGTTTATCGACAATTTGCCGGGCTTGCCGGACAACCTGGCGTTCAATGGCCGGGACCGTTTCTGGGTGGCGCTGTATGCACCGCGCAACGCCCTGCTCGATGCCACGGCGCCGCATCCCTTCGTGCGCAAGATGATTGTGCGGGCGATGACGGTCCTGCCCAAACCCATAGAGAAACGCGGGTTTGTCCTGGGGCTGGATCTGGAGGGAAAAGTGATCGCCAATCTGCAGGATGGCAGCAGCGGCAACTACTCACCGATCACCACGGTGCGTGAATATGGGGAGTGGTTGTATTTCGGCTCGTTGAAGGCCAGGCACATGGTGCGATTACCGCTCGCCACCGCGTTGTCCCAAGCACCCAATTAACCTGTAGGAGCCGGCTTGCTGCGGGCGGCGCTCCGACGATAGCGGTGTGTCATCGAACGCTATTGGTGGATGACACACCGCTATCGCCAGCAAGCCGGCTCCTACAGGTTCGGTGTCGTTCAAAAGTTAACGGGGATCCATTCGCTATGGAGTTCTGCGTTGTCGGTTTCCTTTCGGGAGCGACACGTCAGGACGGGACCTGAAGCTGTTGGACGATCTTCTCCTTGACCTGAAAGCGCTTCTCCTTGAGCTTCTTCACTGAGTCATCGCTGGACTTGGCCTGCTCTGCCTTCACCACTTCGGCATCCGCCTGCGAATACTTGTTGATCAGTGAATCCAGTAACGGATCCTTGGTGCGTTTTTGCTGGATATCTTCCTTTGAAAGTTTCAAATCCTGATAAAGGTCGTGTGGCACCGGCATGGAACACCTCCGTTTGTTGATCGGTGGCAAACGCGATCGATTGCGTTCACCAACTATCAGAATGGCCTCGGTTGGCGGGTTCTGTCGACCGCCTATCAGACCAGCGGTGTCCGTTCGTCGTCCTGGCGCTACGTATTTAGGGTTCTGGCGAGGAACGGCGCGGTCCGGCTTTTTTTGCTGCTGGCGACTTTCTGCGGCGGGCCCGCCACCACAATCTTGCCGCCCTGATCCCCTGCACCCGGCCCGATGTCGATCACCCAGTCACTTTGGGCCACCACGCGCATTTCATGTTCGACGACGATCACCGTGTGCCCCGCCGTCACCAGCGTGTTCAACTGTTCGAGCAAGCGATCGACATCCCGCGGGTGCAACCCGGTGGTGGGTTCGTCAAGCACGTAAAGCGTTGCCCCGCGCTGGTTGCGTTGCAGTTCGGTGGCCAGTTTGATGCGCTGGGCTTCGCCGCCCGACAACTCGGTCGCCGGTTGGCCGAGCCGCAGGTAACCCAGGCCGATATCGCGCAGCACTTCCAGTGAGCGGCGAATACTCGATTGCTCAGCAAACACCTCGACCGCTTCATCTACCGTCAATTGCAATACCTGCGCAATGCTCAATCCCTGCCAGGTAATCGCCAGCGTCTCGGGGTTGTAACGGGCGCCGTGGCAAGTCGGGCATGGTGCGTAGACGCTCGGCATGAACAGCAATTCGACGCTGACAAAACCCTCGCCTTCGCAGGTCGGGCAGCGACCCTTGGCGACGTTGAAGGAGAACTGACCGGCGTCGTAGCCCTTGGCTTGCGCCTCGGGCGTGGCGGCATAGAGTTTGCGCACGTTGTCGAACAGCCCGGTGTAAGTCGCCAGGTTAGAGCGCGGCGTGCGGCCGATCGGTTTCTGATCGACTTGCACCAGCCGCTTGATCGACTCCAGCCCTGCGCTGACCTGACCGCCACTGACTTGCGGTGCATCGTCCTCAAGGCTCAACTCTTCTGCCTCGCTGTCACTGGCGGCGCGCCCGAGATGCGCGCCCACCAGTTCCAGCAACGCCTGACTGACCAGGCTTGATTTACCGGAACCCGACACGCCGGTCACCGAGGTGAAACAGCCCAGCGGAAACTCGACACTGAGGTTATTCAGGTTGTTGCGAGTGATGCCTTCCAGCCGTAGCCAATCGGCTGGCTTGCGGCTGGCTCGCGGCAGCCTGACCTGATCGGCGAACAGGTAGGCGCGGGTCTGCGAGTGCGTCACGTCGGCCAGGCCCTGCGGTGGACCGCTGTACAGAATCCGGCCGCCATGCTCGCCCGCCGCCGGCCCGACATCGATCAGCCAGTCGGCGCGGCGCATGGTTTCCAGATCATGCTCGACCACAAACAGCGTGTTGCCCGCCGCTTTCAAGCGTTGCAGGGCTTCGAACAGCGCTTCGCCATCCGCCGGGTGCAGACCGGCCGACGGTTCGTCCAGCACGTAAATCACCCCGAACAACTGCGAACCCAATTGCGTCGCCAGACGCAGGCGCTGCAACTCGCCGGACGACAACGTCGGCGTGCTGCGCTCCAGTGCCAGGTAACCGAGCCCCAGGTCCGTCAACGTGCTGACCCGCTCCAGCAAATCCTGGGCGATGCGTTGCGCGGCCAGGCGTTTTTCCACCGACAGGTTCGGTGTGTGGCGCACATCCGGTGCATGGGCGTGACCACTGGCGCCGTGGGCCACTCGCTGCTCACGGGCTTCGCGGGTCTGCTCGTGGGTCAAGACCTCGCCCGCTTCATCGGCCTGGTCGAGGTAACTGTGCGCCGCCACTGGTTTCAATACGTCGGCCACTTGCAGCAACGGCATTTGCGCCAACTCGCCGATGTCATAACCGGCAAAGGTCACCGACAACGCCTCGCGCTTCAGGCGCTTGCCGTCGCACAGCGGGCAAGGGCTGCCGAGCATGAATTGCGAGACGCGCTTCTTCATCAGCGCACTTTGCGAATGGGTGAACGTGTGCAGGATGTAGCGCCGGGCACCGGTGAAGGTGCCCTGGTAACTCGGCTCCATGTTGCGCTTGAGCGCGACTTTGGTTTCTTCGGGTGTGAGCCCGGCATACACCGGAACGGTCGGGGTTTCTTCGGTGAAAAGAATCCAGTCGCGCAGCTTTTTCGGCAGGTCGCGCCAGGGTTTATCGACGTCGTAGCCCATGGTCACGAGGATGTCCCGCAGGTTCTGTCCTTGCCACGCCGTGGGCCAGGAAGCGACCGCGCGCTGGCGAATGGTCAGGCTCGGGTCCGGGACCATCAGCGCTTCGGTGACTTCATAGACCCGGCCCAAACCATGACATTCAGGGCAGGCGCCCTGGGGCGTGTTCGGTGAAAAGTCTTCGGCGTAGAGCATCGGTTGCCCCGGCGGATAGCTGCCGGCGCGCGAATACAGCATGCGGATCAGGCTCGACAACGTGGTCACGCTGCCCACCGAAGACCGCGTGCTCGGCGTGCCCCGTTGTTGTTGCAAGGCGACCGCTGGCGGCAGGCCTTCGATGGAGTCGACATCCGGCACACCGACCTGGTCGATCAGACGCCGCGCATACGGCGCCACGGATTCGAAATAACGGCGTTGCGCTTCGGCGTACAGGGTCGAAAACGCCAGGGATGACTTCCCTGAACCGGAAACGCCGGTGAACACCACCAGCGCATCACGGGGGATATCGACGTCGATGTTCTTGAGGTTGTGCTCACGGGCCCCGCGTACCCTGACCATGCCGGAAGGAGGATTGGAGGTGCGCTTTGAAGTCATCAGGTGGCCTTGATCAAAAAGTTCGAAGGATTAACGCATTGCCAGGAATTTACGCAGATCCAAACTGTAGGAGCCGGCTTGCTGGCGATGGCGATTTCAAGTACGCCATCGCCAGCAAACGGAACGCCGCCCGGCCGCTCCTACAATTGGATCGGGGTTCAGCCGTTGAGGACGGTGCGGACCATTCGGGTCAGCGCCTCGGGACCATAGGGTTTGCTCAGCAAAAAGGTATCGGGGCTGAGCTGGTGATTGCGCGAAATAATGTCACGAGTGTGGCCGGACGTGAACAGTACGGCCACCGGTGGCGTTTGCACTTTGGCCCAGGCGGCAAGGTCCGAGCTTTTGATCAGGCCGGGCATGACCACGTCGGTGAAAATCAGCTGAACCACCACGCCATCGAGCAACATCTGCATGGCGGCATCACCGTTGGCGGCGGTCAGGACCTGATAGCCCTCCTCGCTCAATAATTCCACCGCCGACGCGCGCACCGCTTCATTGTCCTCGACCACCAAAATGGTTTCATGCCCACCGCGTTGCTGCGTGTCATGGGTCGCTGTTTCACTGAGCAACGGGCGCAGGCTGCGTGGAAAATACAACTGCACGCGCGTGCCCTGCCCCTCGACGCTGGACATCTCGATGTGCCCGTCACTCTGTTTGACGAAACCGAACACCATGCTCAACCCCAACCCCGTACCCTGACCATCGGCCTTGGTGGTGAAAAACGGTTCAAACGCTTGCGCGAGCACTTGCGGTGGCATACCAAGGCCGGTATCCGCCACGGCGACGCGCACGTAATCGCCGGGCGAAATACCTTTGCCCGCGCAAAACTTGCGGTCGAGGGTAACGTTCTCGGCGCTCAATTCGATGGTGCCTTCGCCCGCCATGGCGTCACGGGCATTGATCGCGAGATTGAGAATGGCGTTTTCCAGTTGGTTGCGATCGACGTTGATGTGCCAGGACGCTTGAGGCAACCGCACATCGATCTGGATGGTTTCGCCCAACGCCCGTTGCAGCAGCTCGCCCAGGCCTTCGAAGATCTGTCGTGGGTCGCAGACCGCCGGCGACAACGGCTGACGGCGGGCGAAGGCGAGCAATTGCGAAGACAGTTTCGCGCCACGCTCCACCGCCGCAATCGACGCCGAGACTCGACGCTGCACGTTGGCATTGTCCGGTTCATGCCGCGCCAGCAGGTGCAGGTTGCCGGCGATCACTTGCAGCAGGTTATTGAAGTCATGGGCCACGCCCCCCGTGAGACCGCCGATGGCTTCGAGCTTCTGCGACTGACGCAGTTGCTCTTCCGCCGCCAGCCGCGCTTCGACTTCGTCGGCGACGCGCTGCTCCAGGTTTCGGGTGAATTTGAGCAGGGATTCTTCGGCGGTCTTGCGTTCGTGGATGTCGATCAACACGCCGGGAAAGCGGAACGGCTCACCCTGCTCATCGAATTCGCAGCAACCGCTGGCCTGCACCCACAGGTAACTGCCGTCGGGACGCAGGACCCGATATTCGGCGTTGAAAGGCTCACCGGTGGTGATGGATTGATTGACTTGCTCATTGACCCAACTGCGGTCGTCGGGATGAATCCGCGCTTCGGCGAACTCCGTTGGCAGGTTGCCCAGGTCATGCTCGGCCGGGAAGGAAAAGGTCCGGGCAAAGCGTTCATCGCCGGAGAGCCGATTGCCTTTGATGTCCCAGACGAACGAGCCGAGCAAGGCACCGGCGTTCAACGCCAGCCGCACCCGTTCATTGTCGGCGTGGTAGGCGTCTTCGGCCTCCTGGCGCCGGCGTTCGGAAATCACATGCTCCGTGGTTTCGACCACCATCGCCATGACCCCGGCCGGCGTCCCCTCGTCATTCGCCACCGGGCTGTAATAGAGGTCCAGCCAGACGTTTTCGGGGACGCCGTCGCGCAACAGCACCAGCTCTTTGTTGCGATAGGACAACGTGCCGCCCGCCAGGCAAGTGTCGACTACGTGACGATTGAATTCGGCGACTTCCGGCCAGCCCAGCTCCACCGGAGAGCCCAACAGATAAGGATGTCGGCCACCGGCGAACGACGAGTACGCATCGTTATAGATCATGTAGCCGGGGCGGCCCCAGAGCATCACCATCGGCAGCGGCGACGCGAGCAGCAATTGCACCGCGCTGCACAGGCTGGCGGGCCAGGTCTCCAGGCTTCCCAGTTCAGTGCGACGCCAGTCGAACGCACGGATGCGTCCGGCCATTTCACCGTTCCATCCAGCACACCCGTGGCTATCGTCTAGAAACTGCATCGACTGGCTCTGTGTCCTGTTATTGGCGCCCGTTTGTTTCGAGCACTGCGGATGCCAATGGTTTCATAGAGGTTAGCTGATTCTTGCGGGACCTATGGCAACCACAGATCCCTGTGGGAGCGAGCCTGCTCGCGAATGCTATTTGACATTCAACAATGATGTCGGCTGACACGACGCCATCGCCGGCAAGCCGGTCTCGCTCCCACAAGGTGCAACTTCAGATTCAGGTTTTGTGGCTACACCTCAATCAGGTGTTTGAGCGGGTGATATCCCGTCTTCAACGTGGCGGCGACGTCCAGGATCGCCTTCTCGATGCCGTTCAAATGGATGCAGGTCAGTTCGATGGCGGCGCTCTGGTTGCCGGCCTCGATGTACTCGATCAGGCGCAGGTGCTCATCGTCGCGGCAGGCTTCATGGCTGTCGTCGTCCAGCGCGGCGGCGTACAGCGAGGCGCGGGAGATCAGTTTGCGGAACCAGTCCAGCAACACCGGGTTGTTCAGGCTTTGCGCGAGTTTGATGTGGAACTCGCCGAGCAGATGGATCAGCCGTTCATGGTCGCCGTTGCGGTGCGCTTCATCCTCGAGCAACAGGTGATCGCGCAGGTCCCGGGTCACGGCGGTGTCACGACGCCGGCAAAGTTCGGTGACGATGCCGATCTCGATCAGGCGTCGCGTTTCAAACAGCGAACGGATCTCTTCATCGCTGGGCAACGACACCGATGCACCCTTATTGGGCTCGGTCGTCACCAATCCATCCGCCTCCAATTGCTTGAGCGCGGCACGAACCGACGTTCGGCTGACATTAAAAAGTTCGGCCAGCGAAGTCTCCCCAAGCTTCATGCCAGGACGCAACGAACGCTTGCTGATCGCCTCGTAAACCCCTTGGTAGACGCGGTCGACCGTGGTCTCGAGTTTCTTCTCGGTCATTTCAACACTCCTTTAGCGCTAAACAACCGGCCCCAGGCGATGAGCAGCCTTTGAAAAAGGGGGTTGCACGAGCAGATTAATCCGGTTATTTGTAGATTGCATCCAGATATTGCATACAATAATTAGAGGATTGCACCATTATGGGTCAACCAATAGCTATCGAAGTGCGTAACGTCTCCAAGCGGTATTCCGACGATCCGGGGCTGGCTCCAGCCCTCGACAACGTGTCAGTCGACATTGCCGACAACGAATTCTTCACCCTGCTCGGCCCGTCCGGCTGTGGCAAAACCACCCTGTTGCGCACCATCGCCGGTTTCGAACACGTCAGCGATGGCGAGATCCGTCTCGCCGGCGAACCGGTCAACGACCTGCCGCCGTTCAAGCGCCGGGTCAATACCGTCTTCCAGAGCTATGCGCTGTTTCCGCACATGAGCGTCGCGCAGAATATCGCCTTCGGGCTCGAGATGCAGGGCCTTGATCACAAGGTTATTCCTCGGCGTGTCGATGAGATGCTGGCGCTGGTGCAAATGCAACACCTGGCCAGGCGCAAACCCGCCGAGTTGTCCGGTGGCCAGCAACAACGCGTGGCTCTGGCGCGCGCCCTGGCGCCAAAACCGAAAGTGTTGCTGCTCGACGAGCCCCTGTCGGCGCTCGACCTCAAGCTGCGTAAAGAGATGCAGGTCGAACTCAAGCGCGTGCAGAAGGAAGCCGGGATCACCTTCATTTTCGTCACCCACGATCAGGAAGAAGCCCTGACCCTGTCTGACCGCATTGCCGTGATGTCCGCCGGCAAGATCCTGCAGATCGGCACCCCCAACGATATTTACGAACGGCCGCAGCATCAGTTCGTCGCCCAGTTCATCGGCGACATCAATTTCCTGCCCGGTCATCTCAAACGCGGCCAACAGAACGAAAAGCTCTTCGTGCCCAGCGGCATGCCGGTGGAGATCCCCTGCCCGGCCCAGGGTTTCGACGGCAACAACGTGCAACTGGCGTTCCGCCCGGAGCGCTCGCAACTGGTCGACGTTGGGCAGCCTCATCACCTGCGCGGTGTGATCGAAGCGGTGTTGTATGTCGGCACCGCGACGCTTTATCAGTGCCGCTTGAACAACGACATCAAGGTCATGTTGCGCGAGAACAACGAAGGCCTGAACCGTGGCCGGGTGGTCGGTGATCGTGTCGCGGTCAATCTGCCGCCCCACGCCTGCCTGTTGATGGAGGCCTGAGATGAGCGTCAGCAGCACTTCCCCCGCTCTCAACCGCGCGCTGTTGCTCAGCCCGGTGGTTCTGACTTTGCTGGCACTGATCGCAATTCCGCTGGGCATCATGGGCTACATCAGCCTGTTGCCGCGCAACGTCTACGGCGGCGTCGACTGGCAAGCCAACTGGCAATTGCAAAGCTACGTGCAGCTGTTTTTCCAGGAAGGATTCGACGGTGAACTGGAGCTGAACTGGGTCTATGCCCAAGCCTTGTTGCGCTCGGTGTTCCAGGCCGGCGGCACGACGTTGTTGTGTTTCCTGTTCGGCTTCCCGGTGGCGTTGTGGATGTCGAGCCTGACCCCGCGCCAGCGCAACCTCATGGTCTTGCTGATCACCATTCCGTTCTGGACCAACCTGCTGATCCGCAACTACGCGTGGCTGATCATCCTGCGTGAACACGGTTGGGTCGCGCAGAGCCTCAACACGCTGTTCCCGCAGGCGGGCGGCATCACCCTGCTCTACAACGACTTCGCCGTCAGCGTCGGGCTGGTTTATAGCTTCCTGCCGTTCATGATTTTGCCGATCTATTCGACCCTGGAAAAACTCGACTGGCGCCTGGTGGAAGCGGCCTACGACCTGGGCGCCAACCGCTGGCACGCGCTGAAGCGAATCATCCTGCCGCTGTCGATGCCCGGCGTGATTGCCGGCGCGCTGCTGGTGTTCGTGCCGAGCCTCGGCGCCTTCATCACCCCGGCGATTCTCGGCGGCGGCAAGACGCTGATGATCGGCAACCTGATCCAGCAACAGTTCGGCACCGCGCGCAACTGGCCGCTGGGCAGTTCGCTGTCGTTCCTGTTGTTGGGGATTCTGCTGCTGTCGCTGGTGGGTTACGCCCTCTATAGCCGCAGCGCCGCCAAAACTCTACGTCGGGGAGCCACCGCATGATCGCCCTGCACCTGAAAAAACTGCCGCTGACCCGCGAAGTCAGCCTGCTGATCCTCGCGTACCTGTACGTACCGATCTTCGTGCTGATCGCCTACAGCTTCAACGCCAACCGCTCGGCGACGGTGTGGACCGAGTTTTCGTTCGCCTGGTACGGGCGGATTCTGGCCAACCCGTCGATCCAGACCGCAGCGCTGAACTCGATCATCGTCGCCAGCATCGCCACGGTCTGCGCCACGGCCATTGCGCTGCTCGCGGCGCTGGCGACTTACCGGCCGTTCTACGGGCAGAAAATGGTCGAGGGCGGGATCAACCTGCCGCTGATCCTGCCGGAGATCGTCACCGCTGTTGCCACGCTGCTGCTGTTCATGGCGCTGGGGATCAAGCTCGGTTTGTTGACGGTGATTGTCGCGCACATCGGCTTCTGCATTCCCTTCGCGTACCTGCCAATTCGTGCACGGCTCAATGATCTCGACAAAAGCCTGCTGGAGGCGGCGAACGATTTGTATGCCAACCCGTGGCAGGTGTTTCGCCGGGTGACGTTGCCGTTGCTGTGGCCGGCGGTGCTGTCCGGTTCGGTGCTGGCGTTCGTGGTCAGCCTCGACGATTTCATCATGACGTTCTTTGTCGCCGGGCCGGGTTCGACGACCTTGCCGGTGTACATCTTCTCGGCGATCAAGGCCGGCGTGACGCCGGAGATCAACGCGATCTCGACCCTGATGCTGGTGATTTCCATCGTGCTGGTGGTGCTGGCCTTCTGGCTGGGACAGCGCGGCAAAAACCAATAAATCCTGGAGCGCACAAAAACATGAAAATGAAAAACATGTGTTTCGCCGTCACCGGTCTGGCCCTGAGTTGCTTCACGGCGTTCGGCGCACAGGCCGCCGAGCCCAAGGAGTTGTTCTTCTACAACTGGACCGATTACTACCCGGTGGACCTGCTGGCCAAATTCGAAAAGGAGACCGGCATCAAGGTCACCATGGACGGCTACGACAGCAACGAAACCCTGCTCGCCAAATTGCAGGCCGGTGGTGCGGCGTATGACGTGATCGTGCCGTCGCAGTCGATCATGCGCACGCTGATCAATCAGAACCTGCTGCTGGAAATCGACGCATCGGCCCTGCCCAATTTCCAGCACGTCAAACCGGCGTTCCGCGACCCGAGCTTCGACCCTGGCCGCAAGTTCTCGGCACCGTACCTGTGGGGCACCACCGGGTTTTCCTATGACAGCGCACGCGTGCCGGGCGGCAAACTGGACGATTCGTGGAAGGAGTTCTTCGAGCCACGCAAGGAACTGCAAGGCCAGCTCGCCGCACTCGACACCTCCAGCAGCGTGATCAACGCCGCCAGCCACTATCTCAACGTCGACGAATGCAGCGAAAACCCGCAGGACGCCAAGCGCATTCTGGAACTGCTGCAAAAGCAGAAACCGTTCCTGAAGATGTACAGCTCGGACAACACCGTCGACCGCATGGCCTCTGGTGAAGTGATCATGATGCAGAACTGGAACGGCTCCACCGCCCGGGCCACGTTGCAGAAGAGCAGCATCAAGTACGTGTATCCGCGCGAAGGCCTGGCGATGTTCCAGGACAACTTCGCCGTACCGAAAAGCGCCCCGCACCCCGGCAACGCGAAGATCTTCATCGACTGGATGATGAAACCGGAAAACGCCGCCGCCGTGTCCAATGCGATCGCCTACGACAACGGCATTCAGAGCGACAAGCTGATCGACGCCAAATGGCGGGTGATGGACGCGATCAACATGCCCGACGAGTTCGCCTCGCGCCTGCGCCCTGAGAAAGAGTGCAGCAACAAGGCGCGGGAGCTGCAGGACCGGATCTGGTCGAAGCTCAAGGGCTGATTGCTCGGCTTGAGACCGAGTTGCGGCCTTCGCGGGCAAGCCTCGCTCCTACAAGAGCAGCGCAGGACCTGTAGGAGCGAGGCTTGCCCGCGAAGAGGCCCGCCCAAAAACCACAAAACTCGAGGTTTGAAATGAATCACCCCCGCTGGCTGCGCAACGTGCGGCCCTACGGTTCCACCGCTGAAGACCTGCTGATCGAAAACGGCCTGTTCAAACAACGCCGCCCGGCATCGTCCGCGCCACTGACCGCCACCGACATTGACGGCCAGAACCAACTGCTCACCCCGGCCCTGGTGGAAAGCCACGTCCACCTCGACAAAACCCTCTGGGGCCAACCCTGGCGTCCGAACAGCGCCGGGCCGACGCTCAAGGACTACATCGCCAACGAGCGCCGCGTGCTGCGTGAAGTTCAGAGCCCCATCGCCGAACGTGCCGGCGCCCTGCTGGAAAACTGCATCGCCCGTGGTTCGCTGACCATGCGTTGCCACGTCGACATCGACCCGGATTTCGGCCTGCGTCATGTCGAAGCCATGCAACAACTGCGCGAACGCTACCGCGACCTGATCGACCTGCAACTGGTGGTATTCCCGCAAACCGGCCTGATCAGCCGCCCCGGCACCGCCGAGCTGATGCGCGAGGCCATGGCCCTGGGCGTGGAAAACGTCGGGGGCCTCGACCCGTGCGGCATCGACAACGACCCCGTCGCCCAACTGGATTTCGTGTTCAAACTGGCCAGTGAATTCGACCGTGGTGTCGATATTCACCTGCACGACAAGGGTGAACTGGGCCTGTGGCAAATCGCGCTGATCGCCGATTACACCGAGCATTTCGGGCGCCATGGCCGAGTGATGATCAGCCACGCCTATTGCCTCGGGATGTTGCCTTGGAGCCAGGTCAAACCTGTGGCCGAACGCTTGGCGGCGTTGGGCATTTCGTTGATGAGTTCGGCACCGGCCGATTGTGCGGTGCCGCCGTTCCTGGCGTTGCGCGAGGCCGGGGTCAACGTGTGCCTGGGTTCGGACGGCATCCGCGACGCCTGGTCGCCCATGGGCAACGGCGACATGCTGGAACGGGCGATGCTGCTGGCGTTCCGTTTCGACTTGAACAAGGACGAGGAGCTGGCGGCGGCGTTTGCAGCGGCGACGGTGAATGGCGCGCTGGCGTTGGGCTGCGAGGATTATGGCGTGGAGCTCGGTCAACCGGCGGACTTCCTGTTGATGCCGGTGCAGACGCTGGGTGAAGCCGTGGTGGCTCGGCCGCTGCGACAGGTCTATCGGCGCGGCGAGCTGATTGCCGCAGGTGGTCGACTGCTGGAAAGCCGGTTGTGAAGCGCATCGCCCTGAAAAGCAGCTGCGTGGTCGGCTTCGACGGCACGCAGCATGTGCTGTGGCGCGACGGCGAAGTGGTGTTCGAGGGCTCACGCATTGTGTTTGTCGGGCGCGGTTATTCGGGGCCGGTGGATCAGTGGATCGATTACGGCAACGCGCTGATCGGTCCCGGCTTCATCGATCTGGATGCACTCGGCGACCTCGATTCCACGGTGCTGACGCTGGACAACGGCGATGAGCGCGACATGGGGCGGATGTGGTCCGAGGACTATCTGGCGGCTGGCCCGCACGAGAGTTACAGCGCGGATGAAGAGGTTTTCAAATACCGCTACGCCTTCACGCAACTGATCCGCAACGGCATCACCACCGCCATGCCGATCACCTCGATGTATTACCGCGAGTGGGCCGAGACCTACGACGAGTTTGCTGCGGTGGCCGGCGTGGCGGCCGAGCTGGGACTGCGGACTTACCTCGGGCCCTGCTACATGAGTGGCATGAGTTATTGGCGCGCCGATGGCAGCCTCGGGCATCACTGGGATGAAGCGCGGGGCCTGGCCGGGCTCGACGCCGCGGCCCGTTTTTTCCAGGATTTCGACGGTGCACATGACGGTTTGATTCTCGGCGCGCTGCTGCCGGATCGCATCCAGACCTGCACCCCGGCGCTGCTGCAACGCACCGCCGCGCTGAGCCGCGAGCTGAACGCGCCGATGCGCTTGCATTGCTGTCAGGGGCTCGGCGAAGTGGCGATGGTCGAGCAGTTGCGGGGCGTTTCGCCGCTGGCCTGGCTGGAGCAGTTGAACCTGCTGACCCCGCGCAGCCTGCTGCCCCACGGCATTTACACCCAGGGTGATGCAGACCTGCAACGGCTGGTGGATGGCGGCGCGAGCCTGGTGCATTGCCCGGTGGTGTTTGCCCGGGACGGCGAGGCGCTGAACTCGTTCGGACGCTATCGGGCCAAGGGCATCAACTTTGCGCTGGGCACCGACACCTGGCCGGCGGACCTGCTGGAGAACATGCGTCAGGGGTTGAACATCGCTCGCTTGATGGAGGGCGGCGGTTCGCTGACCAGCGCCCTGGATTTTTACAACGCGGCCACACTCGGGGGCGCCAAGGCTTTGGGGCGTGACGACATCGGTCGTCTGGCACCGGGAGCCAAGGCCGACATCACGGTGTTCAACCTTCGCGGTCTGCACCTCGGGCCGCTATTCGACCCCTTGAAAAACCTGGTGCTCGCCGGACGCGATGATGACTGCATCGCCAGCTACATCGACGGCCGCTGCGTGATGCAGGACGGGCAGGTTCAAGGCGTCGACTACCCCGCCCTGCAACGCCAGGCCCAACGACAATTCGAAACACTGATGCGCAGCCACAGCGACCGGGCCTTCGGCCGACCGGACTGGAAAAGCCTGTTCAAACCGGCCATCCCGTTCGCCGATGACTACAGCGCACAAGCGCCGCTGAGTGCGATTGATCCCCTTCCTTAGAGATTTCTGCCCATGCAAAGCTTCGACTTCAGCACCCTCAGTGCGCGGGACAAATACAAGATTCTGATCGGCAGCGTGGTGCCTCGGCCCATCGCGCTGGTCACCACGATTGATGGCGAAGGACGGATCAACGCCGCGCCGTTCAGCTTCTTCAATGCGCTGTCCGCCGACCCGCCGATCCTCGCACTGGGCGTGGAAAACTATGGGGACCAGAGCCCCAAGGACACTACGCGCAATATCCAGCTCAATCAGGAATTCACCGTCAATATCGTCAGTGATGCGCTGGTGGAAGCGATGAATGTCTGCGCCGTGCCTTTCGCTCCCGGGTTCGACGAACTGACTGCCGCCGGACTCACTGCGATTCCCGGCACCACGGTCAAATGCCCGCGGATCGGCGAGGCGCCCGTGGCGCTGGAATGCCGACGGATGATGGCACTGTCCATCGGGCAGTCGCGGGAGATCATCTTCGGCGAAGTGCTGATGGCGCATGTGCGGGATGAACTGATCGACCCGAAAACCCTGTACATCGATCAGCTCGGGCTTGATGCGATCGGGCGGATGGGTGGGCATGGGTATGCGCGTACGCGGGATTATTTCGATCTGCCGACCCGGTCGTTGCAGGCGTGGACGGATGCGCCGGGCGGTGGCGAGCGGTTTTGGCCAGAGGCTAAATAATCAGAAAGTCACCACAACCTGTAGGAGCCGGCTTGCTGGCGATGGCGCCATCATGGCCACCACCGCTTCGCCAGCAAGCCGGCTCCTACAGGTTCGGTGTTGTTCAGAAAATTAACGGCATGATCCTTCAGTGGAAATCCCGGCTGCGTACGTTGATGCCATCCAGTAGCGGACTCAGGTCGCTCAAGCGTCCGGCAATCAAATGCCGCACCTCGCCTTCCTTCTCCCAGCGCCCGTCGACCTTGAGCAACTGCGAGCCGACCAACACCTGCCGTTGCCGGTCGGCCAGATCGCGCCAGACCACCACGTTGACGTTGCCGAACTCGTCTTCGAGGGTGACGAAAGTCACGCCACTGGCGGTGCCCGGACGCTGCCGACCGGTCACCAGCCCGGCGACGCTGACCGGGCGGCCATGCTCGACGTCCAGCAACTCCCGCGAACTGCGACAGCGCCGGGCTTTCAGCTCACCCCGCAACAGGGCCAGTGGATGCGGGCCAAGGGTGGTGCCGAGACTGTTGTAATCCGCCAGCAGGTCTTCGCCCACCGTGGGTTTGGGCAATGCCACCGCGTCCTCTTCCTGGCTCGGCAAACCGGCGAACAAGCCCAATTGCTTCTGCACCCCCGCCACTTCCCAGCGTGCTCGATGACGATCACCGGCCAGCCCACGCAACGCGCCGGCATCGGCCAGTTGCTCCTGCGCACGGGCATCGAGCCGCGCCCGTTCGCCGAGGTCGGCGATGTCGATAAACGCCCCCTTGGACCTCGCGGCTTCGATACGCCGCGCATCGTCTTCGCGAAAGCCCTTGATCATCCGCAGCCCCATGCGAATCGCCGGCTGCGCACCGATGACGGGTTCGAGGCTGCAATCCCAGTCGCTGGCACGCACGTCCACCGGGCGGATCTGCAAATGATGCCGGCGCGCATCCTGCAGAATCTGGTCCGGGCTGTAGAACCCCATGGGCCAGCTGTTGATCAGCGCACAGGCGAAGGCCGCCGGTTCGTGGCATTTCAACCAGCAACTGGCATAGGTCAGCAAGGCAAAACTGGCGGCGTGAGACTCGGGAAATCCGTAGCTGCCGAAGCCTTTGATCTGCTCGAAAATCTGCGCGGCGAATTCGGGTGTGTAGCCGTTTTTCTTCATTCCGGCGGCCAGGCGATCCTTGTGTGGTTCCAGCCCGCCATGGCGCTTCCAGGCGGCCATGGAACGGCGTAATTGATCGGCTTCACCGGGGCTGTAGTCGGCAGCAACGATGGCGATCTGCATCACCTGCTCCTGGAACAGCGGTACGCCGAGCGTGCGCTTGAGTACCGCTTCCAATTCTGGAGACGGGTAAGTCTCGGGCTCCTGTTTGTTCCGCCGTCGCAGGTACGGATGCACCATGCCACCCTGGATCGGCCCCGGCCTGACGATCGCCACTTCGATCACCAGGTCATAAAACTTCCGGGGTTTAAGCCTCGGCAGCATCGACATCTGCGCCCGGGATTCGATCTGGAACACGCCGATGGTGTCCGCATGACCAATCATGTCGTAGGTTTGCGGGTCTTCGGACGGGATCGTCGCCAGGCTTAAATCAAGGTTGCGGTGCCGTCGCAGCAGATCAAAGCAGCGGCGGATGGCGCTGAGCATGCCCAGCGCAAGAATATCGACCTTGAGCAAACCGACCGCGTCCAGATCGTCCTTGTCCCACTGGATGATGGTGCGCTCGGCCATGGCGGCGTTTTCCACCGGCACCAGACTGTCCAGCGGTTGCTCGGAAATGACGAAACCGCCCGGGTGCTGGGACAGGTGCCGGGGGAAACCGATCAGTTGCCCGGTCAGGCTCAGCACCCGGTGCAACACCGGGCTCTCGGGATCGAAACCGCCTTCACGCAGGCGCTCCACCGGTGGTGTTTTATCACTCCAGTGGCCGCAGCAATCGGCCAGGGCATTGATCTGGTCCGGCGGCAAACCCAACGCCTTGGCCACATCGCGTACCGCGCCGGCCGCGTGGTAGGTGCTGACCACCGCAGTCAGCGCCGCACGGGTCCGGCCATAACGCTGAAACACGTACTGCAAGACTTCTTCGCGTCGCTCGTGCTCGAAATCGACGTCGATGTCCGGCGGCTCGTTGCGCTCTTTGGAGAGAAAGCGCTCGAACAACAGCGTGGTGCGATCCGGATCGATTTCCGTGATTCCCAAGGCATAACACACCGCCGAGTTGGCGGCTGAACCACGGCCCTGACAGAGGATTTTTTGCTCACGAGCAAACCGGACGATGTCGTGAACCGTCAGGAAGTAACTTTCGTAGCCCAGTTCGGCAATCAGCTCCAGTTCCTTGTCGATCTGTTTGAGCACCTTGGCTTGCGGGCCTTTCGGCCAGCGCCATGTGATCCCCTCTTCGGTCAAATGACGCAACCAGGACGAGGCCGTCTGGCCTTCGGGCACCAGCTCGCGGGGATACTGATATCGCAACTGGCCAAGATCAAAGGTGCAACGCCGGGCGATGGTCAAGGTTTCATCGAGCAATGCTTGCGGGTAGATCGATTGCAACACGTCGAGGCTGCGCAGGTGCCGTTCGCCATTGGGGTGCAGGCGCAACCCGGCCTCGGCCACCGGCAGGTGATGACGGATTGCAGTCATGGTGTCCTGCAAGGCGCGCCGCCCGCGCGTGTGCATGTGCACATCGCCGCTGGCCACTGCCGGGATTCGCAGCTCCCTTGTCAACGTCATCAACGCACTCAATCGCCCCGTATCGTCCTGGCCGCGATGTAACTGGACCGCCAGCCACAGGCGCTCGGCGAAGGTTTGCTTCAGCCAGTGACCGGTTTGAAAATCATCCGGCGCATCCGGCACCCACAACGCCAACAGCCCCGGCAAAGGCTCGCTGAAATCCTCCCGCAGCACCTGATACTGGCCTTTGTGCGAACGACGCCGCGCCCGGGTAATCAGCCGGCACAGGTTTTGGTAGCCCTCAAGGCTCTCCACCAGCAGCACCAGTTTCGGACCGTTCTCGATGCGCACTTCGCTGCCGATGATCAGCGACAGTTCCACGGACTTGGCCGCTTGCCAAGCGCGGACAATGCCCGCCAGCGTGCATTCGTCGGTGATCGCCAGCGCCTGATAGCCCAGTTTTTTCGCCCGCTGAAAAAGTTCGAGGGCGCTGGAGGCGCCACGCTGGAAACTGAAGTTCGACAGGCAGTGCAGCTCGGCATAATCAATGCTCATGCGAACCACCCCTGCAACCACAACGGGCCGCCCTCACCGACCGTACGATAGGCCCAGCCCTGTTGGCCGGAACGGGTTTCGATCAGGTAGTAGTCGCGGCGCACATCGGCGCCGTCCCACCAACCGGACTCGATGCGCTCCGGGCCCATAAGGATGCGCGTCGAACCTTCGTGTACCGCTTGCGGCTCCGTCAGCAACCAGCCCGGACGCTGCACGCCAGGCATCACCGCGCAGCGCTGGCTCTCGGCACTGGCCTGCCACGCGCACTCCGGCCGGTGATCGGCCTGGAACCGCAAGCCCTGCACCGCGTCATCCCCCAGCCGCGCGCGCAAGCGTTCGCGCAGTTGCTCCCAGGGCAAGGACTGCTGCGGGCGATCATCGAACAGTTCCTGATACTGCGGAACGAAGGCCGGCAAGTCTTCGGCGCGCAAACGAAACCCGCGCACCGGCGCCTCGACCTGAACCTGTTCCAGCCGCCCTCGGGCCAGTTCGAAGAGCATCGCCGGATCGCGCTCGGCGCTGAGCAGGCCGACCTTGATCACGCTGTCCGGCAAGCCGGCATGTTCCAGGTGCAGGTCAAAACGCTGCACACCGCTGTCGCGACCGCACAGGAACGCCGACAGATCGCCGGTCAGCCGGCGTAACGGAAACAGCAGCGCCTGATGGGATTGCACGTCGAAATTGAGTTCGATGCGCACATCGAAGCGGTCCGGCGGCAGGTAGAACGCCAGCGCCAGCCGTCGTTCGCCAGACAGCGCGTCCAGATGCTTGAGCACCTGGGCCTCGAAACGCCGCGCCAGGCTCTGTCGCGGTAACGCCTGCACCTGGCTCAAGGTGCGCAACCCCATACGCGACAATGCCGTGGCCACCGCTGGCTCCAGAGCGATCCGGTCGACAGGCAATTGCCCCAGATGATGCTGCAAGGCTTGAGCGTCCGGCACCACCAGACCGTCATACGCATTGGCCAATACCCGCGCCGCCACCGGGTTGGGCGCGGCAACAATCCGATGACGAAAGCCCAGTTCGCCGAGTTCGGTGCGCAAGCGCGCTTCGAATTGCGGCCAGTCGCCAAACAGTCCCAGGCTGGACTCGATCTCAAACACCACCGCACGCGGGTAATGCACGCTGACCTGGGAGCTGAAGCGGTAGGCCCAGGCCGCGAGAAACTGCTGCCAGTGCTCGATCTCGGCCGCGTCGTATTCCGCCGTGACAAAGTCTTTGCTCAAGGCCTGCGCGGCGGTCATCGACATGCCGGGGCGCAAGCCCAGCGCCCGCGCCGAAGCGTTGACCGCCTGCAACACCCGACGCTGCGCCGGACCGGTCAGCAGCGCCAGCGGCTCATCGGGATCGGGGCGCTGACGCAGTACCGCGTCCAGCGCCAATTGCGGGAAGAGAATGCACACCCAGCGCATGGCAACCTCAATGCCCCACAGGGAAGGCAATCGGCGCCGAGCGGGCCAACCCGCCCCGGCACTTGAGCACGCGCAATTGCGCAGGCCTGGCATCGATGGCGATGCGCAGCGCGGCCGGTGACGGGTTGATCGCTTCATGGATCGAGCGGTAGGCGAATGCCAGGGTCGAGCCGGTTTCCGCCGCCACCTGCAAGCGCCGCAAGGCGCGGTCATCCGCCTTGTGCGGCCAGCACAGCACTGCGCCGCAACTGCCCGAACGCAGGCATTGTTCCGCCGCCCACAGCGCATCGCGTTCGCTGGCCTGGATGATCGACAACTGGCGCAGATCAACCCCGGCGTTCTGCCAGGCTTGCGGATACGGCACGTACGGTGGCGCCACCAGCACGATGCGCTCACCCGCCGCCGACAACCGCGCCAGCGCCGGCCACACCAGTTGCAACTCGCCGACGCCCTGCCCGGCCAGGAGGATTTCGGTCAGCGCCGCTTCCGGCCAGCCGCCAGTGGGCAACGCCGCATCCAGCGCCGCATGCCCGGTGGGTTGCGGGCTGACCGTCGGTGGCGCAGGCCGGCCCTTCCAGACCTGGCCGCCATTGAACAGCGTGTCCAGCGCAACGACGGCGCCCATCACCCTTGCCTCACCAGACCGCAGAACACCCCTTCGATGGCCAGGTCCTGATCGGCCTCGACGATGATCGGCTTATAGGCCGGGTTGCGCGGCAACAGGCGCACCGCATCGCCGACCCGCTCGAAACGCTTGATGGTGACTTCGCCATCAAGCCGCGCCACGACGATCTGACCATTGAGCGCTTCGGGATTGCGATGCACGCCCACCAGGTCGCCATCGAGGATGCCGTCCTCGATCATCGAGTCCCCCTGGACCCGCAGCATGTAATCCGGCACCCGGGAGAAGATCGACGGGTCGAGCAGCAAGCGGCTGTGCACCTCGGCATCGGCACCGATCGGCGCCCCCGCCGCCACCCGGCCGAGGACCGGAATGTCCAGCAGCTCGGGGCGCGCCGGTTGCCCGAGCAAACGAATGCCTCGGGCCTGATGCGGATTGACCTCGATAAAACCGGCTTCGGTCAGCGCCAGCACATGCTTGCGCGCCACGCTACGGGAGGCGAAACCAAAGGCCTCGCTGATTTCAGCGAGGCTCGGGGACTGACCGTGCTCCGCGATTCGATCACGGATAAACGTCAGGATGGCAGTACGGCGGGGAGTTAAAGTCGTCATGGAGTACATTTGTACTCTTTTGACTTTTTTATGGCAAGGCCCGCCAGTCAGCTCCCCTTTATCACGGGGCCCGGCATACCGCACATCCGGATGTCAGGCCCTACAACGTCCGCTGGCCATTGCCGATATCCTTGGCTTTCTCGATCCCCCACTCCATCGCGGCCTCCATGTCGAGAAAATGCAACGCCGGGTGATCATTCTCCTCAATGGCAGAGCCATCGGGTCGGTATACCCCGATGAACATTCCCAACGAACCGTCTCGCAGGATCTCGGCCTTGACCTTGATGCTGCAATCGTTCGACAGCGTTTCCGTATGAACCATGTGGCGCTCAGTCATCATCGCGTTCCTCCGGGTGATTGAATCCAGTAAAGGCGATCTGCAGTCCCTGTTTCAAGTTCGACCCATCCGCCAAAAGGCGTGATTTATGGGGCACAAGACAGCGGCGTAATGCCACCTATACTACAAGCCACCGCCCCCTCGGGGTCTGCAATCCCAACAATAAAAAGCAGAGGTGGAACATGGTCTGGCAGCAAATCTACGATCCGTTCGGCAACCCGGTCATTTCAACCATCATGGCAGCTGTGCCGGTCGTGGTGATGCTGGCAGCCCTGGCCTTTTTCCACATCAAGGCCCATCTGGCGGCCTTGCTCGCCCTCGCCTCGGCGCTGGTCATCGCGATTTTCGCCTTCGGCATGCCGGCGAACATGGCAGGCTCGGCCGCCCTTTACGGCGCCGCCAACGGCTTGCTGCCGATCGGCTGGATTGTGCTGAACATCATCTTCCTGCACCGGCTGACCACCGAAAACGGCTCATTCAAAGTGCTGCAGGACTCGCTGGCGCGCATTACCGACGATCGCCGCCTGCAACTGCTGCTGATTGCCTTCTGCTTCGGAGCCTTCTTCGAAGGGGCTGCCGGTTTCGGCACCCCCGTGGCGGTGACCGGCGCGATTCTGATTGGCCTGGGCTTCTCGCCACTTGCGGCGTCGGGCCTGGCGTTGATCGCCAACACCGCCCCCGTGGCGTTCGGCGCCCTCGGTACGCCGATCATTACCTTGGCCAAAGTGACCGGCCTGGACGAAATGGAACTGTCGATGATGGTCGGTCGGCAACTGCCGTTTTTCTCGGTGATCGTACCGTTCTGGTTGATCTGGGCCTTTGCCGGGTGGCGCAAGATGCTGGAAATCTGGCCGGCCATCCTGGTCGCCGGGGTCAGTTTCGCCGTGCCGCAGTTCCTGGTCTCCAACTATCACGGGCCGATGCTGGTGGACGTGATCGCCGCGCTGATTTCCATGGCCTGCCTCACCGGTTTTCTCAAGGTGTGGAAACCCGCGACCGTGCACACCTCCGCCGCGCTGTCCGGGCGCGTCGACAACTCCAAAATAGCCGAAGAGCATGACGAGAAACCCATCGCCAGCGCGACCTTCGCCAGCGACGCCAAGCCTGCGGTCATGCGCGCGTGGATGCCGTGGATCATCCTCACGGTGTTCGTGTTCGCCTGGGGTACCCAGGGCTTCAAAAACCTGTTCGATACCCGCCCGGCGATTGATCCCGTGACCCACTCGGCCAAGCTCGATCCCCAAGGCAAACCGCTGCGCGAAGCGAACCCGATCTTTGCGCCGGTCGTCACCTTCGGCACGATCCACCAGCAAATCGAAAAGGTTCCGCCGGTGGTGCCTGCGCCTAAAACCGAGGACGCGGTCTACAAGTTCACCTGGCTGACCAGCACCGGCAGCGGCATCTTGCTGGCGGCGATCTTTGGCGGGCTATTGATGGGCTACTCCATCCCGCAGTTGGTCAAACACTATCTGCGCACGATCTGGGTCGTGCGTTACTCGCTGATTACCATCGTCGCGATGCTCGCGCTCGGCTTCCTCACCCGTTATTCGGGGCTGGACGCGACCATGGGCCTGGCGTTCGCTGCGACGGGCATCTTTTACCCGATGTTCGGCACCCTGCTTGGCTGGCTCGGTGTGGCGCTGACTGGGTCGGACACGGCGTCCAACGTGTTGTTCGGTGGGCTGCAGCGGGTGACGGCCGAGCAATTGGGGCTTAGCCCGGTGTTGATGGCTGCTGCCAACAGTTCCGGTGGGGTCATGGGCAAGATGGTCGATGCGCAGTCGATCGTGGTGGCTTCCACTGCTACGCGTTGGTATGGGCATGAGGGGGAAATTCTGCGTTATGTGTTCTTCCATTCCGTCATTCTGGCGATTCTGGTGGGGGGGTTGGTGACGTTGCAGGCTTATGTGGCACCGTTTAGTCATATGGTGGTGGGTGGGCATTGAGCGCTGGGGGCATATCCGTTTCTGCGGTGATGGCGGCTGGCGGTTTCGCTCTTACAGCGAGTCACTTGGAAGAGCCCCAAGTAACCAAGGGCTCTTGCCCCTGTCGTTCGGTGGCTCGCTAATGCTCGCCATGCCCTCGCTCCGGTCCTGCTCCGTGGGCCCGCCGCCATCGGCCATCCATGGCCGGGGGCGGCTACCGCGGCATCCATGCCGGGTTGCCCACTGCGCAGAACCTCCACTCGGCCTCTCGAGGGGGCGTGTACCGCAAAAGCAAAAACGAGGCGGCCTGCCAGCCGACCTGGCTCTTCTGACGTGTGCACACTCCCGCACTGTGGCTGCCGCACTAATTTTCGATGTTTGCACATTCCCCTGTAGGAGCCGGCTTGCTGGCGATGGCGGAGGGTCAGACACCTGTTTGTTGACTGAACGGACGCCATCGCCAGCAAGCCGGCTCCTACAGTTGATCGTGTATGTTCCGAACACACATGCATTTCCCTTGTAGGAGCCAGCTTGCTGGCGATGGACGTCAACGATAACGAGGGCTGTCTGAATGAACGCGTTGCCCCGACGCTTTTCGCCGGCAAGCCGGCTCCTACAGGGAATCGCGTTTGCTTTTGATTTTCACCACTCATCAGGCCGAGCGTTAGCTCGCCTTCAGCTTTTGATCTTGAGGTACACGCCCCCTCGAGAGGCCGAGCGCAGGTTCTGCGCAGTGGGCAACCCGGCATGGATGCCGGGTTAGCCGCGCACGGCCAAGGATGGCCGATCGCGGCGGGCCCACGGAGCAGGACCGGAGCGAGGGCATGCCGAGCCACAGCGAGGCACCGAACGAAAGGGGCAAAAGCGCTTTGGTTACTTTCGCGCTTTTCGAAAGTGACTCGCCGTAAGGGCGAAACCCATACCAGCCATCACCCAAAAAATGGATATACACACAAAACCTGAGTAAACAGCCCGCTGCCCGGACACACACGATCGGAGTATCGTAAAACGACCATGAACATTCTCTACGATGAACGCGTTGACGGAGCGCTGCCCGACGTCAACAAGTCAGCACTGTTGCAAGCCCTGCAAACCCGTTTGCCGGCCCTGGAAGTGCTGCATCAGCAAGAAGAACTCAAGCCATACGAATGCGACGGACTCTCGGCCTATCGCACCACGCCCCTGCTGGTGGTCCTGCCACGCCATCTCGACGAAGTACAAGGCGTGCTCCGGCTCTGCCATGAAATGCACGTGCCGGTGGTCGCCCGTGGCGCCGGCACCGGTTTGTCCGGCGGCGCGTTACCGCTGGAAAAAGGCGTGCTGCTGGTCATGGCTCGCTTCAACAACATCCTGCACATCGACCCGGCCGCCCGCACCGCACGGGTCCAGCCCGGCGTACGCAACCTCGCTATTTCCCAGGCAGCAGCCCCCTTCGGCCTGTACTACGCGCCCGACCCTTCCTCACAGATCGCCTGTTCCATCGGCGGCAACGTCGCCGAAAACGCTGGCGGCGTGCATTGCCTGAAGTACGGCCTGACCGTGCACAACTTGCTCAAGGTCGACATCCTGACCGTGGACGGCGAGCACCTGACATTGGGCTCCGATGCCCTCGATTCACCCGGCTTCGACCTGCTGGCACTGTTCACCGGTTCCGAAGGCATGCTCGGGGTGATCACCGAGGTCACCGTCAAACTGTTGCCCAAACCGCAGTCCGCCAAGGTGCTGCTGGCGGCGTTCGACTCCGTCGAAAAAGCAGGACGAGCGGTAGGTGACATCATTGCCGCCGGCATCATTCCAGGCGGTCTGGAAATGATGGACAACCTGGCGATCCGTGCCGCTGAAGACTTCATCCACGCTGG
This sequence comes from Pseudomonas sp. IT-P44, assembly GCF_949768225.1. NCBI lineage: Bacteria > Pseudomonadati > Pseudomonadota > Gammaproteobacteria > Pseudomonadales > Pseudomonadaceae > Pseudomonas > Pseudomonas sp. IT-P44. The sequence goes on along the minus strand of NZ_CATKQM010000043.1, from coordinate 7,378 downwards.
CTACCCCGTGGACGCCGAAGCCATCCTGCTGTGCGAACTCGATGGCGTCGAAGCCGATGTCCACGATGACTGCGACCGCGTGCGCCAGGTGCTGGAACAGGCTGGCGCCACCGAAGTGCGCCAGGCCAGGGATGAAGCCGAACGCGTGCGTTTCTGGGCCGGACGCAAGAATGCCTTTCCGGCTGTCGGTCGGCTCTCGCCGGATTATTACTGCATGGACGGAACGATCCCGCGCCGCGAGTTGCCCGGCGTGCTGCGCGCCATTGCCGCGTTGTCCGCCGAGTATGGTTTGCGCGTCGCCAACGTTTTCCACGCCGGTGACGGCAACATGCACCCATTGATTCTGTTCGACGCCAATCAACCGGATGAGCTCGACCGCGCCGAAGCGCTGGGCGGCAAGATCCTCGAATTGTGCGTGAAGGTCGGCGGCAGCATCACCGGCGAGCACGGCGTGGGCCGCGAGAAGATCAATCAGATGTGCGCGCAGTTCAACGCCGATGAGCTGACGCTGTTCCATGCCGTCAAAGCCGCGTTCGATCCCGGCGGTTTGCTCAACCCCGGCAAGAACATTCCGACGCTGCACCGCTGCGCCGAATTTGGCGCCATGCACGTGCACCTGGGTCAGTTGCCCTTCCCTGATCTGGAGCGATTCTGATGCGCAGCGAACTCGATATCGATGACAGCGGCGTGCTGCTGGAGCAGGTCAATCAAGCGCTGGAAAACGCCACGCCGCTGCGCATTCAGGGCTCCAACAGCAAGGCGTTTCTGGGGCGCATCGTTGCGGGCGAAGTACTCGACACGCGCAGCCACCGAGGCATCGTCAGCTACGACCCGACCGAGCTGGTGATCACCGCCCGCTGCGGCACACCCTTGTCCGAACTGGCGCACGTGCTGGATGAAGCACAGCAGATGCTGCCCTGCGAACCACCGTCCTTTGGCGACGATGCCACCGTCGGCGGGATGATCGCCAGTGGTCTGTCGGGGCCGCGTCGTCCCTGGTCAGGCTCGGTGCGCGACTTCGTCCTCGGCACACGGGTCATCACCGGGCACGGCAAGCATTTGCGCTTTGGCGGCGAAGTGATGAAAAACGTCGCCGGTTACGACCTGTCGCGCCTGATGGCCGGCAGTTTCGGCTCCCTTGGCGTGATCACCGAAGTCTCGCTCAAGGTCCTGCCCAAACCACGGCAAACCCTGAGCATCAGCCTGGAAATGGATAGCGATCGTGCCTTGCTGCGTCTCGCGGAATGGGGCCAGCAGCCGCTGCCGATCAGTGCCGCGTGCCACGACGGGCAACGCCTGCACTTGCGGCTTGAGGGCGGCGAAGGCTCGGTGGCGGCGGCTCATGACCGTTTGGGCGGTGAGCTTCTGGACGCCTCGTATTGGGCGGATCTCAACGAGCACCGACTGAGTTTCTTCGACGAGGGCCAGCCACTGTGGCGCCTGTCCGTGCCGCACAACACGCCGCGGTTGTCCCTGCCCGGCCGGCAACTGCTCGACTGGGGCGGCGCCCAGCGCTGGCTCAAGTCTGACGCCGAAGCGGCGTTCATTCGCCAGGTCGTGGATGAGGTCGGCGGCCATGTGACCTGCTACAGCCATGGCCTGATCGACAGCCCGTTCCAGCGGTTGCCTGCCGCGTTGATGCGCTACCACCGCAGCCTCAAGCAACAACTCGACCCACGGGGCATTTTCAACCCGGCACGCTTGTACGCGGAGCTTTGAACCATGCAGACAACCCTGAGCGAAACCGCCCGGCAGCTGCCCCGCGCCGAAGAAGCCGAAAGCATTTTGCGCACCTGCGTGCACTGCGGTTTCTGCAATGCCACCTGCCCGACCTATCAATTGCTCGGCGATGAACTCGATGGGCCACGGGGCCGCATCTACCTGATCAAACAGGTGCTGGAAGGCAACGAGGTCACGCAGAAAACCCAACAGCATCTGGACCGCTGCCTGTCGTGCCGCAATTGCGAAACCACCTGTCCTTCCGGAGTCGATTATCACAACTTGCTCGACATCGGCCGGGCGGTGGTCGATGCGGCGGTGCCGCGCCCCTTCGACCAACGTCTGTTGCGTGAGGGATTGCGCAGCGTCGTCCTTAATCCGGGACTGTTCAAAGCGCTGATCAACAGCGGTCAGGTTTTTCGGGCACTGCTGCCCAACACCTTGCAGGCAAAATTGCCTCGCCATGTTTATCTCCCCCGGCCACGCCCCACCACCCGCCATGCCCGTCAGGTGCTGATGCTCGAAGGCTGCGTACAGCCGAGCCTGTCGCCCAACACCAATGCGGCAGCGGCGCGGGTGCTGGATCGACTGGGTATCAGTGTCACCCCGTCCAGCGAAGCCGGGTGTTGCGGCGCGGTGGATTATCACCTCGACGCTCAGGCAGCCGGCCTCGGCCGCGCTCGCCGCAATATCGATGCGTGGTGGCCGAGTATCGAGAACGGTGCAGAAGCCATCGTGCAAACTGCCAGTGGCTGTGGCGCCTTCATCAAGGACTATGGCCATTTACTCGAACGCGATCCGGCCTACGCCGAGAAGGCAAAAAGAGTCAGCGCGCTGGCCAGGGACCTGGTGGAAGTGTTGCGCGACGAACCGCTGGAAACACTCGGCATCCACAGTGACCAGCGCCTGGCCTTCCATTGCCCCTGCACTTTGCAGCACGCGCAAAAGCTCGGCGGCGCGGTGGAAGCGCTCCTTGCTCGCCTCGGTTTCAACCTCACACCTGTGCCCGACAGCCATTTGTGCTGCGGGTCGGCGGGCACTTATTCGATCACCCAACCCGAACTGTCCCGGCAACTGCGCGACAACAAACTGAATGCGCTGGAAAGTGGCCATCCTGAAGTTATCGTTACCGCCAATATCGGCTGTCAGTCGCATCTCGACGGCGCGGGCCGGACCCCGGTCCGGCACTGGATCGAACTGCTCGACGCGGCGCTGCCCTCATCGATCACCGGAGATTCCCCATGAAAAGCAAAGCCGTCCTGAGCCAGACCGAAGTCAGCCGGATCCTCGCGGCCGCACGCACCGAAGCACAAAATAACCAATGGGCCGTGACCATCGCGATCGTCGACGACGGCGGCCATCCCCTCGCCCTCGAACGCCTCGACGGCTGCGCGCCCATCAGCGCTTACATCGCCACCGAAAAGGCACGCACCTCGGCGTTGGGCCGGCGCGAGTCCAAAGGTTATGAAGAAATGGTCAACGGCGGGCGCTTCGCGTTTTTGTCGGCCCCCTTGCTGACATCCCTGGAAGGCGGCGTGCCGATCATCGTCGACGGTCAGGTGGTGGGTGCGGTCGGCGTGTCTGGCGTAAAAGCCGAGCAGGATGCGCAAGTGGCGAGCGCCGGGGCGCAATGCCTGAACTGAACCGTGCTCGATGAACGTAATCAGAAGAAACAAAAAAGAGACTTACGTCTCTTTTTTTATGCGCGGCTAGAATTGATAGTTGTCGCCGCTTTTTCGAACTGACAGAGCAACCGTCCACTTCAAAGGAAGCGCAAAGATGAATCGTCTTACTGCGAAAGACTTTGCCCCTGAGCTGCTCGAACTCTACGACTACTACGCCCACGGCATGATCAACCGGCGAGAGTTTCTCGACCGGGCGGCGTTATTCACCCTTGGCGGCCTGACCGCCAGTGCGCTCCTCGCCGCCCTGAGTCCCGACTATGCCTTGGCCGAACAAGTGGCGTTTACCGACCCGGACATCATCGCCGAGTACATCACCTACCCCTCGCCCAAGGGCCACGGGCAGGTTCGGGCCTATCGGGTGCGTCCGGCAAAAGCCACCGGCAAAGTGGCGGCCGTGGTCGTCGTGCATGAAAACCGCGGGCTCAACCCCTACATCGAAGATGTTGCCCGACGCGTGGCCAAGGCCGGGTTCATCGCCCTCGCCCCCGACGGCCTGACGTCGGTGGGCGGCTATCCCGGCAACGACGACAAAGGCCGGGAACTCCAGGCGACCGTTGATCCTGAAAAGCTCATGAATGACTTTTTCGCCGCGATCGAGTGGCTGATGAAACACGATACGACCACCGGAAAAGTCGGCATCACCGGCTTCTGCTATGGCGGTGGCGTCGCCAACGCGGCTGCCGTGGCCTATCCCGAACTCGGGGCTGCCGTGTCCTTCTATGGCCGGCAACCAGACGCCAGGGATGTCCCGCGGATCAAGGCGCCGGTGATGCTTCACTTTGGTGAACTGGACACACGCATCAACGAAGGATGGCCCGCCTACGAGCAGGCATTAAAAGCAGCCGGCAAAACCTATGAAGCCTACATCTACCCCGGCGCCAACCACGGTTTCCATAACGATTCCACGCCTCGATTCGATGAGGCCGCAGCCAAACTTGCCTGGGAAAGGACGCTAAACTGGTTCCGGCGATACCTGTCTTAGCGCCGCAAGCAATAAGTGGTCTTGAATTTTTATTGCTGTTTCCAGGTTTTTAAAGAGTGCATCACACATGAATAACAATGATTTTCTGTCGCAACAGAAACCACCCTTCAGCATTGTCCTGGTCAACTACAAAACCATCGAAATAACCCGGATTTGCCTCGACCTGCTACATCAGCACCTGGGCGACAGCAACATTCCGGTCTGGGTGGTTGATAACGACTCGGCCGATGAAAGCACCGACTATCTGCGCACACTGGACTGGATCAACCTGATCGAGCGAAAAGCTCCCGAGCCGGAGCATGGTCATATCGCGCATGGCAAAGCACTCGACCTGGTGCTGGAACGGGTTGAGACCGACTTTCTGTTCCTGCTGCACACCGATACGTTTATTTTCGACAAAAATGTATTTTCAATGATGTTGAACAAGTGCATTAAAAACCCGAATGTCGTGGCCGTCGGGTGCACAGAACAACTTAACCGCGGCACCACCAGAACCCTTTGGCGCTTTAGCTCACGACTGGTAAAACATCACGTCAGACGCCTGAAACTGTCCCTGGGACTCCGTTCCAGAGAGCCAAAGCCCTACAGGGAAGTTTATTTGAAAAGCTTCTGTACCTTATGGAACTGCAAGCTGATGAAGCAACACGGCATGCATTTCCTGATGGATGAGCGCGTACCCGGTTATACCCTCCAGGACCGTATGACCCAGTTGGGCTATGTTGTTGAGCTGTTGTCCCCGCGCAAGATATTCAGCTACCTCGACCATATTCAAGCGGGCACCGTCGCGGCCGCTGGCGGTTATGCGACAACGCACAGACGAACGAAGATGTACAACGACATCCTTAAACGTTTGAAAGGTGACAACAACCAGGTATCGGCAGCGCGTAACAAGTAGCGCGCCCCTCTTGCCGGAAGCACTCGCAGGTTGTTATGAACAGACAATTGGAGCGGTAATGACACCGATCACTCAGACACTCCCCATCGTCACCACCCCGGAGCTGGATTTTGACCAGAACGCTGCCAGCACTTTCGGTCACTCGCTAGCCAGTACTTATGCTCAAGCCACCCCCTTCCCACACATCGTCATTGACGATTTTTTACCGCAGGACCTGATTGCGAGCATCTGCGCGCATTTTCCCGTCGAGCCAACCAACAACGAAATGCTCTATGAGCGCGGCTATAAGGGTCAGCACAAACGGCAAGTCAGCCCCAACGAATGCGATCCCTACTTGAAGACGGTTTTCAACGCCTTCAACTCGGCGCCCATGTTGCAGTTTCTTGAAAAACTCACAGGTATCGAGGGTTTGATTCCCGATCCTTACTTTACCGGCGGCGGACTGCACGAAACGAAAAAGGGTGGGTTTCTGGGGGTGCACTCGGACTTCCGGCTCAACAAAAAGTTGAATATCGAGCGCAGACTGAATGCCATTATTTACTTGAATCAGGATTGGCAAGAGGCGTACGGCGGCAACCTGGAACTATGGGACGTCGGGATGAAGACGTGCCTCAAGAAAGTCCTGCCGATCTACAACCGCTGTGTCATTTTCAACACCGACAAGGACAGCAATCATGGACACCCGGAGCCTCTGACGACGCCGGAACACATCACACGCCGGTCCATCGCGCTGTACTACTACACCGCAGCAACCGTGGTGGCTGATCCTGCGCAAAGAAACAAAACCCACTACAAACCAAGGCCCAAGGATCGCTTGAGCCTCAAGTACTACCTCAACAAACTCATCAAGAAAAAAAACTGACGGCACCTGCGGTTATCCGACCACATCGATCAACTGCTCGCGTTGCGCCCCCGTCAGCATCGGGCCGAAACCGGCACCGGCGTTGTCCGCCATGTAACGCGGGTTGCCGGTGCCGGGGATGACGCAGGTCACTGCCGAGTGCGCCAGCAAATACTTGAGCGCCAATTGTGCCCAACTGGTGACGCCGACTTGCGAGGCCCAGCCGGGCAGCGGTTTGCCCTTCAAGCGGGCAAGCAAATCACCGCCGCCAAATGGCCGGTTGCAGATCACCGCCACGCCGCGTTCGCGACACAGCGGCAGGATGCGTTTCTCGACCCCGCGATCGTCCAGCGCATAGTTGATCTGCAAGAAATCCAGTGGCTCGGCTTTCAGCACCGCTTCCACTTCCTCATATGCCGACGCGGTGTAATGGGTGATGCCGATGTAGCGAATCCGCCCTTCTTCCTTCCACTTGCGCAATGTAGGCAAATGGGTTTTCCAGTCCAGCAGGTTATGAATCTGCATCAGGTCGATCCGGTCGGTCTGCAGCAGTTTGAAGGATTGTTCCATCTGCGCGATGCCTTCTTCGCGGCCACGGGTCCACACCTTGGTGGCCAGGAACGCGGGTGAACGCGGCTTGTGGATCGACAGCAGTTCGCCGATGGTCTGCTCGGCGCGGCCATACATGGGTGAGCTGTCGATCACCGTGCCGCCCTTTTCAAATAACGCGCTGAGAACGGCGGGCAGGTTTTTGTAGGCCGGATCGGCAGGTGCGACATCAAAGCCGCGATAGGTGCCCACGCCGACAAGGGGCAATGGCTCGTTGCTGGAAGGAATGGCGCGGGTCAGCATGTTCTTGCCTCCTGTTTCCTTCGACGGCGCGGTGGCTGCAAAGGCCGGATCGAAAGTGAGCACCGCCGAAGCACCGGCAGCCAGCGTGAGTATTCGTCGACGCGTGTATCCATCAGTGTGGCTCATGGTGGTGTCCTTCCACTCTTTTGCGCTTGTTGCGCGGCAAACGGCGCGATTACCAGCGCCACGAGTCCTCTGTTAGCCAAGAGAATAGCTGCCGGCGGTAATTCGTCCTTGCTTGAAATACAACGAGGTCTCAAGTGCTGGGGGGTGGCAGCAATTGCTTGGGTGTATATCCATTATTTTTGTGATGGCGGCTGGCGGTTTCGCCCTTACGGCGAGTCACTTGGAAAAGCCCCAAGTAACCAAGGGCTCTTGCCCCTTTCGTTCGGTGCCTCGCTATG
>NZ_CATKQM010000042.1:0-36583 GCF_949768225.1 Pseudomonas sp. IT-P44 | reverse complement strand
CCATGGATGGCCGATGGCGGCGGGCCCACGGAGCAGGACCGGAGCGAGGGCATGGCGAGCCTAGGCGAGCCACCGAACGAAAGGGGCAAGAGCCCTTGGTTACTTGGGGCTTTTCCAAGTGACTCGCTGTAAGAGCGAAACCAATAGCAGCCGTTACCGCAGCAACGGATATGTACTCACCTCACCTCACCTCAACCAGCCAGAAACTCGCCAGTAGACACCACACGAGCATAGGCAAACCCCAACGCCGACATGAACGCGGCATGAACATGGGCAGCCGGAACCGTAAGTCCGTTGAAATCCAAATCCCGCGAGGCACAGGCGTCATGAATGACAGTGACGGCATAACCCATGTCGGCGGCCGCACGGGTAATGCCATCGACGCACATGTGACTCATGCTGCCAACCACCACCAACTCCTTGATACCCTGCTCGTCGAGAATTGACTGCAATTCAGTTTCGCGGAACGAGTTGACGAAGTGCTTGAGCACCACCGGCTCGTCGGCGCGGTTCAGGACTTTGGGATGCAGCTTCGCGCCTTCGGAACCCGGGGTGAAGAAGGGCGCTTCGTCGGAAGTGAACTCGTGGCGAATGTGCACCACCGAATCACCGGCATCACGAAAAGCTTTAAGCAGGCGTACGGCGTTATCCGCAGCCGCGTCGGCGCCGACCAGCGGCCACTTGCCCTGGGGGAAGTAGTCGTTTTGGATATCAACTACGATGAGTGCTTGCTTGGCCATGACTGTTTCCTCGAAGTGTGTGTGGGTGTGGAATGAAGTATTGGCTCTGGCGGACCGTCCGAGGATTGGCCGCACCGACAATAGAAGGGGGAAAACTGACAATGGACGCACAAAGGCCAATCGCCGAGCTGGGCGTGCTGATTTATCCCGGCGCGCAGATGGCGGCGGTGCACGGGCTGACAGACTTGTTCGGCGTGGCGAACCGGATTGCCGCCGACTATCAGGCGGCGCAGTTGCCGTTGTTGCGGGTCAGCCATTGGCAGGTCGATGGCGATCAACCACCCCAGCGCATCTACGACAGCCATCCCGCGCCAGACGGCGCATTGGTGGCGGTGTTGATCCCGCCGTCGATTGGCGGTTTTTCCGAAGGCCAGGCGCCGCAAGGCTTGCTGCGCTGGATTCGTCAGCAGCACGCACAAGGCGCAACCCTCGGCGGCGTCTGCGTGGGCTCGATTCTATTGGCTGAGAGCGGCCTGCTCGACGGCCGCAGCGCCACCACCCACTGGACGTCGGCCAAGGCGTTCGCCGAGCGTTATCCGGCGATCAAGCTCAAGGCCGATACGCCGATCGTCGATGATGGCGACTTGATCACCACCGCCGGGTTGATGGCCTGGTCCGAGCTGGGTTTGCGTCTGGTCGACCGATTGCTGGGGCCGAGCATCGCCACCGGCACTGCGCGGTTTCTGGTGGTGGAACACAGCGACAGTGCGAGTGAATGTGGCAGCAACTTTTCACCGATCCTCAGCCACGGCGACGCCTCGATTCTCAAGGTTCAGCATTGGCTGCAAAGCACCGGCGCGACCGATGTGTCGCTGGCGACCATGGCTGAACGGGCAGGGCTGGAAGAACGTACTTTCCTGCGCAGATTTCGTGCTGCAACCGGGCTCAAACCCACCGAGTACTGCCAGCACCTGCGGGTCGGCAAGGCCCGGGAAATGTTGGAGTTCACCAACGGCACCATCGACCACATTGCCTGGACCGTCGGTTATCAGGACCCGAGTGCCTTCCGTGCGACGTTCAAGAAAATTACCGGGCTGGCGCCGAGTGATTATCGGACGCGGTTTGGGGTTTCGCCGACCGCCGCCGGAGCCCGTCAATAAGCCACACCGCAGATTAAAAATGTGGGAGCGGGCTTGCTCGCGAAAGCGGCGTGTCAGTCGCCATTGATGCTGGCTGGGCCACCGCTTTCGCGAGCAAGCCCGCTCCCACATTTGGATTTGCGCAAGGCTTTGATCGTGCAAAATGCCGGGAGCGAAATGGCCGTCGTGCAGAATGAGACAGGCCCAGTGCCATCACCGATTCTGCAACTGATTGAATTGCCGATTATTTCAAATCAGCTGCCGTTGGCCTGATCTCTGCACCCCTACAACTACATTCATCAAGCGCCGATTGAAGGGGGACGCATGACCCCAACAAACAGCAAGAAACTGGTGGTCGCCCATTCGGTGCGGCCCGACGCGCCACAGCACGAAGTCGAAACCAATCACGCATTGGCCCGTTGGCTGGCGCAGGTTCTCGGGTTCAAATTCGGCGGCAGCTACGATCCCGAACACCACAGCGGTCGTGATCTTTATCTGCTGCCGACACAAACCATTGTCGGCGCTGCGGCCGCGCGACAATTGGGCGTCAAGGGCCCGGAGGATTTGTGGGGCGGCTACGTCGAGCATGATTTCATCTGCACCAAAGCCATCAGCCACGGCTTGCGCAACAAAAACGCTTTTGCGCCGCACGGCTGGTCGCCGTTGTTTTGCGAACGGGTGCGCAACGTGGTGCTCGAGGGGCTCAGCGTGTTCTCCCTCGACGATGCGCGCCCTGCGGCGGAGTATTTGCTCGATAGCGGACCGATTCGCCTGAAACCGATCCATGCCTGCGCCGGACGCGGTCAGGAGGTGATCCAGAGCCTCGACCAATTCGATGCGATCCTCGACAAACCCGATGCCAAAGCGCTATTCACCGAAGGCGTGGTGTTGGAGCAAGACCTGACAGAGGTGGTGACCCACAGCGTCGGCCAAAGCTTCATCGGCGACACAGTGCTGAGTTACTGCGGTGATCAGTACCTGACCGCAGACGGTCATGGCGAGCAGGTTTATGGCGGTTCCAATCTGCTCGTGGTGCAGGGCGGCTACGACGAACTGCTCGAACTGCAACTGCCCGACGACGTGCGGCTGGCCATCCGCCAAGCGCAGGTGTTCGACCGTGCGGCGGACGAGGCCTATCCCGGTTTCTATGCCTCGCGGCGCAACTACGACATCGCGCAAGGCCTGGACAGTAACGGCACACAGCGCAGCGGCGTGCTTGAGCAGTCCTGGCGCATGGGCGGTGCCAGCAGCGCCGAAGTCGCGGCGTTGCAGAGCTTCGTCAACGACCCGCAGATGAGCGCGATTCGTGTGTCCTCGGTAGAAACCTACATCGATCAAGCGCTGCCGGCGGACGCCATCGAGGTGTACCGCGGTCCGGCGCACAACAGTGAATTTCTCCTCAAGTACGTAACGGTCAAATCCTATGACGGCTAGAAGCGAAACCATTCAGATCGACATCGACGATGAACAGATGAGCGGGACTTTTCTAAGCCCCAAATCGAAGGTCCCCGGCGTGCTCTTCGTGCACGGTTGGGGCGGCAGTCAGGAGCGTGATCTTGAACGGGCCAAAGGCATCGCAGGTCTGGGCTGCGTGTGCCTGACGTTCGACTTGCGCGGGCACACCGGTGGCACCGGCATTCCACTGACGCGGGTTTCCCGCGAAGACAACCTGCGAGATCTGCTGGCGGCGTACGACCGATTGCTCGCGCACCCTGCGCTCGACACCTCAGCGATTGCTGTGGTCGGCACCAGTTATGGCGGTTATCTGGCTGCGATTTTGACCTCATTGCGCCCCGTGCGCTGGCTGGCGCTGCGGGTGCCGGCGTTGTATCGCGATGAGCAATGGCACGCGCCCAAGCGCGAACTGGACAAGCTCGATTTGCGTGATTACCGCAGCACGCTGGTGCGGGCCGACAGCAATCGTGCGTTGCATGCCTGTTCGCAATTTACCGGGGATGTGCTGCTGGTGGAGTCCGAGACTGACGACTATGTGCCCCACGCGACCATCATGAGTTACCGGGCGGCGTGTCAGCAGACGCACTCGCTGACCCACCGCATCATCGACGGCGCCGATCACGCATTGAGCGAGCCGGTTTCGCAGCAGGCGTATACGTCGATCCTGGTGGACTGGATTACCGAGATGGTGGTGGGTGAGCGGTTGAGCATTATCCAGTCGACGTAAGAGCTGCGGTGGATTCTTCGCGGGCAAGCCTCGCTCCTACAGGAAGCGCGCAAATCCCGTAGGAGCGAGGCTTGCCCGCGAAGGCGTCCTTACAACCACCCAATCACTTGGGCTTTTTCGCAATCCGCAGCGACTTGGCCTTGGCCTCCACAATCAAATACATCACCAACGTAATCAACAACGGCAAGATGAAGTAAATCGCCCGATACGCCAGCAACCCCGCCACCAGGCTCCCCCGCGAAGCCTCATGCTGCAGCAACGCCACAAACACCGCCTCCAACACCCCGAGCCCCGCCGGAATGTGCGTAATCACCCCGGCAATCGCGCTGATCAACAACACGCCAAGCACCAGCGGATAATCCAGCTTGCTCGGCAGAAGGGTGAAAATCACCGCCGCCATCAGTGACCAGTTCAGCGCCCCGAGCGCCAGTTGCAGCACCGCCATGCGCAGGGACGGCAGGTTGATTTCGACGCCGCGAATCGCCCACTCCCGCCGCTTGGAATACTGACAGGCCACCAGGTAACCCGCGCTCACCAACAGCAACAAAACCCCCACGCCCTGCAACGCACCACTGCTGAGTTTCCAGCCCGGTGGCATCCGCACCAGCCCGCTGCTGAACATCGCGCCGGCAATCACCATGTAGCCGAACCAGTTGGTCGCCAGGCTCAGGCCGAGGATTTTTGCGATGTTGCTTTTGCTCACGCCGAGCCGCGAGTAAAGCCGATAGCGCATGGCAATGCCGCCGACCCAGGCACTCAGGTTGAGGTTGAAGGCGTAGCTGATGATCCCCACTGGCAGGATCTGTTTCCAGGTCAGGTCCTGACGAATATAGGTGCGGCCAATCAGGTCGAAACAGGCGTACACCAGAAAACTCACCAGCGTCAGCCCGGAGGCGATGATCAGCGTGCGCACTTTGAAATCGGCGAGGGTGTCGAACACCTCGTTCCATTCGATGCGTTGGGCCAGCATCGTGAACAGGACGATCAACGCCAGGAAAAACAGCATCGTCAGCGGTTTCTTCCAGCGACTCCAATGCGACTTGTGCGGGCTGTCGGCATGAGGCGCCGAATGGGTTTCAGCGCGGTTCATGGTGATCGCCCCCGGCGAGATGGGTGAAGGGCTTCAGGCGTGGCTTGTGTGCCGGCAGCCAGCCGGCCCACGCCGGGAAGTGCCGCAGGAAGTGAAACACCAGAAAACCGACGGTCATGTGCCAGACCCGTCCGCGTGGGGATGTGTCCGCACACATGGCTTTGCAGTGGTTGTCGCTCAGCCTCTCGAGGCGTTCGAACAAATCGCGGTTGAAGGCGCGATCGCGGATCAGCACATTGGCTTCCAGGTTCATCGCCAGGCTCAGCGGGTCGAGGTTGCTCGAGCCGACGGTGCTCCAGTCTTCGTCCACCAGCGCGACTTTGCCGTGCAGCGGGCGCTCGCAATATTCGTGAATCTGCACCCCGGATTTGAGCAGGTAGTCATAGGTCATGCGCGCCGCCAGTTTGGCCACCCTCATGTCCGGCTGGCCTTGCAGGATCAGTCGCACCTCGACGCCTCGCCGCGCGGCGTTGCGTATCTCGCGCAGCAAGCGATAACCGGGAAAGAAATAGGCGTTGGCAATCACCACGCGACGCTGGGCGCTGCGAAGGACATGTCGATAAACCTCTTCGATATCGGTTTGATGATCACCGTTGTCGCGGTACACCAAACGGACCTGGCCGTCGTGATCGTTGAACGCCAGTTCCGAGCGCCGCTGCCGCCGGCGTTGCCACCAGTATTTGGCGCGGGCCGGGCGACCGCTTTGCAGCAGGGCGAAATGATGAATGTCGGTCACCGCCGGGCCTTGCACTTCAACCGAGTAATCCTGTTTGGCCTCGGGGCCGAAGTCGGCCAGATGGTCGGCGGAAAAGTTGATCCCGCCGATGAACGCAATCGTGCCGTCGACCACCACGATCTTGCGGTGCAGGCGCCGGAACCAGTTGGTGCGGATGCCCAGCCGCTTCGGTGCCGGGTCAAATATTTGCAGGTGCACACCGGCCTCGCTCAACGCGGTGAGGTAATCGGTGCTCAACTCGCCACAACCAAACCCGTCGAGACTGGCGGTCACCCGCACGCCGCGTTGAGCCGCGTCGATCAGCACGTGCTGCAGCTCTTCGCCGACCTTGTCCTCGAAAACGATGAAGGTTTCCAGGAGGATTTCAGTCTTGGCCTGGCGCATGGCTTCGAACACCCGCGGGAAATATTCTTCACCGTTTTCCAGCAGTTCCACCCGGTTGTTGCCCTGCCAACCGTATTCAACGTCGACCACGCCGGGCTCACGCACGGGCGGGTTGGTGGGCACGTGATCCACGGTGGTTTTTTCCATCGGTGCGCTGCTCATAGCTCGATCTCCACCGATAGCGGTGCATGGTCGGAGAGGTGGGACCAGGGCCGCGCCGCCAGGACTTGCGGACGGCTGGCCTTGAGGTTGCGCACGTAGATGCGGTCCAGGCGCAAGGCCGGCAAGCGCGCCGGAAAACTGCGCGCCGGTTTGCCGTGGAGTTCGGCGAAGACCTCGCGCAAACCACAGGGTTTGAGCATTGCATCGGCGCGCTGACGCCAGTCGTTGAAGTCACCGGCGACAATCACCGGCGCGTCGCTCGGCAATTCTGCGAGGCGTTGGGTCAGCAGCTTCAGCTGTTCATTGCGATGGGTTTCGCGCAGCCCCAAATGGACGCAAATCGCGTGCACCTCCGGGCCATCGACGGGCAAGCGCAATACGCAATGCAGGATGCCGCGGTTTTCGTGCCCGCTGATGGACACGTCGAGGTTGTCGTGGCGAATGATCTGGAATTTCGACAACAGCGCATTGCCGTGATCGCCTGCCGGGTACACCGCGTTGCGTCCGTAGGCGAACTGCGGCCACAGCGTGTCGGCGAGGAATTCGTACTGCGGCATCGTCGGCCAGTTGCTGTAACGCTGGGGATGGTGCTCGTGGGTGCCGTGGACTTCCTGCAAAAACACCACGTCGGCGGACACGCTGCGTACCGCTTCGCGCAATTCCGGAAGGATGAAACGCCGGTTGAGCGCGGTGAAACCCTTGTGCGTGTTGACCGTCAGCACGGTGAAGCGGCGTACGGCGTTCACGGTTCCTGACGAGTCATCGTAGGGGTTGAACTGCTCGGCGCGGTTCATGGCAACACACCTTGTGCCGCAGGCTCGCCGGAGGCAAAGAAGCGCCAAGCTGAAATACCGATGTGAATCGCCGCCATGTCGCCTCCCGTCCGAGGGTCCCCGGTTGCCCCTGTCTTTTGATGACTGCGGGGCAAGCGAGAAAGTTTCGACGGGACTACAGACGGTAGGAGGGCTAAACCTGTAGGAGCCGGCTTGCCGGCTCCTACAAGGGTAATCAGTGACCGGCGACGATGCGGGTCGAGCCTTCAGCCGGTTCAGCGTAGACCGGGCCGAGGCGATCGAGGCGACCGCTCCATGCAGTCAGCGCCAGCGCCACCAACACCACCAGACCACCGATCCACGCGGTATGGATCAGGCCCATGTGGGCGACGATCAAACCACCGCCCCACGCGCCACCGGCAATGCCGAGGTTGAACGCCGCGATGTTCAGGCCGGAAGCCACGTCCACCGCATTCGGCGTGTGATGTTCGGCCTGACGCACCACATACACCTGCAAGCCCGGCACGTTGCCGAAAGCGACCGCGCCCCAGACCAGTACGGTGGCCAGCGCCAGCCACGGGTTGCCGGCGGTGAAGGTCAGCACGAACAACACAGCAGCGAGCAGGGCGAAGATGATTTTCAGGGCTTTGATCGGGCCGCGTTTGTCGGCCAGTTTGCCGCCCCAGATATTACCGACAGCCACCGAGATGCCGTACACCAGCAACACCAGGCTGACGGTGCCGGCGCTGAAACCAGAGATGTCTTGAAGAATCGGCGCTAGGAACGTGAAGGCGATGAACGAACCGCCGTAACCGACTGCCGTCATGGCATACACCAGCAGCAGGCGTGGTTGTTTAAGGACCTGCAACTGTTCCAGCAGCGAAGCCGGTTTGCTGTGGGTGATGTTTTTCGGCACGTAGAGCAGGCTGCCGATGAACGCAATCACACCCAAAGCAGAGACAGCGAGGAAAGTTTCACGCCAGCCGAAATGCTGACCGATGAACGTCCCCAACGGTACGCCGGTGACCAGCGCCACCGTCAGGCCGGTGAACATGATCGCAATCGCGCTGGCGGCTTTTTCCTTCGGCACCAGGCTGGTGGCGATGGTCGAGCCAATCGAGAAAAACACCCCGTGGGCCAGGCCGGTGACGATTCGCGCAATGATCAGCGATTCGTAGCTCGGTGCTTTCCACGCCAGCAGGTTGCCAAGGGTGAACAGCACCATCAGCGACAACAGCAGCATTTTGCGCGGGACTTTGCCGGTGAGGGCGGTCAGCACCGGGGCACCGATGGCAACGCCCAGGGCATAGAGGCTGACCAGCAGGCCGGCGGACGGCAGGCTGACGCCTAGGTCGGCGCCGATAGTGGGTAACAGGCCAACGATGACGAACTCGGTCGTCCCGATGGCGAAGGCGCTGAGGGTCAGCGCGAGCAAGGCAATGGGCATGGCTGCAACTCCGGTGGGTTGATTGATGGAGCGCAGTGTCGGGGATTGGGTTGTGCGGAAAAATAGAGGTATTGGCATTTGATATTTGCCCTGGACGCAAATATCGCTTTGACGGGTACACCAGATACCTGTAGGAGCGAGGCTTGCCCGCGAAGGACGCGCCGCGGTGTATCAAGGAGGCCGCGTCATCGTTATTCGCGGGCAAGCCTCGCTCCTACAGGGAATTGCGGTGATTCAACTTGTTGCGTATTTCACTCGTCGATTCCACCCAGAAAACCTGCTGGCCAGCGATCTCGGCAGCCACCGGCAAACCATCGCGGTACACCAACCGATTATTCGTCAGCGCCGGCACTTTCGCACCGGGTAGCAGCGTGCCGGCGAGGTTCAGCGGATCAACCCCGCACACGGCAATCAGACTCCCGTCATGCGCCCGCCGTCGCACTTCGCGCAGCAACGGAATCGCCTCGGGCAAGGCGAACTGTTCACCGGCCAAACCACTGACAAACCGCCCGCCGCGAATCTCGCCGCGAGCCTCCAGCCGATGGAACGTGCGCAGCAATTCGCGCCAGCTCGGCAACCAGTCTGCTTCGCGTTCCAGCAGGCGCCAGAACACCACGCCGTAGCGGCGCAGCAAGGTCATGGCGATGTGTTCCAGGGTGTCGCTCGGCGTTGAATGTTTGTTATCCACCACCGGCGCTGGCGCCCCGCGTCGAAGCAAGGCCCAGCGTCCGGCGTCATCCATGCCTCCGATAAACGCCCCGCGCCCGCGTCGGCTGCTGCGATTCTGCCGTTTACTGGTCGGCGTGATCAGCGCCCGCAAACCGGCAAAACTGTCGGCGTTCACCAGCCCGGCGCCGACCAGTTCCTGCAAGGCGATTTCCAGCTCCGAGCGCAGCAGATGAGCCTCGTGAATCAACTCATCGAAAAACAGCGCGCCATGTTGGCTGAGGGCTTGGTAAACCTTTTGGGTTTTGGGTGACAGGTCGCTGACCGGTGTCTGTTCGGTCAGACCGCTCCACAACCCGACCTGGCTGCGCGGCAGCAACACAATCGGCGTGCTGCGCAGCGCCGTGCTGACGCTTTTGTTGTGTGCGGTCAGGCGGGTCCAGACCAGTTTGCCGCTACGGCACAGGTCATCCAGCCAACTCGCCGAATAGCCTTTGATCCGTGCCGCAAGAATGTCGCTGTCCCAGGCTGAAGCGGCGGCGGGATAGCCTTCGAACTGAGCGACGATGGCGGGCAGCACCGCATTGCCCTGGCCTTGGGTCGAGACAGAAAGATGCTGCCAGTCGAACAGGAATCGCATGAAATCCTGCAACGCCACCGGCTCGATTTCTCGCCGCAGACGCTTGACCGTGTAGCGATGAATTCGCGCCAGCAGATGCCGCTCGCACCATTCTTCCTGATCGGCGCCGGGGGTAAAGTGGCCGCGCAGCACATACCCTTCGCGTTCCAGTTGCCCGAGTGCCTGGGTGACGTGAGTCGCAGGTAATCCCAGAGGTTTGGCAATCGCGCTCAGCGGCAACGGACCAAAAGCACTGAGCCGTGCGCGGATGACTTCCAGCACCGCTTCGTCCGACTCCCAGGCTTCATCAAAACCGGGTAGCGCCTCCAGCGGTGGCGAAAAATTTGCCTGTGGATAAATGGCGCGCAGGCACGTCAGCCGTTCCACCGCCAGCCACAGCAATTGCCCGGCATCGATCTGCAAACGACTGGCGCGACCGCTCTCGGCAAGGGCATTCAACCAATCAATCCACTGCGCATTGGCCTGCGCTTCGGCATCGGCGATGCACGCGAGGCTCATCAACGTCTCGTGCATTTCATCGGCATTGGTCGGCGTCGGCCAGGCCTCTTCGCGCACCGCTTGAATCGCCTCGGCATCCAGCGCGCCGAGGTCGTCGGTGGACTGCGGATCGGTCCAGCGCCGGTTGAGCACGGCTTGGGTGCGGCGCTCTTCCAGCGGCGCGTCGTCGAGAAAGGTGTAAGGCCGGGCGCTGAGGATTTCGGCGGCCAGCGGCGAAGGCGCCGGCAGGTCGCGGCTGATCAGGCGAACGTCGCCGCGTTCCATGCGCCGCAACAACGTCAGCCAGCCTTCGCAGTCCATGGCTTCGTGGAGGCAATCGTCGAGGGTCTGTTCCACCAGTGGATGATCGGGAATCTCCCGTTCGCCGGCGAGGTTTTCCACGCAGGCGATCTGGTCGGGAAACACGCTGGCGATCAGGTCTTCGCTTTTCATCCGCTGAATCTGCGGGGGGACTTTGCGCCCGCCGCTGTAACGCGGCAACGCCAATGCAACGCCGGCATTCCAGCGCCAGCGCACGCCGAACAGCGGCGCATCGAGCACCGCTTGAGTCAGCAGGTGTTCGGCGCTGTTGCTGTGCAGGTAGCGCCAGACCTCATCGAGCTCAAAGCTGTGGCTGGTGGACAACGACAGCACAATCGCATCTTCGCTGGCAGCGGCCTGCAATTCGAAGTTGAAGGTGCGGCAGAAACGCTTGCGCAGGGCCAGGCCCCAGGCGCGGTTGATGCGGCTGCCGAAGGGCGTGTGGATGATCAGTTGCGTGCCGCCGGACTCATCGAAAAAGCGCTCCATCAGCAGCGTGTCCTGCGAGGGCAGGGCGCCCAATGTCAGGCGTGCGCGGGCGAGGTAATCCACCAGTTGTCCGGCGCTGTCGAGGTTCAGGCCGAGGGTTTCGGTCAGCCAGTCGAGGGCTGGTTGCAAGTTGCCGGGCGTGGTGCCGAGCAGGTCGTCGAGTTGCGCTTGCAGGCGCGCCACGGCGAAGGACAATTCCGCGCTGCGCCCCGGCGCTTCGCCGAGCCAGAACGGAATGGTCGGCGGCTGGCCGTGCGCATCTTCGACCCGGACCTTGCCGGTTTCGACCCGCAGGATTCGGTACGAGGTGTTGCCCAACTGAAAGACATCACCGGCGATGCTTTCCACGGCGAAGTCTTCGTTGACGCTGCCGATGTTCAGCCCTTGCGGTTCCAGCAGCACGTTGTAGTCGGCGTTGTCCGGGATGGTGCCGCCGCTGGTCACGGCGGTCAGTTTGCTGCCGCGCCGACCGCGCAGCGTACGCGTCACGGCGTCGCGGTGCAGGTACGCGCTGCGGATGCCCTGGCGACCGTTGTAGCCTTCGGCGAGCATCTGCAGCAGCGCCTGATAATGTGTTTCGTCGAGGTCAGCGTAGGGCGAAGCATTGCGGAACATCTCCAGCAGCGCGTGCTCCGGCCATTCCTGGCAACTGACCTCGGCGATGATCTGCTGGGCCAGTACGTCCAGCGGCGCTTGAGGAATCTGCAAAGTATCGAGTTCACCCCGGCGCACGCAGTCGAGCAGGGCGGTGCATTCGATCAAATCGTCGCGGGTGGTGGCGAACAATCGGCCCTTGGGCGTGCCGCCGACCTGGTGGCCGGAGCGGCCGACCCGTTGCAGGAATCCGGCAATCGAACGCGGCGATGAGATCTGACAGACCAGATCGACATCGCCGATGTCGATCCCCAGTTCCAGCGACGCCGTGGCGATCAGCACTTGCAGGTCGCCGCACTTGAGGCGCTGTTCGGCATCGAGGCGAAACTCCTTGGCCAAGCTGCCGTGGTGGGCGGCGACTGCTTCCTTGCCGAGACGTTCGCTCAAATGCCGGCTCAGGCGTTCGGCCAGCCGCCGGGTGTTGACGAAAATCAGTGTGGTGCGGTGTTCGCGGGCGAGGACGGCGAGGCGGTCGTAGACCAATTCCCACACATCGTTGGCCATCACCGCCGACAGCGGCACCGGCGGTACTTCGATGCCTAGATCCCTTGGACGGGCGTGGCCGATGTCGATGATTTCGCATGCGCGATCACGACCGACCAGAAAGCGTGAAACTGCTTCGATGGGTTTTTGCGTGGCGGACAGGCCGATGCGCATCAACGGTGCTGCGCATAACGCCTGCAAACGCTCCAGACTCAGGGCCAGATGGCTGCCGCGTTTGCTGGCAGCGATGGCGTGGATCTCATCGACGATCACCGTGCGCGTGGTGCCGAGCATTTGCCGGCCGGAGTCAGAGCCGAGCAGCACGTAAAGGGACTCCGGGGTGGTCACCAGAATGTGCGGCGCGGTCTTGCGCATCGCTGAGCGTTCTTTTTGCGGCGTGTCGCCGGTGCGCACGGCGGTGTTGATCTGCAACTCGGGCAGGCCCAGCGCACGTAACTGTTCAGTGATGCCGGCCAGCGGGTTTTGCAGGTTGATCTGGATGTCGTTGGACAAGGCTTTGAGCGGCGAGACGTAGACCACCAGTGTTTCGTTGGGCAGCCCGTCTGCGGTTTCCAGGCCACGGTGAACCAGATCGTCGATGACGGCGAGAAACGCGGTGAGGGTTTTGCCGGAGCCGGTGGGCGCGGCGATCAGGGTCGAACGGTGCTGACGGATCAGCGGCCACGCCCGGGCCTGGGCGGCGGTGACCGTCGGGAAGGTGTTGCTGAACCAGGCGCTGACGGCGGGGTGGAAGCCTGCCATGGCCGCGTCCGTGGGGATGGGCAGATTCATGGAGTAATTTATGCGGGCGGGGTGAGGAAGATGCAAGTACCGCTCGGGATCTCTGCTGGCCTTCAGGGCCTCTTCGCGGGCAAGTCGGATCGCCGCCCGCTCGCTCCTACAGGTTTCACGCGTGGCCTTGTAGGAGCGAGGCTTGCCCGCGAAGAGGCCATCAGCAGCACCACAAATCCCGGAGATCTACACTTTACGGATGACGGTTGCGCACTAAACCCGCAAAATGCAACGATTCCGGCAACTATCGACGGCACTGCCCGCGAGCGGTGCCGATAAAGCCATTGATCCAATCAGACTGGGCCTGCTGACTCTATGCGAATGCGCCTTATGTTACTGGGCGGCGGAAATGCCCTTGGGCAGGCGCTGATTCGCCTCGGTGCGGAGGAAGACATCGGTTTCCTCGCCCCCCGCCCACCGCAAGACGGCTGGGATGCCGCGAGCCTGACGCAACTGCTCGACGACACGCGCCCGGACGCGTTGATCAACCTCGCCTACTACTTCGACTGGTTCCAGGCGGAGACGGTCAGCGAATCGCGACTGGCCGGGCAAGAGCGTGCAATCGAGCGTCTGGCCGAACTGTGCCAGCATCACAACATCGTTCTGCTGCAACCCTCGAGCTATCGGGTGTTCGATGGCTCGCGGGCGACCGCCTACAGCGAAAAAGACGAGCCGGTGCCGCTGGGCCTGCGTGGTCAGGCCTTGTGGCGCATCGAGCAAAGCGTGCGCGCGACCTGCCCGCAGCATGTGCTGCTGCGGTTCGGCTGGCTGCTCGACGACAGCCCCGACGGTACCCTCGGGCGTTTCCTGTCCCGTGCCGAAAAACCGGAAGAACTGTTGATGGCCGATGACCGTCGCGGCAACCCGACGCCGGTCGACGACGCGGCCCGGGTGATCATTTCGGTGCTCAAGCAACTCGATTGCGCGGCGCCACTGTGGGGCACCTATCACTACGCCGGGCACGAGGCGACCACGCCGCTGGCGCTGGGGCAGGCGATTCTCACCGAAGCCCGCGCACTGCATCCGCTGGCCATCGAAGCGCCGACCGCCCAGGCTCACGCCGCACGCCCGGACGCTGCCGAAGAGCCGCAACATGCGGTGCTGGCCTGCAAGAAAATCCTTCACACCTTCGGGATCAAGCCCCGCGCCTGGCGTGCGGCACTCCCTGGCTTACTGGACAGGTTCTATCGCCATGGCTGACGGCCCTGTTTTAATCACCGGCGGCGCGGGTTTCATTGGCTCGCACCTGACCGACGCCTTGCTCGCCAAGGGCCATACGGTACGGATTCTCGACGACCTGTCCACCGGCAAACGCAGCAACCTGGCGCTGGATAATCCTCGCGTCGAGCTGATAGTCGGCGACGTCGCCGATGCCGCCCTGGTCGCTCGCGCAATGGCCGGTTGCAGTGCGGTCGCGCACCTGGCAGCCGTGGCGTCGGTGCAGGCTTCGGTGGATGATCCGGTGAAGACTCACCAGAGCAATTTCATCGGTTCGCTGAATGTCTGCGAAGCCATGCGCCAGAGCGGCGTCAAACGTGTGCTGTTTGCCTCCAGCGCAGCGGTCTACGGCAACAATGGCGAAGGCCAGTCGATCGACGAAGACACGCCCAAGGAACCGCTGACGCCGTATGCGTCGGACAAGTTGGCCAGTGAACATTACTTCGATTTCTACCGTCGCCAACATGCGCTGGAACCGGTGATTTTCCGCTTCTTCAACATCTTCGGCCCGCGCCAGGATCCGTCCTCGCCGTACTCCGGGGTGATCAGCATTTTCAGCGAGCGCGCGCAAAACGGCCTGCCGATCACCGTGTTTGGCGATGGCGAGCAGACGCGGGATTTTGTTTACGTCGAAGATCTGGTCGACGTGCTGGTGCAAGCCATCGAAAAACCGCAGATTGAAGTCGGCGCGGTCAATGTCGGCTGGAACCAGGCGACCACGCTCAAGCAAATGCTGGAAGCGTTGAAAGTGGCGGTCGGTGAACTGCCGCCAGTGAGCTACGGGCCTGCGCGTTCGGGTGATATCCGCCATTCGCGGGCGAACAATCAGCGACTGCTGGAGCGGTTTTCCTGCCCGGCTCAGACGCCGATGAGTGTCGGCCTGGCGCGGTTGTTGGGGCGCTGAGTTTTTCGCCAGCAAGAAAAAGGCGCCTGTGAAGGCGCCTTTTTTTTTCAGCTCGTTCCCACCACGTGAACGATTTTAGAACTTGTAACCCAGGCCCACCATGTAGATGAACGGGTCCACGTCGACATCGACCTTGGCACGGGTGCCTTGTGCCACGGCGTTGTTTTCCACGGTGGCGGTGGTATCGATGTCGATGTAACGCACTTGGGCGTTGAGCATGATGTTGTCGGTGATCATGTAGTCGGCACCGACCTGAAACGCCATGCCCCAGGAGTTGTCTGCCTTGAAGTTGCTGAAGCCATTGGCGCTGGCCTCGCTGCCGACGTGCTCGTCGTAGATCCAGGTGTAGTTGATACCGGCGCCAACGTACGGTTGGAATGCAGACTTGCCGTCCAGTGGGTAGTAGACAACGCTCAAGGTCGGCGGCAGGTGTTTCAGGCTGCCGAGTTTGCCGTTGGCCGCGCCCAGCACGGTGCCTTTGAGCTTCACGTCATGTTCGAATGGCGTGGCCGCGAGCAGCTCGATGCCCCAGTGGCTGTTGAGCATGTAAGCGAAGTTCAGACCCAGTTGGGTGTCGCTGCTCATGGTGGCCTTGCCACCCAGATTGGTGCCTGCCAGCGGGCCTTGATCGACTTTGACGTCGGAGCTGTCGGCTTTCGGGTTGACGGTGATTGCACCGGCACGAAGGAGGATGTCGCCGGCTTCGTGGGCGTGGGCGAGCGGGGCTGCGAGCGCGAGGGCAAACAGCGAGGCGCTGAGCAAGGACTTGTACATGGAGGCTCCAGAGGACGTTAAAAATGTTCGATGTCCAATGGTACGGAGCGGTCTGGTCCGGTCTTTTGACTCAGCTCAATGAAACGGTGATGGCCCGTTTTTTTGCGGAACCTTTGAGGATGCCTTCGCGGGCAAGCCTCGCTCCTACGGGTTAGCGCCACACCTGTAGGAGCGAGGCTTGCCCGCGAAGGCGTCCTTCAAATCAACACATGACTACCGGGATTCACTCCGGCAATTCATAGATATAAATCTTGTCCGCCTCCATCTGATACCCGGCATCCGCCAACTCACTGGTCGACGCCTTGACCTGCAACGCCCCCTCAATCCAATAAGGCTGATACAGCTCGTCCAGCTTCACGCCGACTTCGCTTTTCACATGCACGATCTGGTTCGACGGCGGTGGCGGTACATGGATGCAGGCGCCGAAATACGGCACCAGCAGAAACTCCGTAGTGCGGCCTTCTTCACTCACTTCCAGCGGCACGATGTAGCCCGGCAGGCGAATGCTCTGGCCGTCGAGGCTCTTCACCACCGGTGCATTGGGCATGTCCTGTTTCGCGGCTGGCGCCGACTCGGCGGACAGCGCGCTGCCCATCTGCGAGAGGTCGTGCAGGGGTGTCATGTTTGGCACTTCCGGCGCGGCGTCCGGCGGGATCATTTCCGACCAGGTCAGCTCTTTCGGCTCGGCGGCCCACAGCGGCAAGGCAACCAGCATCAACAGCGCAAGCAAAGCGCGGGGCATCATTAACGTCCTCATAGTCGGATCGAC
Source organism: Pseudomonas sp. IT-P44 (assembly GCF_949768225.1). Taxonomy (NCBI): domain Bacteria; kingdom Pseudomonadati; phylum Pseudomonadota; class Gammaproteobacteria; order Pseudomonadales; family Pseudomonadaceae; genus Pseudomonas; species Pseudomonas sp. IT-P44. Next base: position 19,803 of record NZ_CATKQM010000042.1, on the reverse strand, counting down.
AGGCCATCGGCCAGGGATTGGCGATACGCGCGCCACGCCGGCACGCTGCCCATCAGCAGCGCGGCGATCAGGATGCCACCGAGCAGCGTCCATTCATATTCGCTGGGCCACGCCAGCGGCAGAAACAGACCGTAATTGGCCTGCACGTAGCCTTGTGCAGCGGCGATGCCCACATAAAGCAGGGCCACGCCGGCGATCACGCCCGACAGCGCCAGGGCGAACGCCTCCAGCACCAGCAACGTCGCGATGTGCCATGGCCGCGCGCCCACCGAACGCAGAATCGCCATCTCGCGCCGACGTTCATTGAGGCTGGTGAGAATCGCCGTGAGCATGCCGATCAACCCGGTCAGCACCACAAACAGCGAGACCACGAACAAGGCTTTTTCTGCGGTGCTCATCAAACTCCACAATTCTTGCAGCGCCACGCCCGGCAGGATCGCCAGCATTGGTTCGCCACGGAATTCGTTGATTTCGCGCTGCAGGGCAAAGGTCGAAATCTTGCTGTTGAGGCCGAGCATGAACGCGGTGATCGCTTGCGGCGTCAGGTCCATGTTGCGTGCCTGATCAGCACTGATCCGACCGTTGCCGCGCGCCGGCACGCCGTTGTGCCAGTCGATGTGAATCGCTTCCATGCCTCCGAGGCTGATGTGCAATGTACGGTCCACCGGGGTGCCGGTGCGTTTGAGAATGCCGACCACGGTGAACGGTTTGTCGTCGTGCTTGACCAGGCTGATCACCGCCACGCCGTGGGCCAGCACCAGTTTGTCGCCGAGTTTGTAGTGCAGTGCATCGGCCACTTCGGCGCCGAGCACCACTTCGAACGGATCGGTGGCGAAGGCGCGGCCGTCGGCCAGTTCCAGGTGTTGTTGATGACCGTACTGGTAATGCTCGAAGTACGCCTCGGTGGTGCCCATCACCCGATACCCGCGATGGGAATCGCCCAGCGACATCGGGATCGCCCACTTCACTTTCGGGTTGTTGGCGAAGTGCTCGAAGCTGTCCCAGCGGATGTTGTTGGTGGCATTGCCGATGCGGAACACCGAGTACAGCAGCAGGTTCACCGAACCGGAGCGGGCGCCGACGATCAGGTCGGTGCCGCTGATGGTGCTGGCAAAACTGGCCTTGGCTTCGGTGCGCACGCGCTCCACGGCCAACAGCAGGCAGACCGACAGGGCGATGGCGAACGCGGTGAGGATCGCGGTGAAGCGGCGGTTAGCCAGGCTGGCCATGGCTAGACGAAACAAATACATCTCAAACCTCTGCAGGCGTGGCGGCGCGATTGAGTTCGGCCAGCGACAGGTTGCGATCGAACAGCGGCGCAAGGCTTTGGTCGTGGCTGACGAACAACAGGCTCGACCCGGCTTCGCGGCATTCGGCGAACAACAGGCGAATGAAGTTTTCGCGGGCGTCGTAATCCAGCGCGGAAGTCGGTTCGTCGGCGATCACCAGCTCCGGCTGACCGATCAACGCACGGGCGGCGGCGACGCGTTGCTGTTGGCCGATGGACAGCGAGTCGGCGCGGCGACCGAGGATGCTTTCATCCTTCAAACCCAAATGAGCGAGCAAGGTTGCCGCCGCCTGATCGACGCTGCCATGACGCTGGATCGCCCGTTCGGCGCGCAGCCTGGAGAAGTGGCAGGGCAGCTCGACGTTCTCGCGCACCGAGAGAAACGGCAGCAGGTTGAACTGCTGGAAGATGTAGCCGGTGTGATCGACGCGAAAGCGATCACGCGCCCCGGCACCGAGTTCGGTCAGTTCCTGGCCGAGCAGGCGAATGCTGCCGCGATCGGGCTTTTGCACGCCACCGAGCAGGCCGAGCAGGGTGGTCTTGCCGCTGCCGCTGGGGCCTTTGAGGAACAGGGTTTCACCCGGTTCCAGGCGAAAGGCCGGGATGTCCAGCAGCGGCGGATGACCGGGCCAGCTGAAGCCCAGGTCGGACAGTTCGATGAGTGCTTGGGTCATAACACCGGTTTCATGAATGCAGATGACCTGTAGGAGCCGGCTTGCTGGCGATTGCGTTCGCCGCGGTCCTTGGATGAGACCGCGTTATCGTTCATCGCCAGCAAGCCGGCTCCTACAGGGGGCGGTGGTGGATCAGAATTTCAGGGCGGCCGCCTTGGCCGTCACTTCTACCCCTTGCTGCCCGCTCGGGCTGATCAGTTGTACCTGAATTTTCTGGGTCGCCGGGAACGTGTTGAAGAGGTTTGTCAGATCCAGGGTTTTCAGTGCGCCCGGCGTCGCGCAGGTGAACTGGTAATGAGCGTGGATTTCGCTGTGGTCGTGGTGATGCTCGTCTTTGGCATCGTCGTCATGATCATCATCGGCATCCGGCTTGTCACCGAACAGCGGGCTTTCCAGTTCCTGAGTCGCGACCACGCAACCCGCCGCTTTCGGCAGGTTGAACAGGGCCAGCGGTTTTTCAAGTTGTGCACGGGCGGTGGCGACTTTGGCTTTGTCGGCGTCGCTGGCGGCCGCGTGTTCGAAACCCACCAGGTTCATCGCCGGGCTTTCCAGCTCCAGCTCCAGGGTCTGACCGTCCAGCGCTGCGTTCAGGCGACCGACACCATGCTCGTGGGCACCGAGGCTGCCGTGTTCATGGTCGTGATCATGCTCATCGGCGGCATGGGCGATGGCCAGCGGCAACAGGGCAAACGGCAAAGCGAGCAGCAGACGGCGCATGGCGGGTCTCCGAAAAGTAAAATGAAGAATTTGTTATGTAATCTTATAACGTAAGTGCGAGGAGTTTGACCGGCTACTTGGCGTTGCACAAGTCCCATGGGAGCATGCAGGTCAGAAATGTGCGGGAGCGAAACCATGTTGCGTATACGCGGAAGCATCGGCGACTGGCCGGTGGATTTGACCCTGGAGATGGACGACGCTGACTGGGCGCGGCTCGGCGCGCAGGTGCAGGTAGTCAAGCCAGAGGTCAGTGCAGCGCCGGCCAAACCGGTGAATCAGGATGATGCGCAGTGGCAGATCGCAAAGGATCTGCTGCGCAAGGCCGGGCAACTGAGCGGGCCGGATTTGCTGGAGCAACTGGAAGGTTTGACTGGCAGCGCAGCGTCGGGCAAGCGTCTGCTGGTGCGGTTGCGGCATAGCGCGGAAGTGAAAGTGTCGAGCGGCGGTGATACGCCGCTCTACAGCTGGATCAACCCCAATTTGTAGGAGCAGAGCTTGCTCGCGAAGGCGATCTCAAGGACGCCTTCGCCGGCAAGCCGTGCTCCTACAAGGTTGCGATCAATACAGCGCAGCAAACAACTTGCGGCGATACGTGGTCACCAGCGGGTGATCATTGCCCAGCAATTCGAACACTTGCAGCAACGTCTTGTGCGGCAAGCCTTCGCTGTAGCTGCGGTTACGCACGAACAGCTTGAGCAATGCATCCAGCGCCGCATCGTACTGCTGACGGGCCAGTTGCTGGATCGCCAGTTGATACACCGCTTCATCGTCCTGCGGATTCTTCGCCAGGCGCGCCTTCAAGTCGGCGGCATCCGGCAAGTCCTTGGCCTGGCCGAGAAACTGGATCTGCGCTTTTGCACCGGCCAATGCGGCCTTGTGTTCATCGCTTTTCACCGCGTCGAGCACGGTTTGCGCTTCACCCAGCTCACCCCGTTCAGTCAGGCAACGGGCATACAGAATCAGCGCTTTGGCGTTGGTGTTGTCTTCGCCCAGCAGCACTTTGAGAATGGCTTCTGCGTCAGCGAAACGGCTCTCGTCAAACAGCGCCTGAGCCTGTTCAAACGGATCAGCCGCCGCCGGTGGCGGCATTTGTACGTGAGGCTCCAGCATGGTGCGGACGGCGGATTCCGGCTGCGCACCGGCAAAACCGTCCACTGGCTGGCCATCCTTGAACAACACCACGGTCGGCAAGCTGCGGATGCCGAAGCGAGCGACGATGTCTTGTTCCAGATCGCAGTTGACCTTGGCCAGCAGCAACTCGCCCTGATAGCTCTCGGCGATGGTCTGCAGCATCGGCATCAGCACTTTGCAGGGCGCACACCATTCGGCCCAGAAATCCACCAGCACCGGTTTGTGGAAAGAGTTCTCGATCACCGACTGGTCGAAATCGGCAGTCGTGGCGTCGAAGATGTACGGCGTTTGCTGACTCATGGGGGATCTCGTAAAAGCGTGAATGGGGCAACTATACGGCTTGGCGGGGGGGGCTGAAAGTGTGCGCAGTCTGACAGATTGCCTTCGCGGGCAAGCCTCGCTCCTACAGGTCCGCGTCGTTATTAAGAGCGGCACTAAACCTGTAGGAGCGAGGCTTGCCCGCGAAGCTTTTAACTACCGCCGCGCGTGATACAGGCTCACATACCGAAACTCTTCAGGCTCGGCCAGATCCGGCAAGGTCATCGCTTCGAGCATTTCGATGCGTTGATACAACGGATGACGAAAATCCCTCACCCGCGAATCCGCCACCAGCGCTTCCCGGCCGCGACTCAAAAACTCATCGAGCAGCGGCAGATTCTCCCGGTCGTACAGCACGTCGGCCACCAGGATCAGATCAAAGCGATCTGCCTCGGCGAAAAAGTCCGTCGAGTAATTCAGTTCCACTTCATTGAGTTCGGCATTCGCCCGACAGGCGGCAATCGCCAGCGGGTCCAGGTCACACGCCACCACTTCCAGCGCCCCGGCCTTCACCGCGGCAATCCCCGCGACGCCGGAACCGGCACCAAAATCCAGCACGCGTTTGCCTTTGACCCACTCGGGGAATTCAGCGAGATAGCGGGCCATCGACAACCCGCTGGCCCAGCAGAAACTCCAATACGGCGGTTCATGCAGGATCCGCCGGGTTTCTTCCGGGCTAAAGGCGCGGTCCATGTTGTCGCCGTCGATCAGCCAGAGTTTCAGCGCGGTATCAGGCAAGGCGACCGGGACAAGTTGTGCATCGCCCAGCAACTCCCCCAACGCCTGTTGCAGGTCGAGCGGTGCAATCATGGCGCTTTGACGAATTGCAGTTGACCCAGGGCCTGGGTCGTCGGCTGGGTGATGACTTGTGACGGCAGGTGCAGAATCAGCTGGCCGGACTGGCTGGCGCGGCCTCGCAGTTCCACGCGGGCACCGGCCGGAAACGAATCCGGGTTGAAGCGCAGGTGAAACGGCAATACCTGATTGGTGCCGATCAGGCTGGAGCTGGCGAGCAATTGTTGCGGGCGATCCTTTTCATCGATCACCAGCAGCGCCAATTCGACTTCGGCACCGGCCGGCACGCCTTGCAGGGTGCCGCTCAATTCACGCTGATAAGCGGGCAGCGGACCGAGGTTGGCGGACTCGCGGGCTTTTTTCTGCGCCGCCTGTGGAGCGGGGCCGGGCGTTGGCGGCTGGGGCTTGGGTGCATCGCTGCTGCAGGCCACCAACAGGCTGAAAAGGCTGAGCAATACGAGCGGTCTGAGTGACATTTGCGGCTCCAGCAAGGTGAAATCCATGGATCATTCTCTATAGCCAGTCTGTATACCGCAAACCCTATGGCTTGTCTTGCCACCGGGATGCGCTACCATGGCCCTCCCTTTTTTTGTTGCCTGCCACCATGCACTGTCCCTTCTGCGGTGCCAACGACACCAAGGTCATCGACTCGCGTCTGGTCGCCGAGGGCGAACAGGTGCGCCGCCGGCGCGAATGCCTGGCCTGCGGCGAGCGTTTCACGACGTTCGAAACCGCTGAACTGGTGTTGCCGCGCCTGATCAAAACCGACGGCAGCCGCCAGCCGTTCGACGAAGAAAAACTCCGCGCCGGCATGCAGCGTGCGCTGGAGAAGCGCCCGGTGAGTGTCGAGCGCCTCGAATCGTCGCTGGTGCACATCAAACACAAGCTGCGCGCCACCGGCGAGCGCGAGGTCAAGTCCCTCGTGGTCGGTGAACTGGTGATGGCCGAGCTGCAAAAGCTCGATGAAGTCGCCTACATTCGTTTCGCCTCCGTGTATCGGCGCTTCCAGGACCTCAACGAGTTCCGCGAAGAGATCGATCGCCTGGCCCGTGAGCCGGTGAAAGAATGACCACCTCCACAGAGCTTGCCATCCTCGACGCCCATTACATGGCCCGCGCCCTGGAACTGGCGCGCAAAGGCCATTACACGACGCATCCCAACCCGCGTGTTGGCTGCGTGATCGTGAAGGACGGGCAGATTGTCGGCGAAGGCTGGCACGAGCGCACCGGCGAACCCCACGCCGAAGTCCACGCGCTGCGCGCTGCGGGCGACAAGGCCCGTGGAGCCACCGCTTACGTGACCCTCGAACCGTGCAGCCACCACGGCCGCACGCCGCCTTGCGCCGATGCGCTGGTGAATGCCGGCCTCGCACGCGTCGTCGCGGCGATGCAGGACCCGAACCCGTCGGTGGCCGGCCGTGGCATGCAGCGTCTGGCTCAGGCCGGCATTGCCATCGAAAGCGGTGTGCTGGAGGGTGAGGCACGTAAGCTCAATCAAGGCTTCCTCAAGCGCATGGAACACGGCTTGCCGTTCGTGCGGGTCAAGTTGGCCATGAGCCTCGACGGTCGCACGGCGATGGAAAGCGGCGAAAGCCAATGGATCACCGGCCCGGCCGCACGTTCGGCGGTTCAACGCCTGCGCGCCCAGGCCAGCGTGGTGCTGACCGGCGCCGACACGGTGCTGGCGGATAACGCCCGTTTGACCGTGCGCGCTGACGAGTTGGGGCTGGACGCCGAGCAAACCGCATTGGCAATGAGCCGTCCGCCGCTGCGCGTTTTAATCGATGGCCGCCTGCGCGTGCCGCTCGATGCGCCATTCTTCAAGGCCGGCCCGGCGCTGGTCGCCACCTGCATGGCGATTGAAGAACAATACGCCAACGGCCCGGAATGCCTGATTGTGGCCGGCGACGATGGCTTGGTTGACCTGCGCAAGTTGCTGGTCGAACTGGCCAATCGCGGCGTCAACGAAGTGCTGGTCGAGGCCGGTCCGCGTCTGGCCGGGGCCTTTGCCCAGCAAGGTCTGGTGGACGAATTCCAGATCTTCATCGCCGGCAAGTTCCTGGGCTCGTCAGCGCGCCCGTTGCTGGACTGGCCACTGGCGCAGATGAAAGACGCGCCCGAGCTCAAAATCACTGAAATCCGCGCGGTTGGCGATGACTGGCGAGTCATTGCCATTCCTGCGCCGACGGCGAGCGTATAATTCCGGGCCTGCGCCACGCGACGGCCCTGTTCTCGAGGAGGACTTCATGTTTACCGGCATCATCGAATCCATCGGCAGTATTCGTGCATTGACCCCAAAAGGCGGAGATGTGCGGGTCCATGTAGAAACCGGCAAGCTCGATCTGAGCGACGTCAAACTGGGCGACAGCATTGCGGTCAACGGCGTGTGCCTGACGGCCGTTGAGCTGCCAGGCAACGGTTTTGCCGCGGACGTCAGTCGCGAAACCCTCGACTGCACCGCCATGAACGACCTGAAAAGCGGCAGCCCGGTCAATCTGGAAAAAGCCCTGACCCCGACCACTCGCCTCGGCGGGCACCTGGTCAGCGGTCACGTCGATGGCGTGGGCGAAGTGGTTGCCCGCACCGAGAACGCACGCGCCGTGGAATTCCGCATCCGTGCACCGAAAGAACTGGCCAAGTACATCGCCCACAAAGGCTCGATCACCGTCGACGGCACCAGCCTGACCGTGAACGCGGTCGATGGCGCCGAGTTCTTGCTGACGATCATTCCGCACACCCTGAGCGAAACCATCATGGCGTCGTACCAGCCGGGTCGCCGGGTGAATCTGGAAGTGGACTTGCTGGCCCGTTACCTGGAGCGCCTGTTGCTGGGTGACAAGGCCGCCGAGCCGACTTCCAGTAACATTACCGAAAGCTTTCTGGCCGCCAACGGCTACCTCAAATCCTGACCCAAGGGGGTGCCTTGTGGCGCTCAATAGCATCGAAGAACTGGTTGAAGACATCCGCCAAGGCAAGATGGTCATCCTCATGGATGACGAAGACCGCGAGAACGAAGGCGACCTGATCATGGCCGCCGAGTGCTGCCAGGCCGAACACATCAATTTCATGGCCAAGCACGCCCGTGGCCTGATCTGCATGCCGATGAGCCGCGAGCGCTGCGAAACGCTGAAGCTGCCGTTGATGGCTCCACGCAACGGTTCCGGTTTCGGCACCAAGTTCACCGTGTCCATCGAAGCCGCCACCGGCGTGACCACCGGCATCTCCGCCGCTGACCGTGCGCGCACCGTGCAGGCCGCTGCCGCGAAAGACGCCAAGGCTGAAGACATCGTCAGCCCCGGCCACATCTTCCCGCTGATGGCCCAGGCCGGTGGCACCCTGGCTCGCGCCGGTCACACTGAAGCTGCCTGCGACCTCGCGCGCATGGCCGGTTTCGAGCCGAGCGGCGTGATCTGCGAAGTGATGAACGACGACGGCACCATGTCCCGTCGCGCCGAACTGGAAGCTTTCGCCGCCGAGCACAACATCAAGATCGGCACCATCGCCGACCTGATTCACTACCGGATGATCCACGAACGTACCGTTCAGCGGATTGCCGAGCAGCCACTGGACAGCGAACTGGGCCAATTCAACCTGGTGACCTATCGTGATTCCGTGGAAGGCGACGTGCACATGGCCCTGACCCTGGGCACCGTGTGCGCCGAAGAACCGACCCTGGTTCGCGTGCACAACATGGACCCGCTGCGCGACCTGTTGATGGTCAAGCAACCGGGCCGCTGGAGCCTGCGCGCCGCCATGGCCGCGGTTGCCGAGGCTGGCAGCGGCGTGGTGCTGTTGCTCGGTCACCCGCTCGATGGCGACGTGTTGCTGGCGCACATCCGCGAAACCGCCGATCACGCCGCGGTGAAAAAACCGACCACCTACAGCATCGTCGGTGCCGGTTCGCAGATCCTTCGGGACCTGGGCGTGCGCAAAATGCGCCTGATGTCTGCGCCAATGAAATTTAATGCGATATCCGGTTTCGATCTGGAAGTTGTAGAATACGTGCCCTCCGAATAATGACCGGTTGTTCCCGGCCCTGTATTCGCGGTTCAAATATCACTGAGGGACGCGTAGAAGACGCGTCCCGGCTCTTTAAGAGAACTAACGAATGACCCTGAAGACCATCGAAGGTACCTTCATCGCCCCTAAAGGCCGCTACGCTTTGGTAGTGGGCCGTTTCAACAGCTTCGTTGTTGAAAGCCTGGTCAGCGGTGCAGTTGATGCCCTGGTTCGCCATGGCGTGAGCGAAAGCGACATCACCATCATCCGCGCACCTGGCGCCTTCGAAATCCCGCTGGTTGCGCAGAAAGTCGCTCAGAAGGGCGAGTTCGCAGCCATCATCGCTCTGGGCGCGGTCATTCGTGGCGGTACTCCGCACTTCGAATACGTGGCGGGCGAATGCACCAAGGGCCTGGCCCAGGTGTCCATGGAGTTCGGCGTTCCGGTTGCCTTCGGCGTCCTGACCGTTGATTCCATCGAGCAAGCCATCGAACGTTCCGGCACCAAGGCCGGTAACAAAGGTGCCGAAGCTGCCCTGTCCGCTCTGGAAATGGTCAGCCTGCTGGCGCAGTTGGAGGCCAAGTGATTAGCGACGAAAGCGATCGTTTCAACCCGCGCGATCCAAAGCCTGCGGATGCCGGCAAGCCATCGAAAAGCGTCAAGCGTCGCGAAGCCCGTCAGCTCGCGACTCAGGCGCTGTACCAATGGCACATGGCCAGGCAATCGCTGAACGAGATCGAAGCGCAGTTCCGGGTCGATAACGATTTCAGCGATGTCGACGGCGCCTACTTCCGTGAAATCCTGCATGGGGTTCCCGCGCAGAAAGACCGTATCGACGCCGCACTGACACCTTGCCTGGACCTGACCATTGAAGAGCTGGACCCGGTTGAACTGGCGGTATTGCGCCTGTCCACCTGGGAACTGCTCGAGCGCGTCGATGTGCCTTACCGCGTTGTGATCAACGAAGGTATTGAACTGGCGAAGGTCTTCGGTTCCACCGACGGCCACAAGTTCGTCAACGGTGTACTCGACAAGCTGGCCCCGCGTCTGCGTGAAGCTGAAGTGAAGGCGTTCAAGCGCTGATTGGCGCTTGAACTCTTTGTCTCAGCCATGGGCGAGTTTGAGCTGATCCGCAATTTCTTCGCCGCCGCGCCTTGTGCGCAGGGCGGCGAAGGCGTTGCCCTGGGGATCGGCGATGACTGCGCCTTGCTCGCTGTTCCTCCCGGGGAGCAGCTGGCGATTTCCACCGACACGCTCGTGGCCGGTGTGCATTTCGCAGACCCCTGCGACCCGTTTCTGCTCGGTCAGCGTTCGCTGGCCGTGGCCGTCAGCGATCTGGCGGCCATGGGCGCCACGCCCGTTGCCTTTACCCTTGCCCTGACCTTGCCGACGGTAACCGCCGATTGGCTGGACGCCTATGCCCGTGGTTTGAACCGCATGGCGCAGAACTGCGGCGTTGCGCTGGTGGGGGGCGACACTACCCGTGGGCCGCTGAGCCTGACCATGACCGTGTTCGGGCGTGTGCCAAGTGGTTTGGCGTTGACCCGCAGCGGTGCGCAACCAGGCGACCTGCTGTGCGTCGGCGGTGAGCTGGGCAACGCCGCCGGTGCCTTGCCGCTGGTGCTCGGTCAGCGTACGGCTGAAGCCGCCATCGCCGATCCGCTGCTGGCGCATTACTGGTCGCCGCAGCCGCAACTCGCGCTGGGTCAGGCGTTGCGCGGTAAAGCCACTTCGGCGCTGGACATCTCCGATGGCTTGCTCGCCGACTGCGGGCACATCGCGCTCGCGTCGAGGGTCGGCATTCAGGTTGAGCGGGACCGCTTGCCGCTGTCGAAGGCCTTAGTGGCCTTCCTCGGTCAATCGGGCGCCGAACACGCCGCCCTGAGCGGTGGTGACGATTACGTACTGGCCTTCACCTTACCGTCCGTCGAGTTGCCGGGGTTGCTGGCAGATGGCTGGCCAATCCATGTGATCGGGCGCGTGGTCACGGGGCCGGGCGTTGTGCTGCTGGATGCCGCCGGACAAGACATCACCCCGAAAACCCGGGGCTATCAACATTTTCGGGAGACACCGTGACAGATCATCCCAAACAGGTTCCGGCGGAATTCGTACCGCCGTCGGTCTGGCGCAATCCCTGGCATTTCCTGGCGTTCGGCTTCGGCTCGGGCACCTTGCCAAAGGCACCGGGCACCTGGGGTTCGTTAGTTGCGCTACCCTTTATTCCGTTGTGGCAGATGCTGCCCGACTGGGGTTACTGGCTGATGCTGGGCATCACCATGCTGTTCGGCTTCTGGCTGTGCGGCAAAGTGGCCGACGATCTGCGGGTGCACGATCACGAAGGCATCGTCTGGGACGAAATGGTCGGGATGTGGATCACCCTGTGGCTGGTGCCGGAAGGCTGGTACTGGTTGCTCGCGGGTTTTCTGGTGTTCCGCTTCTTCGACATCCTCAAGCCGTGGCCGATTCACTGGATTGACCGGCATGTGCACGGCGGTGTCGGGATCATGCTCGACGACGTATTGGCCGGAGTGTTCGCGTGGCTGGCGATGCAGGGGCTGGTATGGATTTTCGCCTGAGTGGCGGAACAGGGAACTAGGATGGCTCGACGCTGGTTGGCTGTGATGGGTTTCGCACTGTTTGCTTCGCTCGCCCAGGCGGGGGAGGCAGTGACAACGCCATCGGTGATTCATCTGGCCAGCGAAGACTGGGAGGACTACACCGCCGCCGATGGCCATGGCCTGGGTTGGGACGTGTTGCGCGAAGTCTTCGAACCGGTCGGCGTCAAACTGGACATCAGGACCGAACCCTACATTCGCGCCATCGGCCTGGCGCAGCGTGGCGAAGTGGACGCCTGTGTAGGTGGTTATCGGGATGACGTCAGCGACCTGCTGTATCCGCGCTGGAATTACGACACCGATCACATCTACGCCTTGGGGCTGGCCAGCAATCCGGTGCCGACGCCGCAAACGCTGGGCAACTACCGGCTGGCCTGGGTCCGGGGTTACAGCTTCCAGAACTACCTGCCCAACGTACGTCGCTATAACGAGGTGATGCGGCGCACCGGCATTCTGTCGATGCTGACCCACAACCGTGCCGACTACTACATCGACGCGCTGACCGAGGTGGATTACGTGCTCCGCTGGACCAAGGATCCGTCCCAGTTCCGGCGCACGCACATCGCGGAATTGCCGCTGTACCTGTGCTTTGCCAATACGCCCAAGGCGCGAAAACTGATGGCGCTGTTCGACCAGCGAATGGACGTGCTGGTCAAAAACGGCCAGTTGAAACCGATTTTCGAACGCTGGAAACAGCCGTATCCGTTCGACCCGAATTGAACACAAATTCCGCGGCACACCGCGAACATTGTAGGAGCCGGCTTGCTGGCGATGGCGTCCATTCAGGCGATAAATATGCAGGCTGAACCTCCGCTATCGCCAGCAAGCCGGCTCCTACAGGTGTTGTTGCGCACTCGGTGATCAAACTTTTAGATCGTTATGCTCCATAATTCAGCCTAAGCGTCTGTAGGAACCTGCTGTTACAATGCCGCGTCTGCGAATCTCCAGTACTTATTGATCAGGAGCACACCGGTGCCTGTCGTTTTTGTCGCCGCTTCCAAGCTGCCAACGCCTTTTGCGCAATTCACCATGCATGGCTTTCTCGATGAAGAGAACGGGCGCGAGCACGTTGTCCTGAGCCTCGGTGAGTTCGACGATGGTGCCCCGGTACTCGGCCGCTTGCACTCTGAATGCCTGACCGGCGATGCCTTGTTCAGCCAGCGCTGCGACTGCGGCTCGCAACTCGAGGCTGCCTTGCAGGCCATCGCCCGCGAAGGCCGTGGCGTATTGCTGTATTTGCGTCAGGAAGGCCGTGGCATTGGCCTGCTGAACAAAATCCGCGCCTATGAATTGCAGGACGGCGGCGCCGACACCGTTGAAGCCAACGAGCGTCTGGGCTTCGCCGCCGACCAGCGCGACTACGCCATGTGCCTGCCGATGCTTGAGCACCTGGGGGTGAAATCCCTGCGCCTGATGACCAACAACCCGCGCAAGGTCAAAGCCTTGACCGACATGGGCATCGTCGTCGCCGAGCGCGTGCCGCTGCACACTGGCCACAATCCGCACAACAAACTCTACCTGGCCACCAAGGCCAGCAAGCTCGACCACATGATGGGCAACGAGCATCAGGGTGAGGTAGACCGGGCGTGACCCGGGGTCAAGTGCGGCGCCGACTGTCCGTCAGTTGGTGGCAATACCTGGCGTTGGCCCTGCTGCCGCTGTTCGTGATCAACGGCGTGTTTGGCCAGGGCGAGGCGATCCTGCCGGTGCTGGCGATGCCGCTGTTCATCGCCGGTGTGGCCTCGATGTTTGTCAGCCTGAAGTTTTTCGGTGGCTACAAACACGCACTGATCGCCACCCAGAAAGCCCTCGATACCCCTGAAGAGCCCGCCGCGTGGATTGTCCTGGCTGCCAAGCGCCGTACTGCGTTTCTGGCCGCCGGTTTACCGGCCTGGATCGGTGCGTTGGCCGTATTCGTCGGTCTTGAAGCGGTGCCGTTGGTGCTGTTGGCGCTGTCGACCACGGTGCTGTTCTACCTCTACCGTATCCCGCGTCAACTCGGCTGATGCGCCGCATCGGGCTGGCGGTTTTGCTGCTGGTCGTCAGTAGCCTGACCTCTGCGGTCGAGCGCGTCGTCAGCCTCGCGCCGTCTCTCTCTGAAATCGTCGTTGAGCTGGGTTCTGCTGATCTTCTGGTCGGCGTACTGGATGCCGGCGATCGTCCTGCTGAACTCAAAGACCTGCCTTCCGTTGGCCGCTATGGCCAGTTGGACATGGAGCGGTTGCTCAGCCTCAAACCCGATTTGCTGCTGCTCTGGCCCGGCAGTGTCGGCTCGGCCCAGCGTGAACAACTCAAGCGCCTGAACATCCCTACGTACGTCGCCGACCCCCACACTCTTGATCAACTGACCGCGCAAATCGAGGCGATTGCCACGCAGCTCGGCCGGCCCGAGCGAGGCGTGTCATTGGCCAGCGACCTGCGTCAGCGCCTCGATACACTGCGCCAGCGTTATCGGCGGGATGAACCGCTGCGGGTGTTTTATCAGGTCTGGGATCGTCCGCTGTACACCGTCGGTGGCGGGCAGATCATCAGCGATGCGCTGGACGTGTGCGGCGCGCGCAATGTGTTTGCCGACCTGGCATTGCCGGCGCCGCAAGTCAGCGTGGAGGCGGTGTTGCAGCGTAATCCCGAGGTGATTCTGGCCAGTGATCAGGCGCAGCTGGAGGCGTGGAAGGCCTGGCCGCAAGTGGCGGCGGTGGCGCAGGGGCGATTGCGGTTGGTGACGGATAAAGGGCTGGAGCGGCCGAGTGGGCAGATGATCGAGGCAACGGCCAAGCTCTGCCAATTGATAGCGCCCGATCGTTAAACCGCGGCGCCACCTTCGCGGGCAAGCCTCGCTCCTACAAAGCACCGTGATCCTCTGTAGGAGCGAGGCTTGCCCGCGAAGAGGCCCGCCCGAACACCGCAAATGTCAGATCAGATCTCCGGCGTCCAGGTCACCCCAAACATCCACGCCCGACCTTCTTCGCGATACCCATACTGACTGCCCTCATGGCTGTACAACGCCCGGCTGTAACCCTTGTCCAGCAGGTTATCGACCTTCAGCTCAAGCTTGATCTCACGATTCAGCTCCCAACTGCTGCGCAGCCCCAACAGCGCATACCCGCCTAACGGCTGCCGATTGTCCTCATCGTCAAAGCTGCTGCTCACCGCTTGCCAACTGGCACCGAGACCCAGTCGATCAAACTGTCGATCCAGATCCAGGCTCAAGGTCCGCCGTGCACGACGCGCCAGGGTGTGCCCGCTGTCGCGATCACGCGGGTCGATGAACGCCACGCCAAGGTTACTCTGCCAACCGAACAGCTCCTGCTTCAACGCCGCTTCAAACCCGTTGATCCGTGCCGAGGCGACGTTCTGCGGGGGGGTGTTGCTGCCGAAGATAATCGCGTCCTTGAGATCGGTGCGATACAGCGAGGCTTCGAGGCGGCTGTTTTCGGTTAGCTGACTGCGCCATTGCAGCTCGTAGCTTTTCGAGGTTTCAGGCTTCAGGTCCGGATTGCTGAAATTCGGGTAATACAAATCATTGAACGTCGGTGCGCGAAAGCCTTCGCTGTAGGTCAGCAGCACATCGTTTTCCGGGTTCAACGGCAGGGTGAAGGTGCCGCTCCAGCTGTTCTGGCTGCCAAACTGCTGGTTCTGGTCGCGGCGCAAGCCCAGCTCCGTGGAGAAACTGTCGGCCTGATAGCGATGCTGGATAAACGCCGCGCGATTCCAGCGGCTGTCCTCGTCGAATGCGGTGCTGCTGTTGATGCGGTCTTCGTACCAATCACCGCCGAGGATCAGGCTGTTGCGCGCGTCGAGCGTCAGGTCGTTCTGCCAGTTCACCGAGTCTCGGTAGGTGTTGAACACGCTGCGTTCATCGCTGAGCTTGTCCATGAGCTTCTCGCGGTTTTCGCTGTGGCCGAATTCGATGCGGGTTTTCCACGCGTCATTGACCTGTGCATCGATGTAACTGCTGACGCCGCTCACGCTGAAATCGCTGTAAGGCTGCTGTTGGTAGGACGCTTTTGTCATTTCGTCGTAGCGCCCGAGCGGACTGTCGAACGCGCTTTTGCCACGGTTATCCAGCAAGTTTGCGCCGATTTCGAGGTCATCGGTGAGGGCGTGACTCAGGCTCAGGCTCACCGACTTGTTGCGATACTCATCGTGATCACCATCGCTGGGGTACGACGCGTGGGTGCGATTGATCCCGGCGGTCTCATCGAGACTGGCGCCCAGGTTGAAGCGGGTTTGCTCATCGCCACCGGACACGCCAAGGCTGCGCTCCCACGTCTGGTTGCTGCCAAAACCCATGTGCAGGCGCGGTTGCAGGCCTTGTTCGGCGCCACGACGGGTGAAAATCTGGATCACCCCGCCAATTGCATCGCTGCCATAAATCACCGAGCGGGAGCCGCGCAGCACTTCCACGCGCTCGACTTGCTCGATGTTGATGTGTTGCAGGTTGCTGTCGCCGGAAGTCGAGTTGCCGATGCGTTGACCGTCCACCAGCACCAGGCTCTGAGCGGATTTGGTGCCGCGAATGTAAACCCCCGGCAAGCTGCCGCGCCCGCCGGTCTGCCCGACTTGCACGCCCGGCACGCGACGCAGCAGGTCGGTGACGCTGCCCGGTTGCAGGCGGTCGATGTCGTCGCGGGTGAACACGGTGTTGGCGGCGCTGCTGTCGTTGCGCGCTTCGACCTGGCGGTTGGCGCTGATCAGTACGTCGGGCAGTTTCAGGGCTTGATCGCGTTCGAAAGTGTCGGCCAGGAGCGGGCCGGACGGCAGAAGGGTCAGCGTCAGGGCGAGGCGGGAGAGTTTCATGGGTAATCCGTAGCAAACACGGGACTTGTAGGAGCGAGGCTTGCCCGCGAAGAGGCCATAACACTCAACATTTATGTTGACCGTTAGATCGTCTTCGCGGGCAAGCCTCGCTCCTACAGGGGGAGGGGTTACTGAGCTAGCAGTTGCAGGCGTTCGCGGATCGAGGCCTCGATCCCTGCCTCATCCAGTCCGCACTCGGCCAGCATTTGCGCGGGCTTGGCGTGTTCGACGTAAAGGTCCGGCAAGCCCAGGTGCAGCACCGACTTGAGGATGTTCTCGCGGGCGAGGAATTCGCTGACCGCGCCACCGGCACCGCCCATGATCGCGTTCTCTTCGATGGTCACCAGCAACTCATGGTTGCCGGCGATTTCGCGAACCAGCTCTTCATCCAGCGGTTTGACGAAACGCATGTCGACCACGGTGGCATCCAGCGTCTGGGCGACTTTCAGCGCCTCGGCCAATTGCACGCCGAACACCAGCAGGGCGACTTTGCTGCCCTGACGGCGAACCACGCCTTTGCCGATTTCAATTGGTTGCAGGTCTTTCTCGATCGTTGCGTTCGGGCCGTTGCCGCGCGGGTAACGCACCGCCGCCGGGCCGTTGTACAGATGGCCCGTGGTGAGCATTTTGCGCAGTTCGTTTTCGTCGCTCGGGGTCATCACCAGCATGCCGGGGATGCAGCGCAGGAACGACAGGTCGAAACTGCCTGCGTGCGTCGGGCCGTCTTCGCCGACCAGACCGGCGCGGTCGATGGCGAACAAGACGTCGAGGTTTTGCACCGCCACATCGTGAACAAGCTGATCGTAGCCGCGTTGCAGGAACGTCGAGTAGATCGCCACCACCGGTTTCGCGCCTTCACAGGCCATGCCCGCCGCGAAGGTGACGGCGTGCTGTTCGGCAATCGCCACGTCGAAATAGCGCAGCGGGAAACGCTCGCTGAAGGCCACCAGGTCGGAGCCTTCTTTCATCGCCGGGGTGATGCCCACCAAGCGTGGGTCGGCCGCGGCCATGTCGCACAGCCATTCGCCGAACACGCCGGAATACTTCGGACCGCTGGCTTTTTTCGGCGCAGCGGCCGGAGCGTCCAGCGGTTCGAGTTTGGTGATGGCGTGGTAACCGATCGGGTCGACTTCCGCCGGGGCGAAGCCTTTGCCTTTCTTGGTGACAATGTGCAGGAACTGCGGGCCTTTGAGATCGCGCATGTTGCGCAGAGTGGCGATCAGGGTCGGCAGGTCGTGGCCATCGATCGGGCCGATATAGTTCCAGCCCAGCTCTTCGAACAGCGTGCCGGGAACCAGCATGCCTTTGGCGTATTCTTCGGTGCGACGGGCGATTTCCCAGGCGCCGGGCAGGCGCGACAGGACCTTTTTGCTGCCTTCACGCATGCTCGCGTAGGTGCGGCTGGAAAGGATTTTCGCCAGGTAGTTCGACAAGCCACCGACGTTGCGCGAGATCGACATGTCGTTGTCGTTGAGGATCACCAGCATGTTGGCGTCCACTTCCGGCGCGTGGTTCAGCGCCTCGAACGCCATGCCGGCGGTCAGTGCGCCGTCGCCGATCACGGCAATCGCCTTGCGATCACTGTTTTGCAAGCGGGCGGCAATGGCCATGCCCAGCGCTGCGCTGATCGAGGTGCTGGAGTGGCCGACGCCAAAGGTGTCGTACTCGCTTTCGGAGCGGCGCGGGAAGGCGGCGACGCCATCCTTCTGGCGCAGGGTGCCCATGCGCTCGCGACGGCCGGTGAGGATCTTGTGCGGATAGGCCTGATGACCCACGTCCCACACCAGCCGGTCGTCCGGGGTGTCGAAGACGTAATGCAACGCTATGGTCAGCTCGATGACGCCCAGGCCGGCACCGAAATGCCCGCCGGTCTGACCGACCGTGTAGAGCAATTCCAGGCGCAACTCATCGGCCAGGGTTTCCAGCTCGGCTTCGCCTAACCGGCGCAGGCCGTCCGGCGTGTTGGCACGGTCGAGCAGGGGCGTGGTCGGGCGCTTGCGGGGAATCTCATGAAACGTCGTGGGCATCAGGCGAATCGTTATAGGTATAGAAGAGGCGGCAGTTTACCTGATGCATCGGCCCCTGCCCACGCGTTGCTCTTTTTTGGCGGATACGCTGTCAGCTGCGCCGTTCGACGATATACCGGGCCAAATCGCGCAATGGCTCGGCGGCCGCGTCAAACGGTCGCAGCGCGTGCAGGGCCTGATCGCGCAGTTCCAGCGCGTAGGCTTTGGCCGCATCGAGGCCGAGCAGGGCCGGGTAGGTCGGTTTGTCGCGCGCGATGTCGGCGCCCTGGCGTTTGCCGAGGGTTTCGGTATCGCTTTCGACGTCGAGAATGTCGTCCTGCACCTGGAAGGCCAGGCCGATGGCCTGTGCATAAGTCTGCAAGGACTTCAGTTCGTCTTTCTCGGCCCGGCCGCTGGCGAGGGCGCCGAGTTTGACGCTGGCCTCAATCAGCGCGCCGGTCTTGTGCCGGTGCATGTATTCGAGGGCATTCTGATCGAGCTTCAAGCCGACCGAACCGAGGTCGATGGCTTGACCGCCGACCATGCCGGCCGGTCCTGCTGCCAACGCCAATGCGCTGACCATTTGCAGGCGGATCTCCGCATCGGACGTGCTCAGGCGCGGGTCGAGCAGGGCGCTGAAGGCCAGGCTCTGCAAACCGTCACCGGCGAGAATCGCGCAGGCTTCATCGAATTTTTTGTGGGTGGTCGGCTGGCCGCGACGCAGATCGTCGTCGTCCATCGCCGGCAAATCGTCGTGCACCAGCGAATAAGCGTGGATCAGTTCCACCGCGCAGGCAGCGCCGTTGGCTTGCTCGGCCTTGCCGCCCAGCGCTTCGCACGCTGCGTAGGCCAGCAGTGGACGCACGCGCTTGCCGCCGTTCATCACGCTGTAGCGCATGGCTTCGTAGAGCCGCGCGAGTTCCGGGCTTGGTGCGTTGAACAGGGTTTCCAGTGCCGCGTTGACGCGGGCCTGGCTCGTCGCCGAATACGCTGCAATCATTCTGGTTGATCCGCGTCGAAGGGTTCCTCGGCGAGCTCGCCATCACGTTCGAGCAGCACTTGAACCTTCTGCTCGGCCTGGGCCAGCGCTGCCTGGCAATCACGGGTCAGACCGATGCCTTGCTCGAAAGCCGTCAGCGAGTCTTCCAGCGACAGTTCGCCGTTCTCCAGTCGCTCTACCAGCGTTTGCAGGTCGGCGAGGGATTGTTCGAAATCCAGTGCAGCTTTTTTGCGGGCCATGGCGGCGATTTCCGGTTGACGTTAAACCGGCGCGACACTAGCAGACATGGGGGGTATGGGCAAATGAGGGCATTGTTTGTTGTGCGGTTGGTTGGTTGGTTGGTTGGGGGGATATCCGTTTTTGCGGTAACGGCTTCTATTGGTTCCGCCCTTACGGCGGGTCACTTGGAGAAGCGCCAAGTAACCAAGCGCTTTTGCCCCTTTCGTTCGGTGCCTCGCTGT